>NZ_JBNYXT010000029.1:0-70163 GCF_051380795.1 Janthinobacterium leeuwenhoeki
GCGGATACGGCATCCAGTTACCCGGTCTTGATATGCCTACCAAGATTTTGACAGCGGTCGATACCGTTCGCAATATCACGAACGGCATGAAGGGAATAATACAAGGTCGGATTAGCGTGGCGAAGCCACGCGTAATCCGACGCCATCGTTGGCGCGACGGTGGTGCGGTGTCAACGGTGTTAACGGTGTCAACGGTTTCAACGATGTCAACGATGTCGTTGGTGGTGTCGGTGGTGTCGGATTACGCGGCTGCGCCGCTAATCCGACCTACCCGACCTACCCGACCTACCCGACCTACCCGACCTACCCAACCTACACAACCTACCCGACCCAGGTTCTACCTTTCATCATCGTTGAGCGAGGAACGTGAGCCCAGGTCGCCTTGGCTGCTGCCCGTGCCAGCGCGGCTGCCGCTCATGGAACCGCTGGACATGCTGCCTTTGCTGCCGGACTGCATGCTGCCCGCTGCCATGACGCCGCGGTCGTAGCGCGTGCCGCTGCCATAGAACGCATCCACCTGCTGCTTCCACGCATCGCTACCCATGTCGGGCCAGTTGTTCTTGTCGAAGCCGGGTGCGTCTTTCAGCAAGTCTTTGTTCACGTTGAGCAGGAAGCGCTTGTTGACGTTGTCCAGGGTCAGGCGTTCCCAGGGGACGGCAAACAGCTTGTCTCCCATGCCCAGGATGCCGCCGAAGGACAGCACGGCATAGGCGATCTGGCCGGTACGCATGTCGAGCATGATTTCCTTGATGTCGCCCAGCTCTTCGTCGTCGTGATTATAGACATCGTCCCCGATCAGGGTATCGGCCCCCATCAGAGCCGGCCCCGGGCCGTCGTGGTTGCGGTACATGCCCAAGATGTCGCGGTCCAGATAGCTCATGGTCTTCTCTCCTCGTGAAGTGCTGATCGAGTTCCCAGATTACGCATGTGCACAAGGCCGCACTTGATCTGCCTCAATGGTGCTGACGGCACTTTTGTCGGTGTGCAAACGTACGGTGTTGTCAGCCAATTGCGGTACTCTATGCATTCTACGGAGGAGGCCGCACATGCTGACGATGCAACGATGCAGAGGGATGAACTTGCGGTACGCTCCATCACGGCCAGCGCGCCGCTGGTCATGGTAAAGCCCGCCACCAAATGGCTACGCGGGCTATTGCGCGCGGGTAAGGCGCAGCAGCGCACGGCGAGCAAGCTGGCCAAGGTGCTGTTCGGGCCCGTGCCAGCCAAGCCCAAGCCCCGCAAGACGGTGAGCAAGGCCGTGGTCAAGACCGTGAAGGCGAGTCCCAAGCCGCGCGCCAGGCCCGCCAGCGACGCCGTGCCCGCCCTGGCGCCCTTTGCCACGTCTTTGTCGCCGCCGCGCGTGCGCAAGCGAACGGCGCCTCCGCCGGGCAAGTGGCTGGCCGCCCACTATGCGCCATTGCCGGAACTGGGACAGGTGCCGGGCCGGCGCCTGCCGTATTTCCTGTACTTGCCCGAGAAGGCGCCGAGCGCCGCCATGCGCAGCCGTGGCCGGCCGCTGCTGGTGATGCTGCACGGCTGTGAACAGAGCGCTACGCAGTTTGCCGAAGGCACGCGCATGAACCGCCTGGCCGAACGCAAGGGCTATGCCGTGCTGTATCCGCAGCAATCGTTGCGCTCGCATGCGCGCCGTTGCTGGAAGTGGTACGACAAGCTGACGCAGGAGGGCGGCGGCGACGTGCGCCTGATCGTCGGCGCCATCGAGCAGGTGGCGGCCCGCTATGCGATCGACCGTGCGCGTATTTATATCTGCGGCATTTCCGCCGGCGCCGGCATGGCACATATCGTGGCCCTGAATCACCCGCAGTTGTTTGCCGCGCTGGGCCTGCATTCCGGGCCCGTGTTTGGCGCCGGGCATAATCTGATCGGTGCGCTGGGCGTGATGCAACATGGCGCTGCCGCCCGTGCCGACGCGGCCATCGATGAAGTGCTGGCGCGCCGGCCCGCGTTTCCCCGCCTGCCCACCATCCTGCTGCAAGGGCTGGCCGACAAGGTGGTGCGGCCCATCAACCAGACGCAGCTGGTGCGCCAGAGCGTGCGCGTGAACCGCCTGCCTGCCGACACCGTGGTGACGGCACAGCGCCTGCCTGGCGGCGCTGCGGGCGGGCGCAATCCGGCCCATGCGTATGCGCTGCACGATTATCAGGTGGGCAAGGATGTGCTGCTGCGCGTGGCGCAGGTCGAGCACCTTGAGCACGCCTGGAGCGGTGGCGATGCCAGCCTGCCGTTCAATGACAAGGCCAAGCCCGACGCCAGCAGGATGCTGCTCGATTTCTTCGCCAGCCACCACCGCCGGTAAGCCTGCGTACCAGTACCTGCGCGCCGCAACGGCACGGCAGGCACTGGTACGCACGGTTCTTCTCTTCCCTGCAGCGCTGGCCGTGCCGCCGCACGGTCGCGTCAGCGCGCCTGCCGCACCTTTTCAGCCCTGGCAGCGCATGCCGTCATTCCCTCGATTTCATATAAGTGGTATTGCTGCGGTATTTAAAAATCACAAAAAAAGGCGCTAAAAATACTAACTGGTATACAATTGGTACACGTTTTCAGTGTGAAACGTGTCTGCCGTCCCATGCCCCGACGGCATATACGCACTGACGGCAGCCACCCACGTTACGGAACGCGCCATGTCTATCAAGTCCAAGCAGTTGCTGTGGTTTTTTGCGTTTTTCCTCGTCTTTGAACTGAATATTTATTTGTCGAACGACATGATCATGCCGGCGATGCTGGGCATCGTCGGCGAGTTCCAGGCAGAGGAAAAATTCGTTCCCCTGTCCTTGAGCCTGTATCTGCTGGGCGGCAGTTCCCTGCAGATTTTCCTGGGGCCCTTGGCCGACACCATCGGCAAGCGCAAGCTGGTGCTGACCGGCAATACCTTGTTCCTGCTGGCCACGCTGGCTGTGCCATTTTCCTCCTCGATCGAGCAATTTCTCGCCGCGCGTTTCATTCAGGGCATGGGCTGCTGCTTCATCTTCGTCGGCTATGCCATGATTCATGAGCTGTTTGATGACATGGCGGCCGTCAAGCTGAGCAGCATTCTGTCGAGCACCACCATCCTCGCGCCCCTGGCCGGCCCCATCCTCGGCAGCGCCATCATCAGCCGGCTGGACTGGCGCTACGTCTTTTTCCTCTCCGGCCTGCTGGCCTTGCTGTCCTTGCTGGGCCTGTTCAAGAGCATGCCGCGCGCGGCGCCGGCCCAGCCGCGCCTGGATGGCCGCGCCATCGTGCGCAGCTATGCGGCCATTTTCAGCAACGGGCGCTTCATGTTCGGCATGTTCACGGCCGGGCTGGCCACCGTGCCGCTGACGGCCTGGATCGGCTTTTCGCCCATCTTCGTGCTGCAGGAAATGGGTGCTTCCTATGCCACGTATATCGCCTTGCAATGCGTGATCTTGTCGGGCTTTGTCCTCAGCAGCATCGCCATCCAGCGCCTGCGCCAGGATTTCCCCCTCGTCTCCCTGTTGCGCCTGGGCGGGCTGATCGCGGCCGGCGGCATGCTGGGCGCCGGCGCGGGCCGCCACCATGTCGACGTGTTTGCGGCCTGCATGTTTGTCTATTCCATCGGCTTCGGCCTGTTCAACGGCGCCCTGATCCGCAGCGCGATCACGGCCAGCAAGGAATCGATGACCTTGACGACGGCCGCCATGAGCTTGCTGTACTGCATTTATCTGTTCGCCTGGCTGCAGCTGTACAACGTGCTGTGCCAGCGCTTCGGCTATGCGCTGGAAACGTATGCGCTGCTCAATATCCCCGTCATCGTGGTCATCGCCGCCTGCCTGCTGCTGTTTACGCGGGGCATGACGGGGCGCCGGGAAAGCGAGGTGCTGCTGGCCCGGCACTGATGGCGCAACGATGCGCATGTTGTCGACCTTGTTTTACCTCCTGCGAAGTTTATTGACACTCTCCTGCGGAAAATGGTGCGCCCATGAAAATAGATGACCTGGCCTCGAAACACGATCAAGCAAAGATTTTCAACCTGGAATACGAGTTCCGCATCAACCGGCTGAAACTCGATTACATCACTCTGGCCGATGTCCGGCCCCCCGGCATTGATCTGGAACAACTGGCAGTGGAGCACCAGGCGGGCATCGCGTCCCTGCGCAGCTTCGTCGCCCTGAACTTCAACCATTTCAATGCGGCAAGCTGCTCGTCGCTCAGCTGCATCCCCACGCGCGCGCTGGGCGACGACGAGCGCTACCTGCACCGCATCTGGATGGGCGGAGCGTTGCCGGCCATCGCAGCCGAAGCGATCCAGCAGTGGGGCGCGGCGCTGGAAGCGGTGCGGCACAACGGCGGCGCGCCGTATGTCTCCATCCTGTGGGTGTGGGATGCGCAGCAGCTGCGCAATGACGAGCGTTTCAGCCCCACGGGCGGTGCCGGGCGCTATACGATAGGCCGCTACGCCATCGGCGGCACGACCCTGCATATCAACTCGTTGAGGGCGCTGGCGCTCGATTTCGCGCCGGCCCGCTTCGGCATACTCGATACCCTGCATACGCAGCGCTACTTCGCCACCCTGTCCGATTATTTCCGCATCCTCATCATGTGCGAATACGGCGGCATGTATATGGATGTCGATACGATCCCGCACAATCCGGCGACGATTTTCCTGATGAAGCCGGAAGTGCCCGATTATTTCCAGCGCAAGGATGGTGACAGCGAAGAGCGCCGGCATGTCAGCTGGATGAATCTGTTTCTCGATGAAACGGGCATGCTGATCGCCAAGAAGAACGATGCCGCGCTGCGTGTGATCCAGCGCAATGTGAACCTCGCCTATGCGGACATCGATGCAGCGGTTCCCCGTTCCTGCCCGCAATTCGAGGCGCAGCTGTTTGGCCAGTTTTATGCCGAATGGAAGAAAAACCTGGGCGTGACCCTGCTCAGCCATGCCGAGTTCTACCAGCGCTATGGCGTGCTGTATGACGGCGCGCGGGAAGCGGTGGCGGGCGGCATCCGCGGCATGCGTTTGCTGGACGATATCATTACCGGCATGCACATCCCCTTGAGCGACGAGGAGCGGCGCGCGTATGCGCGCTGCGTGGCGCAGCTAGCCGAAATTGGCTGGCAACTCGATGATCCCCTGAGCCTGCCCGACATCGTCGACGTGTTCGACATCGAGGAAGTGCCGCGCATGGCGTATGCGGCCCAGCTGCGGGCGGACATCGAGCATTTTCACTATTACTCGGTGCTGTCGGACGACCCGCAGCTGGATCGCGTGAATGCCGTCTTTTGCCGCTACCTGCTGGCCCACCGTTCGCAGCGTATTGCCACTGGCAATTTCTGGCGTCCCACCGTGGGCCGCCATGGCAGCCGCATGCCGCCCGCCGGCGATGTCGCCCGGCCAGGTGACGAGGCACAGGCGGGCCTGCTGTCGCATGCGCCGCTCAAGCTGGTGGCGGGGGAACTGCTGGGCGATGAGGCGAAGAACCGCATGGCGAAGCTGCTGTTTGCCACCAGTTACCTCGAATACTGCTCGTTCGGCAATAAACTCAATCTGCAATTCGTCGAATTGCAGCGGCGGCAGAACATCGACCCGTATCTGGCGCACATCCACGGCCTGCATGACGAGGACGGGCGCTTCATCGGCTTCTTCACGGCGGCGACGATGGCCGAGTTCCAGGCTTGCGGCGCCGTCTCGTATTACCGCGACGACATGAAAGCGCTCGACGATGCGTATGACGCCTTCGTGCTCGCGCATGCGCGCGCCGACGACTGTTTCGTCAGCAGCCTGGCCATCGATGAAAAATACCGGGGGCAGGGCCTGTTCCGGCAGATGTTCCATGAAATCCGCGACCTGGCCAGCCGCAAGGGCTGCGCGCGCATTACCTTGACGGTGTGGGAAAAGAGCGAAGCGCTGCAAGTGTATCTGCACAAGGGTTTTCGCAGCGTGGGCACGTTTGACTATGCCTACAGCCTGTTCTATGACCGGCTGCATTTCCTCGTGTATGAAGGAAACTGAGGAGGGGAACTGAGGTGGGAAACTGAAGGAAGCGGGGGCGGCCGGTAGCCGCCCCGTGATGCGACTTACAAAGCCAGGAAGGCCAGGGCCGCCACGGCCGTCGGCAACAGGGCGCCCGCCAGCAGGCCGACGGCGCCGATCGATTCATCCTGGAAACCGCGGCGCAGCAGGGATACGCCGGCCGGGTTCGGCGCATTGGCGATGACGGTCAGGCCGCCGCCGGCCACGGCGCCAGCCACCAGCATGTACTTCGCTTCGTCCGTCATGCCGACGATCAGCGAGCCCAGGTAAGTGAGAGCCGCATTGTCGGTGATCGCCGTCAAGCCCAGGGCGCCGAAGAACAGGGCCAGCGGCTTCAGACTCGAAACGATGGGCTGCAACCACCATTGCTGCATGCCGCCCAGTACCACCAGGCCGCCCAGGAAGAAGCCGACCAATAAACCCTCTTTCAGGATCAGCGGGCTTTGATAGCGCTCATAGGCCTGCACGAAGCCGAGGAAGAACAGGAACAGGCCGAAGAACAGCACGGGATGGTGCGCCAGGGCGACCACGCCGCCCAGCACGATCATGTGCACGATGCTGACGGCCAGCGGCACTTTGGGCGCTTCGACTTCGCCGGCCTTCGGCTTGATGTCGGAGGTGTTGCTGTGCAGGTATTTGCGCAGCAATATGCTCACACCGGTGGCGTTGATGAGGACGGCGATGGCGGCCTTCCAGCCGAAATGGCTGGCCATGTAGGCGCTATCCCAGTTCCACGTGGTGGCCACCATCAGCACGGGCGGCGCCGCGTACGAGGTGAGGGTGCCGCCGATGGAAACGTTGACGAACAGCACGCCCAGCGCGCCGTATTTCAGCCATTCGGGTATGCCCGGACGAAAGATTTGCGGCGCCAGCATCAGCGCGGCCAGGGTCATGGCGGCCGGTTCCGTGATCATCGAACCCGTCAGGGGGACGAGCGCCAGTCCCAGCCAGACGAGGGCCAGTTCCGTGCGCAGCGGCATCACGCGCGCCACGCCTTTGAGCAGGCGCTGCACGGCGTCGAGCACGGGGCGCGAGGCGGCAACCACCATGACGACAAAGACGAACAGCGGTTCCGTGTACTGGCGCGATTCGGCATACTCGATGGCCGCATCGCCGCCCGAGACAAAGGCCATGATGATGATCAAAATGAAGGCCCAGAAGCCGAACACGACTTCCACTTCGCCCAGCAAATGCAGCAAGCCTGCATGGCGGGGGTGGCGCTGCGACAATGTTTCAAACGATTTGGCGGCGAAGGTGTGGATGAGCGCAAGGCCGAAGACGATGGCGCTGATGAGTTGGATGGTAGTCAAATGCGTTTCCTTATGGACGGAGGAAGCCGCCCGGTGCATTGCCGAGCGGTAAGGAGAGTGCTTATGGTACAGCAATCGATGCCAAAAACGGGGTTTTTCGGACATGGCGGAGCGGCCTCCGGGGAGGTGCTGCGCAGATAATATGCAGATAGGCCTTGCCAAAAGCGGGCGCGAATAGTACTGTATATGCATACAGTATTTATCTATCTAGCCAATGATGCAACATTCCGAATTGATGGCCTCGCCGGAAGCCTTGCACCCGTCCTTGTGGCGCGCATCGCAGCTGGGCCAGGGCGCCACACGCTGCCTGGACACGGGCTTTGCCGCCCTGTCCGCGCAGTTGCCTGGCGGCGGCTGGCCCAGCGGCAGCCTCATCGATCTGCTGGTGCAGCAGCCGGGCAGCGGCGAATTGCGCCTGTTGGCGCCTGCGCTGGCGCAACTGCCGGGCTTGCCCATCGTGCTGCTGCAACCACCCCATCCGCCACAGGCGCTGGCCCTGGCCGCGCAGGGACTGGCGCCGTCGCAATTGCTGTGGCTAAAGAGCGCCGGCAGCAAGGATGCCTTGTGGGCGGCGGAAAACATCTTGCGTAGTGGCAGTTGCGGCGCCTTGCTGTTCTGGCAGGCGCACGTGCGTGCCGACAGCCTGCGCCGGCTGCACCTGGCCGCGCAAAGCGGCAACACCCTGTTCTGCATGCTGCGCCCGCTGCACGGCGCGCAGGATGCGTCGCCGGCACCGCTGCGCCTGTCCGTGCGCCCGGCCGCCGGCGGCATCGAGATCGGCTTCATCAAGCGCCGGGGACCGCAGCGCGACGCGCCCCTGTTCCTGCCCCTGCAACCTCCTTCACTATTGCTACGCCATGCGACTCTGGATCGGCCTGTGCCTGCCCCGGCTCCCGCTCGAAGTGTTTTGCCCGCGCTGGTCGGCTGATCACCTGGGCGTGGTGCTGCAGCAGGAGCAAGTGATGGCCCTGTCGCCGCTGGCGCGGGCGGCCGGCATCCGGCCAGGCATGCGCCGCGCCGGCGCGCTGATGCTGGCGCCGCAGGCGCGCTTGCACGAGCGCTCGCCTGAACTGGAAGCGCAAGCCCTGCAAGCGGTGGCGCTGGCGCTGCTGCAATACTCTCCGCTGGTGGCGCAGGGCGAGGAAGCGACCCTGCTGGTCGATGCGGGCGCCAGCCTGCGCCTGTTTGGCGGCGTGCGCGCCCTGTGTCGGCAGATCGCGGCCAGCTTGCGCGCGCTGGGCTACACGGCCCAGCTGTCGTGCGCCCCCACGGCGCGCGGCGCCTGGTTGCTGGCGCGCGCCCCTACGCGCCGGGGCCGCGTGCTGCGCATGGAGAGTCTGGTGCGCCGCCTCGACCGCCTGCCGTGCGCCTTGCTGCCGCCCGCGCGCCCCTACCTGGACTGGTTTGAGGGCATCGGCTGCCGTACCCTGGGGCAGTTGCGCCAGTTGCCACGGCCCGGCTTGCAGCGCCGCTGCGGCGCAGCCTTGCTGGACATGCTCGACGATGCGCATGGCCACAGCACGGAACTGTACCTGTGGCTCGAAGCGCCGCCCACGTTCCGCGCCAGCCTGGAATTGTTCGACCGCGTGGAGCACGCCGACGCGCTGCTGTTCGGCGCGCGCCGCCTGTTGCAGCAAATGACGGGCTGGCTGTGCGCGCGGCAATTCGCCGTCGAGCGCATTCAGCTGCTGCTGGCGCACGAGCGGGGCAGGGTGGCGCGCACGCCCACCGTCATCGACCTGGCCTTGGGTGTCGCCGTCTGGCGCGACGAGCACCTGGTGCGCTTGCTCAAGGAGCGCCTGGCGCAACTGGTGCTGGACTCTCCCGTGATCGGCCTCACCCTGGAAGCGCTGCAGGTGCAGCCCATGGCGCCGCCCAGCGAGAGTCTGTTTCCCGAGCCGGGCGGCACGCCGCAGGAGCGCCAGCGCTTGCTGGAATTGCTGGTGGCGCGCCTGGGTGCCGAGAATGTCTTGCAGGCAGTGCCGCGCGCCGATTACCGCCCCGAGACGGCCAACCAGTGGCTGCCGCTGCCGGCCAAGCCCGGCGCAAAAAACGCGGCGCCGGACTTGCCGCCCGGCTTGCCCGGCATGCCCCGTCCCGGCTGGCTGCTGGCCCAGCCCGTCGCCCTCTTGATGCGCGAACACCGGCCCTTTTATGGCTCGCCTTTGAAAATGGTGTCTGTCGCCGAGCGTATCGAGGCGGGCTGGTGGGGCCAGTCGCAGGCGCGCGATTATTTCATCGCGGAAGGCCTCGACCACGCCCACTACTGGGTCTACCGCGAACGCATCGCCGGCAGCGGAGAAAATGCCGCGCCGCGCTGGTTTTTGCATGGCTTGTTTGGCTGAATGCGCTGCCCTGCTGAAACCGCCATGCTTGGCTATACTTGCTTGCGCCGCGTCAACCACTTCAATAAGGATTTCCATGTCTCAACTTTCCGACTTCCCCATCACCCAAAAATGGCCTGCACTGCATCCCGAGCGCCTGCAGCTGTACTCGCTGCCGACGCCGAACGGCATCAAGGTCTCCATTCTGCTGGAGGAGTTGGGCCTGGCGTACGAGCCGCACCTGGTCAGCTTCGAGCAGAACGATCAGCTGTCGCCCGCCTTCCTGTCCCTCAATCCGAACAACAAGATTCCCGCCATCCTCGACCCGAACGGTCCCGATGGGAAACCGCTGGCCCTGTTCGAGTCGGGCGCCATCCTGCTGTACCTGGCCGAAAAAACGGGCAAGTTCATCCCCCAGGACGCGGGCCTGCGCTATGCAACGATCCAATGGCTGATGTTACAAATGGGTGGTATCGGCCCCATGTTTGGCCAGGTGGGCTTCTTCCACAAATTCGCCGGCAAGGACTACGAGGACAAGCGTCCGCTGGAGCGCTATCTCGGCGAGGCCAGGCGTTTGCTGGGCGTGCTTGAGCAGCGCCTGCAGGGCCGCGACTGGATCATGGGTAGCCAATACACGATTGCCGACATCGCCATCTTCCCGTGGGTGCGCTGCCTGGTGGGTTTCTATGGCGCGGGCGAGCTCGTCGGTTTCAGCAATTTCCCGAATGTGCAACGCGCGCTGGACGCGTTTCTGGCCCGTCCTGCCGTCATCAAGGGCCTGGATATACCCAAGCGTGATTAAAGTGATGCCAGCCGGCGGCGGCCGGGCGGCGCTACAATGCGCCATCGGCCGCCCTGCGCGGCAGCTTTGATCTGAGACAATGAAATCCACCCGGCAAGATTTTCCTGGCGCACACGGCCATGTGCTGGCGGCGCGGCTCGATGCGCCCGACGGCGCCATCCGCGCGTATGCGCTGTTCGCCCACTGTTTTACCTGCGGCAAGGACGTGCTGGCCGCGCGGCGCATCGCGCAAGGCTTGACGCAATACGGCATCGCCGTGCTGCGCTTCGACTTCACGGGACTGGGCGCCAGCGAAGGCGAGTTTGCGGCCACGAATTTCTCGTCGAACGTGGACGACCTGGTCGCCGCTGCCGATTTCCTGCGCGCAAAACATGCCGCGCCGCAATTGCTGATCGGTCATAGCCTGGGTGGCGCCGCCGTGCTGGCCGCCGCCGCGCAGGTGCCGGAAGCGACCGCCATCGCCACCCTGGCCGCACCGAGCACGCCCGCGTACGTGACGCGCATGTTCAGCGAGCACCTGGAGCAAATCGCCGCCGAAGGCGAAGCGCTGGTGCAGCTGGAAGGGCGGCCTTTCCGTATCCGCCAGCAATTCGTCGACGACGCGGGCAGCCACAGCTTGAAAGAGCACATCACCGGCCTGCGCCGCGCCCTGCTGGTGATGCACGCGCCGAACGATACGACCGTGAGCCTGTCGAACGCGATGGAGATATTTACGGCCGCCAAGCATCCGAAAAGTTTTATTTCGCTCGACGATGCCGATCACTTATTGACGGGCCGCGATGACGCGGCCTACGTTGCCAACGTGATCGCCGCGTGGAGCGCGCGCTACCTGACCTAAATATCGTTGTCCATGAAAAACGCCGCGGCAGCAGAGCTGGCGCGGCGCAGATAGTGTCGATAGTTTGAAGGATTAATCTTCGTCAAATTCTGCCGAAAGATCTTTCCAGCCTTTGCTGACGGCAAAGGCGGAAAATTCTTCCGGCGCTTCCAGGACGATCAGTTTCTTGTCTTGCAAGCCCAGGTCGCCATGGCCGAAGTCGGGGCCCACGTAGCCGAGGCCGCGCAGGCGGGCCAGGATGTGGCCGACCAGGGTCTTGTCCTTATAGGCGCCCGCTTCGAGCGGGGCGGCGAAATCGACGTAGACGTCGATGATGCCGTAGCCTTCGTCGAAGATGCGGATGGCCTTGATGTCGTGGGCACGGCCGGAGCCGTCGGTGGCCTTGAAGGGGCCGCTGAGCTGGATGTCGGTGTCATTGTTCATGCCGCCAGCATACACCAAAAGCCGGTGCCGCATAGGGGACGCCATGCAAATCCCCCTGGCTGGCTCATGTAAAAATTTCTTACAAATTTAGTGGCGGCTGGGGCGTTTTTCGCCAATTTCAAGGCCTTGAAGACCGCTTGATCGTCCTTAGATTGGTAGCAAGCGGATGCTCATGGTGAGGTCCGCCCCTCTTATCGCTTCATTTGAAAAGGATATTTATCATGCGTACTTTTGACCTTGCTCCCCTGTACCGTTCCGCCATTGGCTTTGACCGCCTGGCACAGCTGCTCAACGAACAGCGCGCCGATGCACAGCCCAGCTATCCGCCGTACAACATCGAACTGGTGTCGGAAGATAAGTACCGCATCGTGATGGCATTGGCCGGCTTCTCGCGCGAAGAGGTCGACATCATCGCCGAACGCGACTCCCTGCACGTCACGGGTCGCAAGCAGAAAGATGGCGTCGAGCGCACGTTCTTGCATCGCGGTATCGCTGCCCGCGATTTCGAACAGCGGTTCCAGTTGGCCAACCACGTGAAGGTCACGGGCGCCACGTTTGAAAACGGCATGCTGACCATCGACCTGGTGCGTGAAGTGCCGGAAGCGCTGAAACCGCGCAAGATCGAGATCGGCACCGCCACTGGCGCCACCGTCAGCACTTTGGAACAGCGTCAGGCAGCCTGATGTGATCTGAGTTGAGCTGATCCCGGCGCCTCGCGCTGGCATCGTCGGGAGGAGATAGCGCCTCCCCATGCAGTAAAATACTGGCCGGTTGATCCGGCCAGTATCACGTCTGGAGCCCGTTCGGGTTCTTCATGGCCCGCCATGCGAGGTGCGCGCGGCGCGCAAGATTAAACCCTGCTTAAAGGCGCAAATGCCTGTTTCCAAATAGAAAATTGTTAAGCACTGCCTAAGACTCGTGGCCCACTATTGCATACATCAAAATCTCATTGAATGAGGAGCAATTCATGGAACAGCAAACGAATACCGCATCCCTGAAAATCAAACGCACCGTAGCCGCGCTGGCCGCGATCGGTGTGCTGGGCGCCGGTGGCGCCATGGTGGTGCATCAGAACAATGCCGGCGCGAATGCCGCCGCCCCCGCAGCTGCCGCCGTCGCGCCTGCCGCTGCCGCGCCGCTGGTGGCCTTGCCCGACTTTAGCCAGATCGCCGCGCGCAACAGCCCGGCCGTGGTCAACATCAGCGTCACGGGCAGCACCAAGGTGGCTTACGACCCCTCGGCCCAGGCTGACAATGACGATTTCGGCAACGACCCGTTCTTTGAATTCTTCCGCCGCTTCCAGGGTCCGCAAGGCGGGCAGCGCGGTGGCCGCGACGTGCCCACGCACGGCCTCGGCTCCGGCTTCATCGTCAGCCCGGACGGCATCATCATGACGAACGCTCACGTGGTGCGCGATGCGCGCGAAGTGACCGTCAAGCTGAACGACCGCCGCGAATTCCGCGCCAAGGTGCTGGGCACGGATCCGAAGACGGATATCGCCGTGCTGAAGATCGATGCCAATAACCTGCCCATCGTGCCGCTCGGCCATTCGAGCGACCTGAAAGTGGGCGAGTGGGTGCTGGCCATCGGTTCTCCTTATGGCTTCGACAGTACGGTGACGGCCGGCGTGGTCAGCGCCAAGGGCCGTTCCTTGCCGGACGATAGCAATGTGCCCTTCATCCAGACGGACGTGGCAGTGAACCCCGGCAACTCGGGCGGCCCGCTGTTCAATACGCGCGGCGAAGTGGTCGGCATCAATTCGCAGATATACAGCCAGACAGGCGGCTTCCAGGGCTTGTCGTTCGCCATCCCCATCGACCTGGCGGGCCGCATCAAGGACCAGATCGTCGCCACGGGCAAGGCCAGTCATGCCAAGCTGGGCGTGACGGTGCAGGAAGTGAACCAGGGCTTTGCCGATTCGTTCAAGCTGGCCACGCCGGAAGGCGCCTTGGTGGCCAACGTGGAGCGGGGCAGCCCGGCCGACAAAGCGGGCCTGAAATCGGGCGACGTGGTGCGCAAGGTGAATGGCCAGCGCATCATCGGCTCGGCCGACTTGCCGGCGCTGGTGGGCACGTCCTTGCCAGGTGACAAGATCAGCATGGATGTCTGGCGTGACGGCAAGGTCGTCAACCTGACGGCCACCCTGGGCAATGCGGCCGACAAGGTGGCTGACGTGGCGAAGAGCGACAGCGCCGCCGGCAAGGTAAAGCTGGGCCTGGCACTGCGTCCCTTACAATCGGATGAAAAACGCGAGGCGGGCATCAGCGCCGGCTTGCTGGTGGAAGACGCGGGCGGCGCTGCCGCGAATGCCGGAGTGCAGCCGGGCGACGTGTTATTGTCGGTCAATGGCCGTCCCGTCAACACGGTCGAGCAAGTGCGCGACGTGGTGGAAAAATCGGCCAAGTCGGTGGCTTTGCTGATACAGCGGGGCCCCGACAAGATTTTTATTCCCGTGCGTTTGGGTTAATGAAGAAACAAACCCGAGGGCAAATACTGGGGTCGAACCCTGAGGGTTCGACCCCGGCCTTTCGCCGTTGGGGTGAAAAATTGAACAAGGAGCAGCCATGCGCTTATTGCTGGTAGAAGACGATACGATGATCGGCGAGGTGGTGCTCGATTTGCTGCGCGCCGAGCATTACGCGGTGGACTGGGTCAAGGATGGCGACATGGCCGACACGGCCCTGCAGACGCAGACCTATGACCTGGTGCTGCTGGACCTGGGCTTGCCACGCAAGGATGGCCTCGACGTGCTGCGCTCGATGCGTTTGCGCAAGCTCGACACGCCGGTGCTGGTGGCCACGGCGCGCGACGCCGTCGAGCAGCGCATCGCCGGCCTCGACGCGGGCGCCGACGATTACGTCCTGAAACCGTATGACCTCGATGAATTGCTGGCGCGCATACGTGCCCTGCTGCGGCGCGCCTCGGGGCGGCCGGAACCGATCTTCGAGCACCAGGGCGTCTCCATCAATCCGCTGACGCGCGAAGTGATCGCCGAGGGCCATCCCGTCAACCTGTCGGCGCGCGAATGGGCCGTGCTGGAAGCCTTGATCGCGCGCCCCGGCATCGTGCTGTCGCGCGCGCAGCTGGAAGAAAAACTGTACAGCTGGAAGGATGAAGTCAACAGCAATGCCGTCGAAGTGTATATCCATGGCTTGCGCAAAAAGCTGGGCAGTGACTTGATCCAGAACGTGCGCGGCCTCGGCTATATGGTGCCCAAGGCATGAGGATGAAGGTCACGGTGACGCACTCGCTGCGCGGCCGCCTGCTGTGGTTTTTGCTGGCGGCCATCATCATGGCGGCCCTGGCGCAGGCGTCGATCGCCTACCGCAGCGCGCTGTACGACGCCGACCAGATTTTCGACTATCACATGCAGCAGATGGCCCTGTCGCTGCGCTCCGGCGCGCCGCTGGCCAACCATGCGCAAGCCTTGCCGGCCGACCCCGTCAACAACGACATGGTGGTGCAGGTGTGGACGCCGGACGGCGTGCAGGTGTTCCGCTCGATCACGCGCGCGGAACTGCCGCAGCGCGCCGTGCTGGGCTTTTCGAATGTGAAGGCGAACGGCACGACTTACCGCATCTTTTCCGTGCAAACCAGTTCCCAGACCGTGCAGATCGCCCAGGACATGGCCGTGCGCAAGCGCATGGCCGGCAGCCTGGCGCTGCGCACGGTGGGGCCTATCGCCCTGATGGCGCCGATATTGATGCTGGTCGTCTGGTGGGTCGTCAGCGGTTCGCTGGCGCCCGTCTCGCGCGTGCGCAAGCAGGTGGCGGCGCGCCAGGCGGACGATCTGTCGCCCGTCTCGGAAGCGGGTTTGCCTGACGAGGTGCGCCCTCTGGTGCATGAACTGAACCTGCTGTTCGGCCGCGTAAAAACGGCGTTCGACGCGCAGCAGCATTTCGTCGCCGACGCCGCGCATGAATTGCGCACGCCGCTGGCGGCCCTGAAGCTGCAGGTACTCAGCCTGGAGCGGGCCGAATCGGCAGAAAAACGCAGCCTGGCGATTTCGCGCGTCAGCGCCGGCATCGAGCGGGCCACGCGCCTGGTCGAGCAGTTGCTGGTGCTGGCGCGCCAGGAAGCGAGTGCCGCCAGCGGCGACCAGCTGCAGGCGGTGGACTTGAACGACGTCGTCAAGCGCGCGCTGGGCGACATGGCCGGCATCGCGCAGGCGCGCAAGATCGACCTGGGCTTGCACCACATGGATCCGGCCAAGGTGGCGGGGCAGGCCGACGCCCTCAACATCATGCTGCGCAACCTGGTCGACAACGCCATCAAGTACACGCCGCAGGGCGGCACGGTCGACATCGACCTGCGCGCCAGCCCCGTCGGTGTGACCTTGTCTGTGGAAGACAACGGCCCCGGCATCCCGCCCGAAGAGCGCGAACGCGTCTTCAGCCGCTTCTACCGCGTGCCCGGCACGGACGCCAACGGCAGCGGCCTGGGGCTGGCCATCATCAAGGCCATCGCCGAGCGCCATGGCGCGCGCCTGGTGCTGGACAAGTCCGAACGCCTGGGCGGCCTGTGCGTGCGCGTGGAATTCCCCCAGGCAGTGAAAAAATGAGGCAGATTTCCCTCCACTTTGCCCTTGCATGAGGACGATCTTTAAGCGGGTGCATTGACGTGCGCGCCGTGGCCCTATATTGTCTGCGAAACAAGCAGAACCAGACCACGGAGCGCAGCATGCAGAAGATTGGATTTTCAGGAACCCTCGACCCCATCACCAACGGCCACATGTGGGTGATCGGCGAAGCGCGTTCGCTCGCCGACGAGGTGATCGTGTTCCTGTCGCAAAACCCCGCCAAGCGTCCCCAATTTCCCGCCGAAGACCGCAAGCGCATCATCGAACAGAGCGCGCGCGAGTGCGGCTGGGAGAATGTGAAGGTGGTCATCGTCAAGGGCGACTACACGGCGCGCGCAGCGAAAAAGCACGGCTGCGACTACCTGATCCGCGGCATCCGCACGACGGCCGATTTCGACTATGAAAATCTGATCCAGCAAACCAATGTGGACGTGCTTGCTGGCGCCAAGACGATTTTCGTCATGCCGCCGCGCGACCTCGGTTCCGTCAGTTCCAGCTTCGTCAAGGCGCTGGAAGGGCCCGTCGGCTGGAACTGGACCATGAAGAAATTCGTCCCCGGCCCCGCTTATCAGGCGTGGATACTCGACTGCCTGCGCAAGGAGTGGGAAGCGCTGTGGAATTACGCCAGCGCCTCGCAAGCGGATATCGCGCTGGCGGATCACTGGTTCGCGCACCTGACGGGGCCGCAGGCCTATGGCGGCGCGGACCGCCACTATCACAACCTCGACCACCTGGTGCACGGCCTGTCCGAAATCCGCGTGTGGGCCGATAATACCTATGCGGCCAAGCGCGACAGCGCGCTGGTAAAAAAGGCGTTCTGGTTCCACGACGCCGTCTACAGCCACGACGACGATGCCCTGTATTCCAGTGAAGAAGCGAGCGCCCAGCTGTGGCTGTCCAGCGGCCTCGATGCCGGGGACAACCAAGATGTGGCGCAATTGATACGCGTTACCGACCATTTCCAGGGCCCCGGCATCAGCCACGCGCTGAAGGACGCCATGCTCAGCGCCGACCTGGCCATCCTCGGCCAGGATGAAGAGGTGTATCACGCCTACACGCAAGCCATAGTCCGCGAATACGCGCATGTGGACCCCGTGCGCTTCAACCAGCAGCGGGGCCTGGCCCTGCAGCATCTGTGCGCCAAGGCGCAGGCGGGTCAGCTGTTTGGCGATGCGTATTTTGCCGACCAGTACAACGAGCGGGCCATTGAAAACATGCAGAAGGAGATCGCGGCGCTGGCTGGCTGACTCTCGTCAGCCAGCCCTGGCTTGCCGCCCTAGCGGCCCGCAGCCTTGGCGCGCGCCGCGTGCAATTTCTTGAAGCTGTCGATCAGGCGCTGGTGCCGGTCGAGGCCTTCCAGTTGCATGCTGGTTGGGGTCAGGCCGAAGAAGCGCACGCTGCCGTCCACCGAGCCCAGCACCGCGTCCATGCGGGCGTCGCCAAACATGCGGCGGAAATTGACCACGTAATCGTCCAGCTCCAGCTCGTCATCGAGTTGTACTTCCAGCACCACGTTCAAGGCTTGATAGAACAGTTTGCGCTCGAGCGTGTTGTCGTTGTACTGCAGGAAGGTTTCCACCAGCTCTTTCGCCTCTTCGAATTGCTGCAGGACGAGATGAATCAGCAGCTTCAATTCCAGGGTCGTCAGCTGGCCCCAGACCGTGTTTTCGTCAAACTCGATGCCGATCAGGGTGGCGATGTCGCCGTACTCGTCGAGCTCGCTGTTTTCCAGGCGATCGAGCAGGTCTTCCAGGCTGGCATCATCCAGGCCATGCAGGTTCAGGATATCGGCGCGGAACAGCAACGCCTTGTTGGTGTTGTCCCAGATTAAATCTTCGACCGGATACACTTCCGAATAACCGGGTACGAGGATGCGGCAGGCGGTGGCGCCCAGCTGGTCATATTCGGCCGTGTACACTTCCTTGCCCATCTCGGCGAGGATGCCGAACAGGGTCGCCGCTTCTTCGGCATTCGAGTTCTCGCCGTGGCCGGAAAAATCCCACTCGACAAAATCGTAATCGGCCCTGGCGCTGAAGAAGCGCCACGAGACGATGCCGCTCGAATCGATGAAGTGTTCGACGAAGTTGTTTGGCTCGGTGACGGCTTCGCTGGCAAACGTCGGCTGCGGCAAGTCGTTCAAGCCTTCAAAGCTACGGCCCTGCAGCAATTCCGTCAGGCTGCGCTCGAGCGCCACTTCCAGGCTCGGGTGCGCGCCAAACGAGGCAAACACGCCGCCCGTGCGCGGGTTCATCAGGGTGACGCACATCACCGGGTACACGCCGCCCAGCGACGCATCTTTCACCAGCACGGGGAAACCCTGTTCTTCCAGGCCCTGGATGCCGGCCAGGATGCCGGGATACTTCGCCAGCACGTCCTGCGGCACGTCGGGCAGGGCGATTTCGCCTTCGAGGATTTCGCGCTTGACGGCCCGTTCAAAAATTTCCGACAGACATTGCACCTGCGCTTCGACCAGGGTATTGCCGGCGCTCATGCCATTGCTGACGTACAGGTTTTCGATCAGGTTAGAGGGGAAGTACACGACCTCGCCGTCGGAATGCCGCACATACGGCAGCGAGCAGATGCCGCGCTCGGCATTGCCGGAGTTGGTATCGATCAGGTGCGAGCCGCGCAGCTCGCCATCGGCATCGTAGATGTCGCGGCAGTAGGCATCGAGAATCTCCTTCGGCAGCGCATCCTTGCGGCCCGGCTTGAACCAGCGCTCGTTCGGGTAATGGACAAAATCCGCGTTGGCGATGTCGTTCCCCCAGAACGAGCCGGCGTAGAAATGGTTGTTGCTGAGGCGCTCGATATACTCGCCCAGGGCCGACGCCAGCGCGCTTTCTTTGGTCGCGCCCTTGCCGTTGGTAAAGCACATGGGCGAATGCGCATCCCGGATATGCAGCGACCACACATTCGGAATGATGTTGCGCCACGAGGCGATTTCAATCTTGATGCCCAGGCCCGCCAGGAGGCCCGACATATTCGCGATGGTCTGTTCCAGCGGCAAATCCTTGCCGACGATATAGGTATTCGCGCCAGGAGCCGGATTCAAGGCCAGCAAGGCCTGGGCATCGGCGTCCAGGTTTTCCACCTCTTCAATGACGAACTCGGGGCCCGTTTGCACCACTTTTTTCACTGTGCAACGGTCAATCGAGCGCAGGATGCCCTGGCGGTCCTTGGCCGAAATATCGGCCGGCAATTCGACCTGGATCTTGAAAATCTGCTGGTAACGGTTTTCCGGATCAACAATATTGTTTTGCGACAGGCGGATATTTTCGGTGGAAATATTGCGCGTATCGCAATACAACTTCACGAAGTACGCTGCACATAGTGCCGATGATGCCAAAAAGTAATCGAACGGGCCAGGCGCCGAACCATCGCCTTTATAACGGATGGGCTGGTCGGCGATGACCGTAAAATCGTCGAACTTGGCTTCGAGACGCAGCTTGTCGAGAAAGTTGACTTTAATTTCCATGAAGTAATCCAATACTGTGCTAATGAGTTAGCCGCTATTATCCGTTCTTTCCGCCGCAGGGCAAAGATTGTTCACTGCGGCCGTGTCCGCCGGGAGCCGCTGGGGCAGGACTGCCGGGCTGTTCATGCTGTGTGACGTGAGGGGACGGAGTTTTCCGGCGATGGCTTACGATCCACCATCCCACGTCAATTGCAGGCCGGCAGTGGTTTATTTCTCGCCAAGGCTAACGACAATCCATCTTGGACAGCAGTGTATTGATCTGCGCATAAAAAAACAGCGGCTGCCCATATTGGCGCAGCCGCTGTTTCTTCAGGCGGACACGGTGATCAGAACTTCACCCACAGCCGCCCGAAATACGAAGCGCCGTTCAGGCCGAACTGCACGCTGTCGTATTTGAAGCCGTTATCCGTTTCGTCCGCGTTTTGCGTGGTCGGTTTGACGTTGAAGATGTTGTTGCCGCCGAAAGTCAGCTTGGTGTTCTTGCTGATGCTGTAAGTGAAGCTCAGGTCGGCGGACGTCTTGGCCTTGTAGCGGGCGTTCGGTACGCCTTCGGCCGTGCCGCTGAAGGTGCCCAGGGTTTGCGGACCAAAATAGATGATGCGCAGGTCCGACTCCAGCTTGCCCGTGATGTAGTCGAAGCCCAGGGTGGCTTTCGCGCGCGGGCCGCCCTGTTCGATGAACAGGCGTTCGCGCTCGGACAGCAAGACATCCTCGAAGCCCGTCAGCGAGGCGGGCGTCTTGACTTTCGTCACTTCCGTTTTGCTCAAATTCAAGGCCAGGAAGGTGTTCAGGCGGTTGCCGGCCAGCTCGCCCTTGTGCGTAGCCGTCAGGTCCAGCCCCCGCGTGCGCGTGTCGATGGAGTTGACGAAGAATTGCGCCTCGCCCACGCCCAACAGGGCCAGGCGCGCCGCCAGGTCCGGATAGTTGTCGGCATTGAAGCGGCCCGACAGCACGATGCGGTCCTTGATCTTGATGTTGTACAAGTCGGCCGTGACGGAAATGGCTTGCGTCGGCGTCCAGGTGGCGCCCAGCGTAAAACTGGTGGATTTTTCCTCTTTCAACTTGGGAATGCCGGCCGCGTTGGCGACGGCGCCGCCGTTCGGCGCCAGCACCACGTCGGTGGGCACGCCGCCGATGAAGTCGGTGAAGGTGGACGAGAAATACACTTGCTGCAACGATGGCGCGCGGAAACCCGTGCTGGCCGAGCCGCGCAGCAGCACGTTGGGCGCCACTTTATAGCTGGCGGCCAGCTTGCCCGTCACGGTGGAGCCGAAATCGCTGAATTTTTCATAGCGCAAAGCCGCCTGGGTTTTCAGGCGCTCCGTCCAGTCCAGTTCCACGTCGCCATACGCGGCGATGCTGTGGCGTTTGGCCTTGGTGGCGTCGCCGGGCTGAAAGCCGGGAAAGCCCTGGCTGCCCGCATTACCGCCCACGCCCACGCCGTCGGCGTCGCTGTAGGAGCCCGGTTCGCCGGCCATGATCTTGTATTCCTCGCTGCGGTACTCGGCGCCGAAGGCCACGTTCATGCCGCGCATCACCGTGTCGTAGTAGCGGCTGAAGTCGGCATTGCTGGTCAGTTGCTGGAACGAAAAGCCGCCCGCGTCGTAGTTGCTGGCGCTGACGCCCTTGCCGCCGTTCATCAGGTCGAGGTTGGCGATCGAGGCGTTCAGCGTGTTGCTGATGTCGTAGCGCATCTTGTTGTAGCCATAGGTTTGCGAGAAGTCAGCATGCCATTCGCCGATCTGGCTGCGGTGGCCGATGGTGGCGTACTGGTCGTCGATCTTGCCGTTAATGAAAGGCACGAAACCGTCCGGGTACATGGCGGCCGAATTGCGCGACGGGATATCGTCGCTGCCGATGCCGCCGCGGCCAAACGCGGCGCTCGATGCATCGCGCGTCTGCGCGCCGGCCGTGAAGTACAGCTTGCCCGTGCCGCTGGTGGCGTAGTCGCCATTCACGTACAGGGTTTTGTTTTTGGACTTGGTGTCACCGATGATGCGCATGCTGTCCGCGTCGGCCCGGTTCGAGCGGCCCCGGTCCAGGTATTCGCCAGTGATGGCCAGGGTGCCCTTGTCGCCCAGCGCGATGCCGCAGTAGGCGGAGGTCATGTAATTCTTGCCGTCGCCTTCGGAATACTGGCTGTAGCCGGCCACCGCTTCGCAGCCCAGGCTTTTCTTCAGCTCGATGTCGATCACGCCGGCAATGGCGTCCGAGCCGTACTGGGCGGCGGCGCCGTCGCGCAGCACTTGCACGTTCTTGATCGCCAGCAAAGGAATCGCATTCATGTCCGTGCCCGTGTTGCCGCGGTTGCGCGCGCCGAACAGGTTGACCAGGGCCGTCGTGTGGCGCCGCTTGCCGTTCACCAGCACCAGGGTCTGGTCGGAGCCGAGGCCGCGCAGGGCGGCTGAATCGATCAGGTCGGCCCCGTCGGCGCCCGTCTGGCGCGTGGAATTGAACGAAGGCGAGATGTATTGCAGCGATTGCGCCAGGTCAAACTGGCCGCCTTGCTCGGCCACCTTGGAAATGGGAATGATATCGACCGGCACCATGGTATCGGTGGCGGAACTGGCGACCCGGCGCGAGCCGACCACGCTGACCGTTTGCACGGGGCCGTCTGTGGCGGCCGCTTCCGTGTTCTGGGCCATGGCGACGGGACTGAAGGCGGCCAGGGCGGCGCTGCCATACAGGCTGATGAGGACTGCTTTACGCAAGGTGGTGAGGGTGGGCACGCAATATCTCCAAGTGGCTGATGAGCAAGATTTGTGACTTGATTCTAGTGCCATCATTTCAGCATTCACCAGCGATACTTTGTTTTGTTATTACAAATTTGCTGTAACTGTTGTTTCCTGGTTGATTATCTTTTGGCTGCTGCCCGGCTTGCCTCGTGCTGGTGCGGCATGCCCCATTTAGATGCTGCGTTGCACCATGCCGCCCACCCGGATGGCCAGTGGGCTGTACTGCACCTCGATCAAGCACGGCTGCTGCGTCACGTGGCCCTGATGCAGGAGCAGCGACTGTTGCAGATGCGCTGCCAGCGCGCCCGCCGCCACGCCCGTGGCACTGTCTTCCAGCGCCGGGTCGAGGTGGTTGAAGTTGCGTCCCTCGTACTCGTGTTCGCCGGTGCGGCAATATGCATAGCAGCCGCTGACCTTGTGCAAGGCGCTCCAGTCGGCGATCAGCTCCAGGTTCGGCCGCAGCGCGCGCAGTGTGGTGCGGTCGGCCACTTCCAGCAGCAGCTTCGGGCTGCCGACGGAGGCGATCACGGGCGGCGACAGCAAGTGCATGTGCTGGCCCATGAGTTCCGACGGCACATATCTTTCCACCATGACGGCAGGCGCGGGCTGCGGCGTCAGGCCAATAAATAACCGCTCCCCGCGGCGTACCAGCTGCAAGGCTTGCCCGCGCATGGCGGTCGTCACCGTCAAGCTTGCCGGGGCGCCAGGCGCCGTCAGCAGCACGTGCGCGGCGGCCAGCGTGGCATGCAGGCACAGGGGGCTGCGCGTGTGCGGATAAAAATAGTCGAGCACGATGCCGCCGTCCGCTGGCCGGTCGATGAAGACGCAGGCGCTCACTTGTCGCTCGCGGGCGAAGGCCTGGCGCGCCGTTACGCTGGTGTCGTCGTTTTCCACGACCAGCGCCGCATTGCCGCCACCGGGTGCGGCGCCGAAACATTTCAAGAGATGGACGATCATGGCGGTCGATGTGGAGGTAAAACACCAGCATAAACGATAAGCCCGATTCCAGATAAGTATAATATACTGTGTTTATATACAGTATTGAGGTAGATCATGTGGGGCGCCGTCTTACCCGAGTATGCTGAGTTGTACTGCCTGAGCAATTTCAGCTTCCTGCATGGGGCCTCGCATGCGGAAGAACTGGTGGCGCGCGCCGTCCAGCTCGGTTACAAGGGGCTGGCCATTACCGACGAGTGCTCGCTGGCGGGCGTCGTGCGCGCCCATGCGGTGGCCAAGCGGGCCGGTTTTCCGCTGATCATCGGCGCGCATTTTCATTTGACGCAGGCCGACGGCAGCCCGGCCCTGTCCCTGCTGGCGCTGGTGCGTAACAGCGACGGGTATGGCAACTTGTCGGAACTGATCACCATGGCGCGCACGCGGGCAGCCAAGGGGCGCTATTTGCTGACACCCGACGATTTCAGTGCGCCCTCGGCGAAGTTTGCCCATTTGCAGGGGTTGCCGGGCTGTCTGATGATCTTGCTGCCCAGCTATCCGGCCCAGCCGGAAAGCGTGCGCGCACAGGGGGCGTGGATGGCGGCTACCTTTGGCAGCGAACGCAGCTGGGTCGGCCTGAACCTGCTGCAGCGGGCGCAGGATGACGCGCACCGCAGCGCCGTGCAAGAGGTAGCGCAGGCGCTGGGTTTGCCGGTGGTGGCTGTCGGCCATGTGTGCATGCATGTGCGTTCGCGCAAACCCTTGCTCGACACCTTGTGCGCGATACGCGTGGGCAAACCGGTGGCTGAGTGCGGCTATGCGCTGGCGCAAAACGCGGAGCAGCATCTGCGCGCGCGCTTGCGCCTGGCCAATGTGTATCCGCCGCAAGCGCTGGCGGAAACCCTGCGCATCGCGGGCCTGTGCAATTTTTCCCTCGGCAGCCTGCGCTATGACTATCCAGTCGAGCTGGTGCCGCATGGCCACACGCCGGCGACGTATTTGCGCGAGGAAACGTATGCGGGCGCGCGCATCCGCTTTCCGCTGGGTATTCCGGCCAACGTGCAGCAGCAGATCGAACAGGAGCTGGAGCTGATCGCGGAGCTGTCGTATGAAGCGTACTTTTTGACTGTGTACGATATCGTGCGTTTTGCGCGTGCGCAAAACATCCTGTGCCAGGGCAGGGGCTCAGCCGCCAATTCGGCCGTCTGTTATTGCCTGCACATCACGGAAGTGGACCCGGCGCGCGGCAACTTGCTGGTCGGGCGCTTCATGTCGCGCGAGCGCAACGAGCCGCCCGATATCGACGTCGATTTCGAGCATCAGCGGCGCGAAGAAGTGATTCAATATATCTATGGAAAATACGGACGCGAACGGGCCGCGCTGGCCGCCGTGGTGATCAGTTACCGGCCGAAGAGCGCCTTGCGCGACAGCGGCCGGGCGCTGGGGATCGACCAGGCCATCGTGGAAAAGGTAGCCAAGGCGCACCGCTGGTTCGACGGCAAGCGCGATCTGCTGGAGCGCCTGGCCGAATGCGGGCTCGACCCGGAAGCGGAACTGTCGCAGCAGTGGGCCGGCCTGGCACAGCAGTTGCTGGGTTTTCCCCGCCATTTGTCGCAGCATCCTGGCGGCTTTGTCATCGCTCAGGGAAAGCTGTCGCGCCTGGTGCCCATCGAAAACGCCAGCATGGCCGAGCGCAGCGTCATCGAGTGGGACAAGAACGACCTGGAAGAGCTGGGCTTGATGAAGGTCGACGTGCTGGCGCTGGGCATGCTGTCAGCCCTGCGGCGTGCCCTGGAACTGGTGAGTGCGCGGCGCGGCGAGGAATTCCGGATGCAGGATATTCCCCGCGAAGACCCCGCCACCTACGACATGATGTGCCAGGCCGACACCATCGGCGTGTTCCAGATCGAGTCGCGCGCCCAGATGAGCATGCTGCCGCGCCTGCGTCCCCGCCAATTCTATGACATCGTCATCGAAGTGGCGCTGGTGCGCCCCGGTCCCATCCAGGGCGGCATGGTGCATCCGTATCTGCAGCGGCGCCAGCAGAAAGAGCCGGTCGAGTATCCGAAGGGCCTGGAAAAGGCACTGGGGCGCACCCTGGGCATCCCCATTTTCCAGGAGCAGGTGATGCAGGTGGCCATCATCGCGGCCAATTTCACGCCCGGCGAAGCGGATCAGTTGCGGCGCGCCATGGCGGCCTGGAAACGCAAGGGCGGCATGAACAATTACCATGACCGCATCGTCGATGCCATGCTGGAGAATGGTTATGACAAGGAGTTTGCCGAAGCCATCTTCAGCCAGATCGAGGGCTTTGGCGAGTATGGTTTTCCCGAGTCGCACGCGGCCAGTTTCGCGCTGTTGACGTATGCCAGTTCCTGGCTGAAATGCCACGAACCGGCCGCCTTTCTGTGCGCCTTGCTAAATAGCCAGCCCATGGGCTTTTACAGTCCCTCGCAACTGGTGCAGGATGGCCGCCGGCATGGTGTGCAAGTGCTGCCCGTCGACGTGGCCGTCAGCGGCTGGGAAGCGGCATTGGAAGAAGGGCAGGGCGCCGCACCCGCCGTGCGCCTGGGCTTGAACAGCCTGTTTGGCATGCGCGCCGAGGCGGCCCAGCGCATCGAGGATGCGCGCGCCATCGCCGCCTTTGTCGACGTGGCCGACTTGGCCCTGCGTGGCGGCCTGGACCGTCATGACTTGCAGGTGCTGGCCGCCGGAAATGCCCTGCACGCGCTGGCAGGCCACCGGCGCGAGGCGCTGTGGCAGGCGGCTGGCGCCGTGCCCGACAGGGACTTGCTACGCGCCACCACGCAAGAGGAAGACTTGCCCGTGCTGGCCGCGCCGACGGAAGGCGAAAGCATCGTCAGCGACTACCGTGCGCAAGGCCTGACCCTGGGCCGCCACCCGCTGGCGCTGCTGCGCGCACAGTTGCTGGAGGAACGCTTTCTGCCCGCCGCCACGCTTGCCAGCTATACGGATGGCCAGCTGGCGCGCGCCTGCGGCATCGTCACCGTGCGCCAGCGTCCGGGCACGGCCAAGGGCGTCATCTTCATGACCCTGGAGGACGAGACGGGTACCGTCAACGTCATCGTCTGGCCCGACCTGGTGGAAAGCCAGCGGCGCGAAGTGCTGAGCGCACCGCTGCTGGGGGTGTATGGCGTGTGGCAAAGGGAAGGCATCGTGCGCAACCTGGTGGCCAAGCGCCTGGTCGACATGTCGCATCTGCTGGGACGGTTAAGGACCAGCAGCCGGGATTTCTGTTGAGAGTTGCAGGCGGGGAGGAGGGCATGGCATTATTTGACGATGACAACCTTGCCCGAACCGACACTGCGTCCCGCCCTGGTCGCGGACGCGCCCGCCATCGTCGCCCTGATCGACGACCTGATGCCCTTTTTGACCCTGCATCCCGATGGCGCGGGGGCGGAAAAGTTCATCGAACATTGCCGCCAGCCGGCCATCGAAGGCTATCTGTCGCAGTCGCGCTACGCGTATCAGCTGGCGCATATCGATGGCGAACTGGCCGGCGTGGTGGCCATGCGCGACAACACGCATCTGTTCCACATGTTCGTGCCGCGCGCCCTGCACCGGCGCGGCATGGCGCGGCGCCTGTGGCAGGCCGCTCGCGATGCGTCGCTGGCCAAAGGCGGCGTGACGGCATTTACCGTCAATTCCTCGGCCTATGCCTTGCCCCTGTATGAAAGCCTGGGCTTTGTCGCCACGGAACCGAAGGTGGAGACGGGCGGCATCGCGTTTGTGCCGATGCGCATGGAGCTGTAAAAATAAGCCCGAGGCCAAAGCCGGGGTCAGACCCGGCGGGTCTGACCCCAGTTTTTGCTTGTGGGCTTATTACCAGCGCACAATCTTTCCCGGATTCATGATGTTCTTCGGGTCCAGCGCGTGCTTGAGGGCGCGCATGGTGTCGATGGCGCCTACACCATGCTCTTCCACGAGGAAGGCCATCTTGTGCATGCCCACGCCATGTTCTCCCGTGCAGGTGCCGTCCATGCCGATGGCGCGCGTGACCATGTCGCTGTTGACCTTTTCCGCGCGGGCGATGTCGGCCGGATCATCGGGGTCGACCAGCATCTGCACGTGGAAATTGCCATCGCCCACGTGGCCGATGATGGCGTAGACCAGGCCCTGCGCTTCGCAATCGGCCTTGGTGGCCAGGATGCATTCGGCCAGGCGCGAAATGGGCACGCAGCAATCGGTGGAAATGGCGCGGCTGCCGGGGCGCATCTGCAGCAGGGCGAAATACGCGTTATGCCGCGCGGCCCACAGGCGCGAGCGGTCTTCGGGGCGGCTGGCCCATTCGAAATCGCTGGCGCCGTGTTCCGCCGTGATGGCTTGCACCAGCTGCGCCTGCTCAGCCACGCTGGCCGGCGTGCCGTGAAATTCAAACAGTAATAATGGCTTTTGCGGCAGCGCCATCTTGTCGTAGGCATTGATGGCTTTGACGCCATTTTCATCGAGAAACTCGACCCGTGCCACAGGAATACCCATCTGGATGGTCTGGATCACGGCGTTCACGGCTTCGCCCGTGCCGGGGAAGGAGCACACGGCGGCCGAGATGGCTTCCGGCAGCGGGTACAGTTTCACCGTCACTTCCGTGATGATGCCCAACGTCCCCTCGCTGCCGACGAACAAACGCGTCAGGTCGTAGCCAGCCGACGACTTTTTCGCCCTGGTCCCCGTCTTGATGATGCGCCCGTCGGCCGTCACCACCGTCAGGGCCAGCACGTTTTCGCGCATGGTGCCGTAGCGCACGGCATTCGTGCCCGAGGCGCGCGTGGCGGCCATGCCGCCCAGCGACGCATTGGCGCCCGGATCGATAGGGAAGAACAGGCCCGTGTCGCGGATTTCCTCGTTCAGCTGCTTGCGCGTCACGCCAGCCTGCACGGTGGCCGTCAAGTCTTCATCATGCACTGCTACCATCGCGTTCATTTGCGACAGATCAATCGTCACGCCGCCATGCAGGGCCAGTACGTGGCCTTCGAGCGAGGTGCCACTGCCATAGGCGATGATGGGTACGTCGTGCGCGCTGCACAGCTTGACGGCGGCCGCCACTTCCTCGGTGGAATGGGCGAAGATGACGGCGTCCGGCAGCATGGGAGGATAGCTCGACTCGTCGCGGCCATGGTGTGCGCGCATGGCTTGCGTCATGGAAAAGCGGTCGGCAAAGATCAGGGAAAGTACGGCAGCAAGGGATGCGGGCAGCGGTTTTTTCAGTACCGCCAACTGGTCAGTTTGATTCACGCGAGTCCTCCGTTTTTTTTATTCTACTCCGCGCCCGGGGATTTCACCGGAGCATCATTTGATTTTTTGCCAGTTGTAAAAAAATCTGCATGGTTCGCCACGCATTGGTTGTAAATGAGAATCATTTCTATTAAAATGCCCGCCTGAGTGTTTTTACAACAGCGTTGACCCGAAAGGCCATGCCATGAAATTCCCCCTGTCCCTCGCCGCCGTCCTGCCCGCCTGCGTGCTGGCGCTGAGCGCCTGCAGCGGTGTCGCACCCATGACCGGCGCGGCGGCCGGCGCCGCCGCGACGTCCGCTGCGCAGGATGTGCGCCAGTTGGGCGAGATCGTCGACCTGCGCAGCGGCCAGCGCGTGACTGCCGAGCAATTGCTGACCCAGCTGGCCGCCGCCCCGCGTGTGATCATCGGAGAGCAGCATGACCAGCTCAGCCATCACCAGATCGAGCAATGGCTGCTGCAGCAACTGCAAGGCCAGCGTCCGCAAGGCAGCGTGCTGCTGGAAATGCTGAACCCGGATCAGCAAGCCAAGGTAGATAAAGTCAAGCCGTGGCTGCAGACGGATCCCGTCGTGCGCCCCGAGCACGTGGCCGAGCTGCTGGCATGGCAGCCGAGCTGGAAGTGGGCGCAGTATGGCGACCTGGTGATGACCGTGATGCGCGCGCCATACCCCGTCTGGTCGGCCAACCTGGACCGCAGCGAGATCAAGCAACTGTTTGCCGACAAGCCATCTGTGCAGGGCAAGCATTCGAATCTGGCCAACGATGCCAAGGTGCATGCTAAATTGAAAGACATCATCCGCGTCATGCACGACAACCAGATCGACGCGCCGCGCCTGGCCGCCATGTTGTCGGTGCAGCAGCAGCGCGACCGCCGCATGGCCGAGCGCCTGCTGGCCGCACCCGCGCCCGCGGTGCTGATCGCCGGCGCCTACCATGCGCACAAGGATCTGGGCGTGCCGCTGCACGTGCAAGACTTGACGGGCGGCCCGGCGCCGCTGGTGCTGGTGCTGGCGCAGCGCGGCGCCACGGTGCTGGCGCCGCAGGCCGATTTCGTCTGGTTCACGCCTGTTGTGGCACCCGCCGTCGCCAGCGCCAAATAATTCCTGCATGTCCGCCGGGCATTCAGCCCGGCACTCTCCCCCAGCAAGCTCTTCCATAGCAGCCAGGTAGTCCGTCCGATTTTTATGCATGCGCGTGCGCGCCGTTGGCGCAGCCATGCCTGTTACCTGTTGAAGCTCCCATGCGTATCCTCTGTATCAAAGCCAAAGCCGCCAGCTGCGGCATCGTTCTTTCCCTCTTCCATGCCACTGCACAAGCGTCCGCCTTGCCGCACGACATGTCGCCGCTGGGCATGTTTTTCGCCGCCGACCAGGTCGTCAAAAGCGTGCTGATCGGCTTATTGATCGCCGCGCTGGCCACCTGGGTGGTCTTGCTGGTGAAGGGTGCCAGTTTGCTGCAAGCCCGGCGCGCGGCGGCGCAAGCCGTCGCCATGCTGAAGACGGCGACCTCGCTGCCTGACGCAGCCGCCAAGGTAGAGGGCGCAGGCAGCACTTCGCTGGCGCAGCAATTGCTGGCCGAGGTGCAGCAGGAACTGAATCTGTCGCACGCCAGCGCGCCGGCGGCGGCCCTGAAGGAGCGGGCCGGCTTTCGCCAGGAGCAGTTCATAGCGCAGCAGGTGCGCAGCATGACGCAAGGCATCGGTCTGCTGGCCAGCATCGGCGCCGTGGCGCCGTTTGTCGGCCTGTTCGGCACCGTGTGGGGCATCATGAACAGCTTCATCGGCATCGCCGTCAGCCAGAGCACGAACCTGGCCACCGTCGCGCCGGGCATCGCGGAAGCCTTGCTGGCGACAGCGCTGGGCCTGGTGGCGGCGATTCCCGCCGTCGTCATCTATAACGTCTTGAGCCGTGGCATCAACCAGTACAAGGCGCAGCTGCGCGCCGCTTCCGCGCAAGTGCTGCTGATGCTGAGCCGCGACCTCGACACGCGCAAGCAGGCCTGAGCCATGGCTTCCCTGTTTCCTTCGTCGGACGACGACACGGCCGACATGCCGGAGTTGAGCGAGATCAATGTCACCCCCTTCATCGACGTGATGCTGGTGCTGTTGATCATCTTCATGGTGGTCTCGCCGCTGGCGACCGTCGACCTGAAAATCGACTTGCCGGCCGCCACGGCCAAGCCGGAGCCGCGCCCCGAAAAGCCCCTGTTCGTTTCCCTGAAAGCGGACCACAGCCTGTACCTGGGCGACTCGCCCGTGGCGCGCGAGCAACTGGGCAGTCTGCTCGATGCGCAGACGGGCGGCGACCGCCAGCGCACCCTGTTTTTCCAGGCCGACAAGCAAGCGGCCTATGAAGACGTGCTGGGCGTGATGGATGCCTTGCGCCAGGCCGGTTATCTGAAAGTGGGCCTGGTGGGCCGGGAGGGCGGGTGAATCCGCGCCCGGTATTGAACTGGGGCATCGCCACGGCGCTGGTGGTGGCCATGGCGCTGGCGCTGCTGCTGTGGGCCAGCTGGCAGCCCGTTGCCGTGGCGCCCGCCAATCCGGCCGCCAGCGTGATGCTGGTATTTGCCGCGCAAGCGATGTCGCCGGAAACACAGGTCGCGCATGCCGTGGGCGCGCGCCAGTCGGCCGCCTCCAGCGCGGCCCGGCCGCCAAAGAGTGCAATCAGGCAGGAAGCGCTGCCCGTGCTGGCGCGCGCCGCCGCGCCGGAGATCGTCGCCGCAGAAAAAGAGGCGAAGGCAGAAACCGCTCCGTCGCCTGACCCCGGCAAGGATGCCGCCAAGGAAGCGTCCATGCCCGCGCAGGCCAGCAGCAGCGCCACGCCGGCGCCCGCTGCCGTGCGCGGTCCGCAGGCAGCGCCCTTCAATAGCGATACGCCGCCCGCCAGCACGGCGCCGGCCAGCTGGCAAAGCCGGGTGCTCAGCCACCTGGCCCACTTCAAGCGCTATCCGGGCGACGCGCGCCAGCGCAAGCGGGCCGGCGCCGCCTGGGTGCGCTTTCGGGTTGACCGCGACGGCAAGCTGCTGGCCAGCGAACTGGTCACTTCGTCGGGCACGGTGCTGCTCGACCGCGAAGCGCTGCAAGTGCTCGAGCGCGCGCAACCGCTGCCGGCGCCGCCCGCCACGGTCTTGCACCAGGGCACGGTGACGGTCACCTTGCCCGTGTCTTTCAAGCTGGAAACGGATGGCAGCCACGGCGTCACCTGAATCGCTTTAGCAGTTTTTCCAATCAAATAAGAAATCGAGGGTGTATGAATATCAAGATAATGGCGCATGCCGTGGGCGTGTGCATGGCCGTGCTCGCGCAACACGCGTGGGCGCAAGAAAATACCGGCGGCAAGGTCGAACTTTCGCCGCTGAATGTGTCGGGCGAGGCGGTCCCTGCGGAACGCCAGGCGCTGGAACAGCCGGGCGCCGTCAGTGCGCGCGGGCCTGACACGCGCTTGCAGCCAGTGGATCAGATCGTGCGCAGCATGCCGGGCACGTTTACCCAGATCGATCCGGCGCAGGGCGCCGTCAGCGTCAATATTCGCGGCCTGTCGGGCCTGGGCCGCGTCAACATGATGGTCGATGGCGTGAGCCAGAATTATTATGGCAGCGCGCCCTCGTCGGTCTCCCATGGCGGCGTGCCAAGCAGTCAGTTCGGCGCCCTGATCGACCCGAATTTCATCATCGGCGTGGACGTGTCGCGCGGCAATGTCATCGGCGGCGACGGCGTCAATGCGCTGGCCGGCAGCGCCAATTTCCGCACCATCGGCGTCGATGACGTGGTCTTCGCCGGTGAAAAAACGGGGGCGCGCACGAAGATGTCCGCCGGTAATAATGGCGTGGGACGTAGCGCCATGCTGGCCGTGGCCATGAAAAACCCCGCCTTCGATGGCGGCAGCGTGGGCTTCATGGTCGCCACCAGCGCGAGCGTGATCGGCAACAACTACAAGAATGCCAAGGGCGTCAACAGCGAGGAATTCGGTTTCGGCTATAACCGTTATTACAAGCAAAAGCCCAAGTCGCAGTTGCTCAAGCTGGACCTGAAGCTGAACGACTTCCACGCGCTGGAATTGTCGGCGCGTGATTACCGCAGCACCTTTACGCGCCGCGACATCCAGAGCGACGATTACTACGTAAAATATCACTACACGCCGTTTTCGGAATTGATCGACCTCAATGTGGTTGCCAGCAGCAGCCGTGGCAATCAGAAATACATGCCCGAGGCGCTGACTAATTTCATCAACACGAATGCGGCCAACCGCGCCGATGCCTTTGACATCAACAACACCAGCAGCTTCAAGCTGGCGGGCGGCGACGCCTTGGTGACATTGGGCGGAAAGAAGATGCGCAACAGATACAGCAAACACGTGGAAAGCCTGGTCGACGAACCCGACAACCCCGAGGCGAACCAGCAATCGATTGAAAACAATACTTTCGGGCCGGAAGGACGGCAAAAGATCGACAGCGTATATGCTGGCCTGCAATACAACCGTGGCATCTATCAAGTCAATGCCGGCCTCAACTATACGAGCTTCGAGCTGACGGGCTACAAGCCTGCCTGCGATCTGCGCGTGCAGTGCTTCCCGCAAGGCGCATCGCGCATTGCGTTGAAAGAACACGGTGTGAATCCTTCTCTGATGCTGTCGGCCCAGGTCGCGCCGTGGTTCCAGCCGTTTGCCAGCGCCGAGCGCACCATGCGCGGCCCGAATCCGCAGGAAGTGTTTTTCTCGAATGATGGCGGCGCCTCGATGAACCCTTTCCTGAAGGGCGAGAAAGCGACGACCTATCAGCTGGGCTTTAATTCCAGCCTGCACGGTTTGCTGAGCGCGAGTGACGCGCTGCACTTCAAGGCCCTGTATTTCAAGAGCAAGATCGACGGCTATATCACCAGCCAGTCCTTCCTCGTGTGCGATAGCGGCCGCAAGTGCAATATCGCGGAAGTGATCGCCAAGGATTGGCAGAATGTGGATGAGTACGTGACCAATATGTATATCTACATCAACTCGGCCACGCCCGTGCATACGCGCGGCTGGGAACTGGAAGCGCAGTATCAGCTGGGCCCGGCGTATGCGCGCCTGTCGTACACGCGTGAGACGACGCGCCAGCCCACCTCGATCGCCAGCGCGTGGTTTGGCGCGGCCGACATCAGCGAGCTGCCTAGTGTGTATTACAACCTCGACGTGGGCACGCGCTTGCTGGACAACAAGCTGGAAGTGGGCGCCATCCTCAAGCACACGGGTTCGAATCGCCGCCTGTCGCCGGACAATGAGGCCGATGAAGTAACGGGTGAAGTGACGAAGGTGGACAATCCAAAGATCCCGGCCGTGGTCGACCTATATGCCAGCTACCAGGTCAGCAAGAATCTGTTCCTGCGCCTGTCGGTGCAGAACGCCATGAACAAGGATTTTTCGGAAGCGCTGAACCGCCTGAACTCAATGCCGTCGCAGTCGCAAGAGAATACGCCGCTGAGCACGGCAAGGGGGAGAACTTATGTAGCCGGACTGGAGTATCGGTTCTAACAAGGTGAGGCAACTGCCCCAGTGCCAGGCGCCGGGGCAGTTGCTGCGAAAAGCTGACTATTCCCGCGGGGTAGTGCCGTAATAGCTGTGAATGGAGTTCACCCACGTGGTATCGGCCATGTTCGGCCAGTTATCCGTGTCGAAGCCGGGCGCGTTTTCGATGCGTTCCTTGTCGACGTTGAGGGTGAAGCGCTTGTTGACGGTGTCGAGCAGCAGCGCTTCCCAAGGCACGGCGAACAGCTTTTCGCCGATGGTAAACACACCGCCGTGCGACATGACGGCGTAGGCGATCTTGCCGCTGCGCATGTCGATCATGATTTCCTTGATTTCACCCAGATGCTCATCCTTGGCGTTGTGCACATGGTCGCCGATCAGGGTGTCGGCACCCATCAATTCAGGACCGGGGCCTTTGTGGCCGCGGTTGACATACATGCCGTAGGCGTCGCGTTCTTCGTAGCTCATGATGTACCTCCGTTGAAAAATCCCAGTTTGCGGCCGCAGCGCGGCAGGGTCTGTTCGCTCGCCCACACAAAATATGGAATTGGAAATATTTCAATTATTTCTACTACGCAATTATGTTGCGCGTAGACAGCAGGAGGGGGAGGGATAGTCGGTATTTGGCGCAAATTTCCGTGCGCGGGGAGCGACGCGGGCGGGCTTTAGTGTATAATTTCAATTTCCCGCACGTGCCGTTCGGCACCATCTGCAATGACCAAATTTGTCTTCGTCACTGGTGGCGTTGTGTCTTCCCTTGGAAAAGGGATTGCCGCCGCCTCCCTCGCCGCGATCCTCGAATCGCGCGGCCTTAAAGTCACCATGCTCAAGCTCGACCCGTATATCAACGTCGATCCTGGCACGATGAGCCCTATGCAACACGGTGAAGTATTCGTCACCGATGACGGGGCCGAAACCGACCTCGACCTCGGTCACTATGAGCGCTTCATTTCCACCCGCATGAAAAAGGTGAATAACTTCACCACTGGCCAGATCTATGAATCGGTGATCCGCAAGGAACGCCGGGGCGAATATCTGGGCAAGACCGTGCAGGTGATTCCGCATATCACCAATGAAATCCAGGATTACATCCGCCGTGGCGCCGAAGGCTACGACGTGGCCCTGTGCGAAATCGGCGGCACCGTCGGCGATATCGAATCGTTGCCATTCCTGGAAGCGGCGCGTCAGCTGAGCCTGCGCGCCGGCCGCAAGAACACGGCCTTCGTCCACTTGACCCTGGTGCCTTACATCGCCTCGGCCGGTGAACTGAAGACCAAGCCGACGCAGCACTCGGTGCAAAAGCTGCGCGAAATCGGCATCATGCCGAATGCGCTGCTGTGCCGCGCCGACCGCGCCATTCCGGAAGACGAACGCGCGAAAATCTCGCTGTTCTCGAATATCGAAGAGCAGGCCGTCATTTCCGTATGGGACGTCGACACGATCTACAAAGTGCCGCAAATGCTGCACGACCAGGGCCTCGACAAGATCATCTGCGACGCGCTGGACCTCGATCCGGCACCGGCCGACCTGTCGATCTGGAGCAAGCTGATCTACACGATGGAGCACCCGAAGGCGGAAATCACCGTCGGCATGGTCGGCAAGTATGTCGAACTGACCGAGTCGTACAAGTCGCTGATCGAAGCGCTGCGCCATGCAGGTATCCACACGGAAAGCCGCGTCAACATCGAGTACATCGATTCGGAAGAAATCGAAACGACGGGTTGCGACAACCTGGCCAAGTACGATGCCATCCTGGTGCCGGGCGGCTTCGGCAAGCGCGGCGTGGAAGGCAAGATCAAGGCGGCGCAGTTCGCCCGTGAAAACAAGATCCCTTACCTGGGCATCTGCCTGGGCATGCAAGTGGCCCTGATCGAATACGCGCGCAACAAGGCAGGCATGCCGAACGCGAATTCGACCGAGTTCGACCTTGATACGGATCAACCTGTCGTTGCACTGATCAATGAGTGGCAAAACCACGATGGTAAAGTCGAGTTGCGCGATGAAAACTCGGACCTGGGCGGTACCATGCGCCTGGGCGCGCAGACCTGCGCCGTCAATCCGGGCACCCTCGCCGCCGAGATCTACGGCAGCGTGGTGACCGAGCGTCACCGCCATCGCTACGAAGCCAATAATCACTACCTGGCCCGTGTCGAAGCGGCTGGCCTGATCGTCTCGGCCCGCACGCCGAGCGAAGATTTGTGCGAAATCATGGAATTGCCACGCACGGGTGAAAATGCCCACCCATGGTATATGGGCGTGCAATACCATCCTGAGTTCAAGTCGACGCCACGCACCGGCCATCCGTTGTTTACCTCGTTCATCAAGGCAGCGCTGGCGCACAAAGAAGCCAACGCCGTCGCTGAATAACGCGGTCGATCGCGACAGTATTACCCGTAAGACAGCTCCCGGCCAGATGGTTCCCGCCGGGAGTTTCTTTGCCCACTTTGTGCAATTGCGCATCAGAACGCAGTGTGCAGCCCCTGTTACGCTTAACTTTGGAGAATGACATGAGTGCTATTGTTGATATTATCGGTCGCGAAATCCTGGACTCGCGCGGTAACCCGACCGTCGAATGCGATGTGTTGCTGGAATCGGGCGTGATGGGCCGTGCGGCCGTGCCGTCGGGTGCCTCGACCGGTTCGCGCGAAGCCGTGGAATTGCGCGATGGCGATGCCAAGCGCTACTTCGGCAAGGGCGTGCTGCAAGCATGCGAAAACATCAATACCGAAATCTCCGAAGCCATCATGGGTCTGGACGCCAATGAACAGGCTTTCCTGGACCGTACCCTGATCGACCTGGACGGCACGGAAAACAAATCGCGTCTGGGCGCCAACGCCATTCTGGCCGTCTCCATGGCCGTGGCCAAGGCTGCCGCTGAAGAAGCCGGCTTGCCGCTGTACCGCTATTTCGGCGGTTCGGGCGCCATGCAGATGCCAGTGCCGATGATGAACGTCATCAACGGCGGCGCGCACGCCGACAACAACCTGGACATCCAGGAATTCATGATCATTCCCGTGGGCGCCCCGTCGTTCAAGGAAGCCGTCCGCTACGGCGCGGAAGTATTCCACACGCTGAAAAAGATCCTGCACAAGAAGGGTCTGAACACCAACGTGGGCGACGAAGGCGGTTTCGCGCCATCCTTGGCCAACCATGAAGAAGCCATCAAGCTGATCATCCAGGCCATCGAAGAAGCGGGCTACGAGCCAGGTACGCAGATCGCCATCGGCCTCGATTGCGCCGCGTCCGAGTTCTACAAGAACGGCAAGTACGAAATGGAAGGCGAAGGCCTGAGCCTGACGGCCACCGAGTTCACCAACCTGCTGGCGACCTGGTGCGACAAGTACCCGATCATCTCGATCGAAGACGCGATGCATGAAGGCGACTGGGACGGCTGGGCGATCCTCACAAAGGAACTGGGCAAGAAAGTGCAACTGGTCGGCGACGACCTGTATGTCACCAACACCAAGATCCTGAAAGAAGGCATCTCGAAAGGCATCGCCAACTCGATCCTGATCAAGATCAACCAGATCGGCACCCTGACGGAAACCTTCGCCGCCATCGAAATGGCCAAGCGCGCCGGTTACACGGCCGTCATTTCGCACCGCTCGGGTGAAACGGAAGACTCGACCATCGCCGATATCGCCGTTGCCACGAACGCCCTGCAGATCAAGACCGGCTCGATGTCGCGTTCGGACCGCATGGCCAAGTACAACCAACTGCTGCGTATCGAAGAAGACCTGGGCGACATCGCCAGCTACCCTGGCCGCGATGCGTTCTATAATCTGAAGTAAGCTGATGTAAAACCCACTGGCCGGCCGGAGATATCCGGCCGGTTTTTTAACTGAATGCCCCATGCGCCTGATTACGCTCGCCCTGGCAGCCCTGCTGCTGCTGATTCAATTTCCCCTCTGGCTGGGCAAAGGCGGCTGGCTGCGTGTTGCCGACATGGAAGCCCAAGTGGCGGCGGCCAACAAAAAAAACGTGGAATTAAAGGCGCGCAACGCCAAGCTCGAATCCGAAGTGCGCGACCTGAAGGATGGTACGGGCGCCGTCGAAGAGCGTGCCCGCTATGAGCTGGGCATGGTCAAACAGAATGAGATTTTCGTGCAGATCGTGCGCAAGGGCCAGACCCCGCCACTGCTGGAAACGCCGGTGGACGCTGCTGCGCCGCACTGAGTATTTACTACATCCCACTTGCCAGCCTGGACCGATTGCCAGGCTGACATATCACTGCTACCTTGTATTGCTACTCTGTACTGCTACACGCGACTGGCCGCATGGCGCGGCGTGGTGCTATTGCCTTGCTGCTTGCTGATCAGAAACGGGCTTTGCCGGTCGAGATCAGGTAAAAATGGATGCTGGTGACCACGACGGCCACGCTCACGAGTACGGTTTCGAGAAATATCATATAAAAATCCTTTCAGTATTTAGTTATCCGCGCGACGCCAAGAAGCGCAATTCCGAGGCCAGATTCGGCATCAGGTTTTCATAACGGGCCGCTTCCGAGTTCAGCAGGGCGATATCGCGCTTGCTTGGGCGCACATAGCGCTGCTCTTCATCGGTGACGCTGCTGGCGATGACTTCCTTCTGTGCCAGTTCGCTGTACGGCTTGGAAGCGAGCAGGGCGCCCAGGAAGGCGCGCGTGGCGCGGCCCAGGTTGCTGAAGTAGTTGTCGTTGTCGTTGCTGTAGGTGTTGGTAAAAGTGGACATATGCCCTCCATGAATGGTCTGTTGTTGCATTGCACAATAATGGAGTTTGCGATATGCGTCCAATTTCAAATTCCAATTTCAGAAATTCAAGAAACGAATAATAAGGGCGTAGTCGCTGGCCACGCCCTGAAAATAAATGTGTTACGAAATGTTTATCCGGCGGCGATGCGTCCCAGACCGGGATCGTCGCTGAAAAACCCGTCCAGTCCCGTCTCGATATAGCGGCGCATTTCCGCCACGGAACCGGCTTCGTTGCGCGCATTCTCTCCATTGCCATCACGGAAGTCGGCTGCCAGGAAACGGTTTTCCGGACGGAAGGTCCAGGTATGCAATAGCAAGCCTGCCTGGTGCGCATCGTCGACGATGGACGAGGGCTTGGCCAGGCGCTGGTCGGCGCCCAGCGCGATGACGCCTCGCGTGGGTGGCGCCACCACGTCCGCATAGGCGGCGATGTCGCGCAGGCCGGCCGGCGTCGTCATCTGCCCGAACGTCAGCTTGCCGCCCGCCTTGGCCACGTCCATGGGGCGGATATCGCCGCCGACCACTAGCTGCATCAGGCGCACGTTGGCGCGCCGTCCCAGCTTCTCGCGCAGGTATTTCAAATTCGCTACTTCGAAGGACTGGATTTCGATCGGCGCGCGGCGCGTGTACTCGTGCGCCAGCATGGTCGACAGGAAACGGTCTTCCAGCGCCAGGCCCGCATCGCGGAAGTACGTCGAGCTTTTCAGCTCGGGTACGAGGCCGATGATGCGTCCGCTGGCGGCCGATTGCGCTGCAACAAAATCGATGATTTCTTCCCAGGTGGGGATCTGAAATTGTCCATCGTACAAGGTGTTGCCGGTGCGTACTTTCGGCAACCGTTCGATGGCGCGCAGGGTTTTCAGTTCCACCAGGGTGAAGTCGTCGACGAACCAGCCTTCGTGCCACTCGCCATCGACCAGCTTCTTGCCGCGCCGACTGGCGAACTCGGGACGGCGCGCCACGTCGGTGGTGTCGATCAGATTGCTTTCATGGCGCGCCACGAGGATGCCGTCGCGCGTGGCGACCAGATCCGGCTCGACGTAATCGGCGCCGTCGAGGATGGCCTTGGCGTAGGACGCCAGTGTATGCTCGGGGCGCAGGGCGCTGGCGCCCCGGTGAGCGAACACGAGGGGACGGGCGGGGGGCGTGGCCAGCAGGCCGGCCGCAAAGCCGGGTGCGGCGGCCAGCGCCAGGCCGCCCACGGCCGCCTGGACGAAGTTGCGGCGCGAAAAGTGCCGTCGCGGGAGGATAGGCTCGCGCATCAGAAATCCGCCGTCAAGGTCAAGAAGCCCTGGCGCGGGGCGATGGGGAAGGTGTTGTACGTCTTGTCTGCCGCACCGACCACCACGTTCAGCGAACCTTCGCGGTTGGCCAGGTTGCTGACGTTGACACGCCAGCGCGGGTTTTTCAGCCAGCTGGCCATGGCCGGCAGCTTGCCCGACACGCCCAGGCCCATCAGGAAATAGCTGGGCACGGACAAATCGTTGGTGTACGTCGCATAGCGCTTGCCCACATAGTCTCCCGTCAGCTGCACTTCGATATCGCCAAAGGTTGCCGAAGCAACAAACTTGTTCAACCACTCGGGCGAGCCTGGCACGTTCTTGCCGGCCGTCAGCACCAGCGCGGCGCCATTGTTGTAATTGTCCGCGTACTGCGAACGGTTGTACGACAGGGCATTGTAGAACGAGAAATTGTTGCCAAAGTGAACGGTGCCCGCGATATCGATACCGTCCGTGCGCACGCTGCCCACGTTGGCCAGCACGGGGTTGCCGCCAATGATGGAGGAAATCACGGGGGTCGGGCTGATCTGCAGCAAACGGTTGCTGAAATCGACGTGGTACACATTGACCTGACCATCGATGGCCGTGATGGCGCCCAAGTTCAGCGCATGGCTGCCGCGCACGCCCACTTCATACGTGAGGGCCGTTTCCGGCTTGGCATCGCGCTTGAACAGGTCGAAGGCGGCCTGGCTCGACAAGCTCCATGGCGAGGCGCCGCCGCCGCCGTAGGTGACGAACTGGCGCATGTTTTTCTGGATATTGAAATACAGCTGGTCTTGCGGCGTGAAATCCCAGCGCGCGCCCACTTGCGGCAAAAACCATTTTTTCGTGTTGATGGTGCCGACCGGCAAGGCCGTCGAACCGCCGGAAATGGCGCCCTTGGCCGGCTGCACGGGGAATTGGCCGTCGGCAAACTGCAGGCTGGACTTGAAGCCGGCCTGCAGGGCGATATCGGGGCGGATGCGCCATTCATCCTGCAGGTGCAGCTGCACCACCTTGTTGTCGATCTCGCTGCCGTACTGCGTGATCAGGGGATTGCTGGGGCGGTCATACGGCGAGGTGGGGTTGTTGACGTCCAGCGCATACCAGCGGCGGTAGGCGGACGAGCGGTTCTGTTCCAGCCACAGGCCCGCTTCCAGCTGGTGATTGCCGATTTCCTTGCGCAGGGTGGAGATCAGGCCACCGCGTTTGATGTCGTATTCCGTGGTGCGCACGGCGTAACCCGAGTTGCCGAACACCTGTTTCAGGTTCTGTTTCGGATAGTACACGCTGAACAGGCCCGGCAAGCCGGCCACGCCGATGGGGCCGGCCACCACGCCCGCGCCGTCATCCTTGTGGTAATACACCTGGTTAGCCCAGGTCATGCCTTCGGACAAGTTGGCGTCGAACTTGGCGTAGGCCAGGTAATCGGTGCGCTGCGCATCGCTGTAGTAATTGCGGTAATTATTGCCATCGGCGGCAGGCGTGGCGCCCGTCGGCGACAGGTAATTCAGGGCCGCCTTGAAGTCCGGATACAGGAAGGGACGCGTGTAGGGCGCGCTCGTTTCCCCGGCCAGGTGCACGGTGCTGTCTTCGTTCGGCTCGATCTTGTCCGAGTAATTGAAGAACAGGGTCAGCTTGCCCGCCTCGCTGCGGTTGACGTACTTGGCGTTGAACTGGTCGCCGCCCTGGCGCGCATCGAAGTCCCAGGCCCGTGCTTCATGGTGCAGGATGGAAAAGTAAGCGCTGCTGCCGTCGCCAAAGGCGCCCGTGTCGTAGCGGGCAAACGTGCGCGAGGTGCGGTGGCTGCCCACGGTTTGCTGCAGGCTGGCGCCCTGCGTGGCCAGCGGGTCGCTGGAATAGGTTTCGATAGTGCCGCCCAGGTTGCTGGTCGAGGCCGTGGCCAGGTCGCCCGCGCCCGAGGACAGCACGACGCTGCGCACGTTTTCGCTGATCACGGCGCGCTGCGGCGACAGGCCGTTGTAGTTGCCATACTGCTGGTCGCCCAGCGGCACGCCATCCATGGTGTAGCCGAGTTGCTGGCCGGAGAAACCATGCACGAACAGCGACAGGTTTTGCTCGTTGTTGCCCCAAGGATCAGCCGTCTGGAAGCTGACGCCGGGCAAGGTTTGCAGGGCTTTCAGGGGATTCGTGCCGGGCAGGATTTTCTGGATTTCATTCTTGCTCAGGGCAACCGAAGAACGCGTCTTGCGCGAGGAAATCTCCACGCTGGCCATCGGTGCGTTGTCATCAACGGGCGCGGCCATCTCGGTGGCGGCGGACGCCACGGCGGCAGCGACGGCCGTTTGCGCCAGGGCCGGCAAGGAGAAGCCTGCGGCGCAAGCGCCCAGCAAAACGTGGAAGGAATGGCGGCGCAGGGCCAGCGTCAAGTGGGTGGTCATCATCAGCCTGTGGAAAGTGGAAAGTAAGACAAGCTGCGCAGCGTAACGGCGGCGCGTGACGGGCTGATGACGAACTGATGACGGAACGATGACAGTGGAAACAATTGCGCCGCCTGAGCGGCGGCGCGGGGAATATGGCGAAACGGCAATGCTTAGTTAATGCTGGCTGCAGGGGGAATCAAGACTTCGGCTGGCGCATCCGTAATAAACAGCTGCGCGCAATCAACCTTATCGAATTCATAATGTTGGCCGCAGAAATCGCAGTTCACGCCCACCTGGCCCACTTCGTCGAGGGTGCTGTTGACTTCTTCCTGGCCCAGCATCTTGAGCATATTGCCCACTTTTTCGCGGGTGCAGCTGCAATGGAAGCTCGGGTGCAGCGGGTCGAAGACGCGGATCGTTTCTTCCCAGAACAAGCGCTGCATCAGGGTCTCGATGTCCGTCGACAGGATTTCCGCCTCTTTCAGGGTCGACGCCAGCATCACGGCGCGGTTCCACGTGTCCAGTGCAGCTTCTTCCGACACAGGCGTCGCTTCTGCCTTGCCGCCATGGTGGGGCAGCTTTTGCAGCAGCAGGCCGCGCGAGACGCTGTCGTCCGTGGCCAGCCACAAACGCGTGTCCAGCTGTTCCGAGCGCAGCATGTAGTTTTCGATCACGGTCGCCATGTCGTCGCCGTCCAGCGGCACGATGCCCTGGTACGGTTGTTGGCCAGGCACCTTGTCGGCCGGGTCCAGCGTGATGATGAAGCGGCCCTTGCCCGTGGCGTTGAGCAATTGCGGCACGGTGGCCACGTCGGGGAGGGCGGCGTCCGGGTCCAGCTTGGCCGTGGCGCGCAGGCGCAGGTCGGAGTCGCACTCGACCACCATCAGGCGCACGGGACCGTCACCGTGGATCTGCATGATGATGGAGCCGTTGAATTTCAGGTTGGCCGACAGCAGGGCGGCGGCAGCCACCATTTCGCCCAGCACTTTTTTCACGACCGTCGGGTAGGCGTGGCGCGACACAACTTCCTGCCAGGTGCCGGAGACGTCGATGAACTGGCCGCGCACGGCGGCGTTGTCGAAAATAAATTTTTGCAAGGTATCCTGGCCGCTAAGGGCTGCGCTGGCTGCGCCGATGGTTTCAGTCGTCATTCTTTTATCCAATCTTCTTGAGTTGCGTATTAAATAGCAGGCCGCGTTGCACATAGTTCACGGCGTTGCCTTGTAGCCTGGTGATATCGTCTGCCGTCAGGGCCCGCACGGCTTTTGCCGGTGAGCCGAGGATCAGCATATTGTCGGGAAATTCCTTGCCTTCCGTGACCAGGGCGCCCGCGCCGACCAGGCAGTTTTTGCCGATCTTCGCGCCATTCAGGATCACGGCCTGGATGCCGATCAGGGCGCCATCGCCAATCGTGCAGCCATGCAACATTGCCTGGTGGCCGATGGTGACGTTCTGGCCGATGTCCAGCGGGTAGCCCGGGTCCGTGTGCAGCACGGCGCCTTCCTGCACATTGCTGTTGGCGCCCACGGTGATGCGTTCGTTGTCGCCGCGAATCGTGGCGCCGAACCATACGGAGGTATTCGCTTCCAGGGTCACCTTGCCGATCACGTTGGCCGTGTCGGCAACAAAAGCGGAAGCGTCAATCTGTGGCGCATCGGCGCCCAATTGGTAGAGTGTCATCGTTAGCCTGTGGCGGTGGTGGAAGCGCCGGGCAGGGCCGGACGCTGAATTTTTACTGTGCTGCGTACGCTATTTTACGCTGTTGCAGGACAAGTCCTGGCGCATGGCGCTAATCCGGTATAATAATCGAACGGTCGTACTTTTATGTCCGCACTATCTACAGACACAGCATGTGGCGCCATCCGCGCCACTTTCAAGGCAGGCATTCGATGAAACCCATGAAACTTTCCCGTTCCGAATTCATCAACATCCGCGGCGCCCGCACGCATGTGCGCCACTGGGGCCGTGCAGGGGCGCCCATCCTGTTCATGGTGCATGGCTGGATGGACGTGGCCGCCTCGTTCCAGTTCGTCGTCGACGAGTTAGCTGGCGACTGGCACGTGATCGCGCCCGACTGGCGCGGCTTTGGCCTCAGCGACTACACGCAGTCGGACACCTACTGGTTCCCCGACTACTTGGCCGACCTGGACGCCATGCTGCAGCATTACTCGCCGGACGCACCCGTCAACTTGCTCGGTCACAGCATGGGCGCCAACGTGGCCGGCCTGTACGCGGGCGTGCGGCCTGAGCGCATCAGCCGTTTCATCAACCTGGAAGGCTTCGGCATGATGGCGACCAAGCCGGAGCAGGCGCCGGGCCGCTACGCCAAGTGGCTAGCCGAATTGCGCGAGCCGCCCGTCATGCGCAGCTATCCTTCGCAGCGCGCCGTGGCCGAGCGCCTGCAAAAGACCAATCCGCGCCTGCCGGATGACCGCGCGGCGTTTTTGGCCGAACACTGGTCGGCGCAGAACGAGGCGGGCGAGTGGGACATCATGGGCGACCCGCGGCACAAGAGGGTCAATCCCATCCTGTACCAGGTGGAAGAAGTGATGGCGTGCTGGCGCCGCATCACGGCGCCCGTGCTGTGGGTGGAGGCGATTGAAACGAATATGTGGCAATGGATGGGACCTAAGGAAGAGGCAAGGATTGAAATCGACCGGCGTTTGGCCTGCATCAAGGATGTGCGCTGCGAGATGATGCTGGACGCGGGCCACATGCTGCACCATGACCAGCCGGCGGAGCTGGCGCGCCTGGTGGAAGCATTTTTGGCCTGATGTGTGTCGGGAACGCTGCAGCGCTATTTGACAAGCAGCGTACAATGAAAACTTCTTCCATGCTGAGCCCGTGCAGGGTATTGTTTTCACATGCTTAAAGTCGACCTGCATTGTCATTCGAATATTTCCGACGGCGTCCTCGCGCCTGCCGCCGTGGCTGCGTACGCTCGCCGCGCTGGCGTCGACGTATGGGCGCTGACGGACCACGATGAAGTGTCCGGCGTCGCCGCCGCGCGCGCGGCCGCGCTGGACCTGGGCATGCGTTTCGTGGCCGGTGTGGAAATATCCATCACCTGGGCCGGCCAGACCGTGCACATCGTGGGCTTGCAAGTCGATGAAAACCATCCGGGCCTCGTGCAAGGTTTGCACCAGACACGCTCGGGGCGCGACGCGCGCGGCCGCGAAATCGCCCGCCAGCTGGACCTGGCTGGTATCCCCGACGCCTATGAAGGGGCCTTGAAATTTGTCGGCAACCCGGACCTGATGTCGCGCACGCACTTTGCCCGTTACATCGTGGAAACAGGGAAATGCGCGAATATCCCTGACGTATTCAAGAAATACCTGTCGGAAGGCAAGCCTGGTTACGTCGAGCATCGCTGGGCGACGCTGGCCGAAGCGGTGGGCTGGATACGCGGCGCGGGCGGCGTGGCCGTCATCGCCCATCCGGGCCGCTACCGCTTCAGCGACATGGCGCAAGGCGTGCTGTTCGATGAATTCAAGCAACTCGGCGGCGTGGCCATCGAAGTCGTCACGGGCAGCCACAGTCCGGACCAGTATCCGCAATACGCGCAGCTGGCCAACGCTTACGGCTTCCTCGCCTCGCGCGGCACGGATTTCCATGCGCCGGGCGAGTCGCGCGTGGATTTTGCCAAGCTGCCGCCCTTACCAGCCAACGTAACCCCGATCTGGCACGACTGGTTTTAATGCCGTCGAAAATCTACTGCGCGGCGCGACTTGCGGCCTGCGATGCTCACTGTGCTAAAGCACAGCTCCGCTTCTCGGCCACAATTCACATCCGCTCGCGACGATTTTCTTAGGCATTAAGTGCAGGATGTGCGCGGGCTTGAAATTCGTCACTGCATGCTTATCTTTTAGCTATTACTTTCTTTCTGGAGCCATCGCCCATGAAACGTATCGTCCTTTTTATCGCCACCAATCTGGCCGTGATGCTGGTGCTGTCCCTCGTCCTCAGCTTTCTGGGCGTGGGCAATCCGGCGCGCGGCAGCACATTGAACCTGAGCAGCCTGCTGGTGTTTTCGCTGGTGGTGGGCTTCACGGGCTCGATCTTTTCGCTGTTGATCAGCAAACCCATGGCTAAGTGGAGCACGGGCGCGCGCGTCATCGACAACCCGACCTCGTCGACCGAGTTGTGGCTGGTCAATACGGTGCGCGCCCTGTCCGAGCGTGCCGGCATCGGCATGCCGGAAGTGGCCGTGTATGAAGGCGACGCGAATGCGTTTGCCACGGGTGCCTTCAAGAATTCGGCGCTGGTGGCCGTCTCGACCGGCTTGCTGCAAAGCATGAACCGCGATGAAGTCGAAGCTGTGCTGGGTCACGAGATCGCCCACGTCGCGAATGGCGACATGGTGACGCTCACCCTGATCCAGGGTGTGGTGAATACCTTCGTCGTCTTCATGGCCCGCGTTGTTGGTTTCTTTGTCGACAATGTACTGCTGAAAAATAACAACCGCGAAGGCGGCGGGCGGGGCATCGGCTATTTCGTCACCGTGATGGTGTGCGAAGTGATCTTCGGCTTGCTCGCTTCCATCATCGTGGCCTGGTTCTCGCGCCAGCGCGAATTCCGCGCCGACGCCGGTTCCGCCAAGCTCCTGGGCAGCCCGACGCCGATGATGCATGCGCTGGCCCGCCTGGGTGGCGTGCCGCCGGGCGAGTTGCCGCAATCGATGCAGGCGCTGGGCATCAGCGGCGGCAATGGCGGCTGGGGCGCGCTGTTTGCCACCCATCCGCCGCTCGAACAACGCATCGCCGCGCTGCGCGGCGTACAATAATGCTAACTTAACAAGCTGGTTCGCCAGAACGCTTACACATGAGTCAATTTTTTCATATTCACCCCGACAATCCGCAATTGCGCCTGATCAAGCAGGCGGCGCAGATCATCCAGTCCGGCGGCGTGGTGGCCTTGCCCACCGATTCCTGCTACGCGCTGGTGTGCCAGCTCGACGACAAGGGCGCCGTCGAGCGCCTGCGCCGCATCCGTGGCGTGGATGAAAAGCACCATTTAACCTTGCTGTGCCGCGACTTGAGCGAGCTGGGCGTGTACGCCAGGGTCGACAACCGCCAGTTCCGCCTGCTCAAGGCGGGCACGCCGGGCGCCTACACCTTCATCCTGGAGGCGACCAAGGAAGTGCCGCGCCGCCTCAGCCATCCTTCGCGCAAGACCATCGGCTTGCGCGTGCCGCAGCACCGCATCGTGCAATGCCTGCTGGAAGAGCTGGGTCAGCCGCTGCTGGGCGCGACATTGACCCTGCCCGGCGACGAAGACAGCCTGACGGATGCCGACACCATCCGCGAGCGCCTGGAAAAACTGGTCGACCTGATCGTCGATGGCGGCGTCTGTGCGCATGGTCCCAGCACCGTGATCGACCTGACGGGGCCGGAGCCGGAAGTGGTGCGCGTGGGACGCGGCGACCCGGCCGTGCTGGGCTTGTAGGCGTTCTGGCGCCGATCTTCACCTGTTCTTAATGACAGCATAAGAAAGGCCCCAGGGTGCCTCTGGTAGAATCGCGGTCATGAGCGATTTCAATACGATAGTCCAGACCGTTGCGGTGTACCTGGTGCCGGTGCTGTTTGCCATTTCCCTGCATGAAGCGGCGCACGGCTACGCCGCCCGTTATTTCGGCGACCCCACGGCCTCGAACGAGGGCCGGCTGAGCCTTAATCCCATCCGGCATATCGATCCTTTCGGCACGATATTGCTGCCTTTGATACTGTATTTCACGATCCAGGTGCCGTTTGGCTATGCCAAGCCGGTGCCCGTCGACTTCAGCCGCCTGCGCAATCCGAAGAAGCAGATGGCCTGGGTGGCGTTTGCCGGGCCTGGCGCCAATTTCGTCATGGGCCTGGGCTGGATGATCGCCTTTGTCGTGCTCAGCGTGTTGCCACCGACGGAAATGGGCATGTTTTTCCGCAAGATGGCAGGCGCCGGTGTCAGCGTGAATGCGGCCATGTTCGTCTTTAACCTGATTCCCCTGCCACCCCTCGATGGCGGACGCATCATGACGGGCTTGCTGCCGATGCAGCTGGCGCGTCCTTACGCCAGCATCGAGCGCTACAGCCTGTATGTCTTCGGTGCTCTGGTGCTGCTGATGTACACGGGCATCTTGAACCGCGCCTTGCTGGCGGCGATTGAATTTGTCATCGGCATTTTTGTCACCCTGGTCACGCCCCTGACGGCGCTATTGGCTTGATGTCCGCAACTGGATGGACGCAAATAATTGATGGAAGTACCGATGCAAGTCACTGAACCAAGAATAGAAACCGAAGCGATTTCCGGCTGGCTGCGCCGCTGGGCGCCCCTGATCCCGGGCGGCGAAGTGCTGGACCTGGCCTGCGGCGCAGGCCGCCACGCGCGCCACCTGGTCAGCCTGGGCCACCCCGTGATCGCACTCGACCATGATCCGGAAATGCTGGAAAAGGCGGCCGGCACGGGCATCACCACCTCGCTGGTGGATCTGGAAGCGCCGGGCGCCGTGTGGCCCTTCGCTCCCGGCCGCTTTGCCGGCATCGTCGTCACCAATTATCTGCACCGGCCTTTGCTCGAAGCGATGGTGGCCAGCCTGGCGCCCGATGGCGTGCTGCTGTATGAAACGTTTGCCGAGGGTAACGAGCAGTTCGGCAAGCCGTCGAATCCGAAATTCCTGCTGAAGGAAGGCGAAATGCTGAGCTGGGCGGTGCAGCACGGCTTGCGTGTGGTAGCGTATGAGGACGGGCGCGTGGAACAGCCAAAAGCTGCTCTGGTGCAACGAATTTGTGCCGTCAGGCCGGATTTTCCACGGTTGGCAGCCCTGCTGCCGACGTTTTGAGCGGCCATACTATGTCAGAATGCACCACAGGCGCGGGCTATCCGCTACAATCGTTGTTTTATTTATCGGCGCTATAAACTTACTATGATCAAGGGCAGCATTGTAGCAATCGTCACCCCGATGCACGCAGACGGCAGTCTGGATTTTCCAGGTCTGCGCAAGCTGATCGACTGGCATATCGCCGAGGGTACGGACGGCATCGTCATCGTTGGCACGACGGGCGAATCGGCAACAGTCAGCGTGGAAGAGCACTGCGAACTGATCAAGTTGACCGTCGAACATGCCAAGGGACGCATTCCTATCATCGCCGGCGCCGGAGGCAACTCCACGGCCGAGGCCATCAAACTGACGCGCTACGCGAAAGAAGCGGGCGCCGATGCTGTCTTGCAAGTAGTGCCGTACTACAATCGTCCTACCCAGGAAGGCATGTACCAGCACTTCAAGGCCATCGCCGAAGCCGTCGATATCCCCGTCATCCTGTACAACGTGCCTGGCCGCACGGTTGCCGACATGAGCAACGAGACCATCGTGCGCCTGTCCGCCATTCCGAATATCGTTGGCGTGAAAGACGCGACCGGCAATATCGGCCGCGGCATCGACCTGCTGCGCTTGGTTCCAGCGGACTTTGCCGTGTACTCTGGCGATGATCCGACGGCCATGGCGCTGATGTTCTGCGGCGGCCACGGCAACATTTCCGTGACGGCCAACGTGGCGCCGCGCGCCATGCACGAACTGTGCGTCGCGGCCATGGCGGGCGAGCGTGCCACGGCGATTGCCATCAATAACAAAGTTTTTCCTCTGCACCAGAAATTGTTTGTCGAGCCCAACCCAGTGCCCGTCAAATGGGCGCTGGCCGAAATGGGCCTGATGCCAGCCGGCATACGCTTGCCACTGGTGCCGCTGGCTGAGAATTGCCATGCCACCGTGCGCGATGCCTTGCGCGACGCTGGCATCCTGTCTTAAGCCGAACTTCAAGCCCGGACTTGACCAGTCCGGACCTTCCCTGATTCCAGCTGCTACTTAGCTTCTTATCCAGTTACGACATGACTAATTGCAAGAAAACCAAATTGGCGCCTGCCACCATCGCCGTCCGCGGCATCGTCATCGGCGCCGTCGCAGCCAGCCTCGCGGGCTGCGGCATGATCAGTTCGGTAGTCGGCGGCGACAAGGTCGACTACAAGTCGGTCAAGAAAGCCGGCACTCTGGACGTGCCGCCTGACCTGACGCAATTGCAGCAGGATAACCGTTATTCCCTGCCGGATTCGAAAAACGGCGTGGCCACGGCTTCCGGCTACAACGCGCAGCGCAACGCCACGGCCGGCACGCCCGTCGTCGTGGGCGCCGACGGCGTGGTGGGCGTCGTGCCTGTCACGGCAGGCGGCGTGAAGGTCGAGCGCGCGGGCAATCAGCGCTGGCTGGTCGTCAAGCTGTCGCCTGAAGTGCTGTGGCCGCAGCTCAAGCAGTTCTGGGAAGATTCGGGCTTTACCATCGCCATCGACCAGCCCACGGCTGGCATCATGGAAACCGAGTGGAATGAAAACCGCGCCAAGTTGCCGCAAGACTTTATCCGCAACACCATCGGCAAGGCTTTCGATTCGATGTACTCGACCGGTGAAAAAGACAAGTTCCGCACCCGCGTGGAGCGCCTGGCCGATGGCTCGACCGAGATCTACATCAGCCACCGTGGCGTGGAAGAGGTTGTTACTGGCCGCGACAAGGAAAGCACCACCTGGACCGCGCGTCCCAACGATCCTGGTCTGGAAGCGCAATTCCTGGCCAAGCTGATGACGCGCCTGGGCGCGGCCGGCGACGAAGCGCAGGCGAAGACAGCCGTCGATGCCGCCATCGTGCAGCCGCTGCACGCCAAGCTGGTCGGTGACGCCGCCACGCCGGCGCGCGCAATCGAAGTCGATGAAGGCTTCGATCGCGCCTGGCGCCGTGTCGGCCTGGCGCTGGACCGCGTGGGCTTCACCGTGGAAGACCGCGACCGTACGCAAGGCACGTATTTTGTGCGTTACGTCGATCCGGATGCGGTCAAGAAAGATGGTTTCTTCTCGAAACTGTTTAGCTGGGGCTCGTCGTCCGACAAGGACAAGGGAGCGCAGCGCTACCGCGTCCTGGTCAAGGCCGGCAATGGCTCGAGCAGCCTGGTCAGCATCCTCAGCAACGAAGGCCAGCCCGATGTCTCGCCAGTGGCCGAGAAGATCCTGGGTTTGCTGAACGAGCAGCTGAAGTAAGTGATACATTCGCGGCAGGCATCAGAATCTGCCGCGCAATAAGAAAGGCTGGCCCGGGAAACCGGACCAGCCTTTTTTAATGTGTTTGCGTCCGGCGCTTTATCCTGCGGATAAAACGCCGGACGCAAAAAAGCCGGCCCGAGGGCCGGCTTTCTTTAGTGCAGGGTGCTAAATTACTTAGCAGCCGATGCAGCAGCCGAAGCAGCCGAAGCAGCGTCGGTAGCGGCCGAAGCGGCAGCCGAAGCAGCAGCAGCAGCGTCGGTAGCGGCCGAAGCAGCAGCGTCAGCAGCAGCAGCTGGAGCAGCTTCAACTACTGGTGCTGGTGCTGGGGTTTCAACTACTGGTGCTGGTGCAGGAGCTTCTTCTTTTTTGCTGCAAGCAGCCAGAGCAACAACCATCAGGGAGGCGATCAGCAGGGATTTTTTCATTTGTTTTCCTTAATTATTTCAAAAAATAAATCAATATTGTTGCGATGAATAATTACCGGTAATTATCGCTCGTTAGGTCGTCTTCGAAGGCTTTTCGTACCAGGTGGTGCCTGCCAGACAACGGAAACTTCCTAACCAAATATTATAGCGATTTTTGGTGCGTCGCAATAGGAGCAAGAGGCAAATTCGCAACTATTTTGTGATATCGCAATATTTGCCGAAGCAAATTGCAAGCAAGTGTAAGCGATTTGCGAAAGCGCGACAAAACGATATAAAAATAATATGGTTTATTGCGCTAGCGCAGATGCAGATATTCCCCCTGCTGGCATACCATTTTTGCTACGCTGCACCCATTCAAGCCAGTTCGATCCAGCCATCCTGATACCAGGTATACAAGGCATCCATCACGTCATCGGAAGCCTGAGCCACGGCCGCGCCATCGAGGGCGCGTTCGTTGGCCAGGGTTTCCAGGGCCGTTTTATCGGCCTTGCCAATGGCAAACGATTCGCCATTGATGAAGACATTCTTGCCACGATACAGCATCAGGGTCTTGCGCGACAACACGACGCCCTTTTTCTGTGCGGCGTCCGCGAAGCGGCCCACCGTCAGCGGCTTGGACAGCGGCGTGAAAAACACATTGTGCTTCGGTTCCGACAGGTGTTCGCCCAGGAAGATGGTCACGTCTTCTTCCGTGAAGCGCACCTTGTTCATTTCTTCCGTGATGGTGCTGAGCATTTCACGGGGGATTTCCGCCGGCTTGCCCGACGCTTTCAAGTCGGGATCGCTGTAGATGCCTGGCAAGTCGATCGAGTCGGCCATGAATTGCAGGAAAGCTTCGCCCAGTTCCTGGAACGTTGGCGAGCGGAAACCGATCGAATACGTCTGGCAATCGCCGATGGCCACGCCGTCGTGCGCGTAGTGGGGCGGCAGATACAGCATGTCGCCCGGTTCCAGGGTGAATTCTTCGTCGGGCGTGAAGTTGCTGAGGATTTTCAGCGGCAAGCCGTCGATCAGGCTCAGGTCCTTCTGCGCGCCGATGCGCCAGTGGCGCTTGCCCTGGCCTTGCAGCAGGAACACGTCGTAGGAATCGAAATGCGGGCCAACGCCGCCGCCATCGGTGGCGAAGCTGACCATCAGGTCGTCCAGGCGCGCGTCCGGCAGGAAGCGGAACTGGCGCAGCAGGGCATCGGCCTTGGCGCTGTGCAGGTTGGCGCCCTGCACCAGCAGGGTCCATTCCTTCTGTTTCAGCGAGGGCAGGCTGGTCAGCGGACCTTGCTGCATGTTCCAGTGGCCATCGGCATGGCTGACCAGGCGCGATTCGACGTGGTCGAGGGTGGCTAGCTCGGCCAGGGCCTTGAAATCGAACAGCGCCTTGAAGCCCGGTACGGCTTGACGGATCAACAAGGGTTTTTTATGCCAGTAATCGCGCAGGAATTGCGCCGGCGTGATATCGCCGAGGAGAGTTAATTTTTTCATGCGCCCATTATAACAACCGGAAATGCAGGAATGCGCCTGCCGTTGGCGGCGTGAAGGTATAATTTGCCAGCTTATACAATGAAAGGAAGCATAATGAAGATTGCCAAAAATACGGTCGTGACTGTCAACTACAAACTGTCAGACGCGCAAGACAATCTGATCGAAGACGGCCGTCAGCCGATGGTCTACCTGCACGGTGATTATGAAAACACCCTGCCGAAGATCGAAGAAGAACTCGACGGCAAGGAAGTTGGCTACTCCAACACGATCCAGATCGAACCGGATGATGCTTTCGGTGAATACGATCCAGCCCTGGTGAAGGTCGAGCCGCGCAATCGCCTGCCTGAGCCGCTGGAAGTGGGCATGCAGTTCGAAGGCATGCCGGAAAGCGATTCGCCGGACGAAGAAGCGATGATCTTCACGGTCACCGATATCGCCGACGACAAGGTCGTGCTGGACGGTAATCATCCACTGGCTGGCATCGCGCTGCGCTTCTCGCTGACCGTCGCTGACGTACGCGAAGCCACCGACGAAGAAATCGCCCATGGCCACGTGCATGGCGCACACGGCCATGACCATGGCGATGATGAAGATGAAGGCGACGAAGGCGATCACTTCCGCACCCACCCTATCCACTAACACCTGACCAAACCTACTGCGCGGCGCGCTTTGCGGCCGGCGATGCTCACCGTACTAGAGTACGGTTGCGCTTCTCGGCCACAAATCACTGCCGCTCGCTACGGTTTTGTCAGGCGTCGTGACGTCTGTAGTTGGATAGATAAAGGCTGACTTTGCGTCGGCCTTTATCTATTGCGGCGCACGTTTATCGGCGCACAGTCGACGCCTTGGCTCTTGCTTGCGCCGATGGCCTGACGGCACGTTGACGCACCTCAAAGAACGGTGTCTTGCCTGGCCGTACGGCGATGGCGGACCAGTCGTTGTCGATGCTGACGTGGCCCAGGTTGCCTTTCCAGCTGATTTTTGGCCCGCCTGCCCTGGTTGCGGCTTTTTTACTTTTCCCCTCCTTGCCATCCGCATCGCCAGCGCGCTGCGTATCGACCAATAACACCTTGCCGCTGAATTTTTTCGCCAGGGTGCGGATCTGCTTGCGCGGTCCGGCAAAGCCGTCCTGTTTCGAACTGAAGCTGGGTAGCAGCGAATTGTCGTCTTCATCGAGCACGCCCACGTCGCCATCGGAAAACAGCACGATACCGTCGAGTTTCTTGCGCTGCGCCATGGCGAACAGACGCTGCAGCCAGGAGCGATTGGCGACCAGGCGGTCTTCGAATTCGCTGTTGCGTCCCGCTTCCGGCAGGAAATGGTTGTTATTCGCGGGCAGGTTGACGGTAGCAAACAGCACGCCACCGTATTCCCAGTGGGCATTCTCCGCATAGCTGCGGAATTTTGCCGTCGATGACAGCCGCGACAGGGTCAGCTTGCGCTGGCCCAGGCTCTGGTCGTCGGCAAAATACACGTCGCGCAAGCGGTTCAGGCGCTCGATGGCGTTGACCCTGCCGCGCGAATTGCGGCAGTTGGCCCAGTCGCTGGCCGACAGCGAGACGATCAGGGGCGGGCCGCTGGCGTCCAGCACGTCCTTGCGCTGGCTGTACAGCTTGTCGCTGCACGATTCGCTGGCGGCCTTGATGCCGGTGGCCACCACGAAGGAGGCATTGAAGGCGCTGGTGTCGGCGATGGCTTTTTTCAGGGGGCCATCGTCAGGCCCCGCGTTGAAGGAATGGCCCAGCACGGCAAACTCGAAGCCGGCCTGCTCGCCCGGGGCGGCCAGCGCCGCTTGCCATGGCAGGCTGGCGGCCAGCAGGCCGGCGGCCAGCAAGCGTAGGGCGCTGCGCCGGAGGGTCATGCGGCGGCCAGCCGTTTCAACTGATACAACTGTTCCAGCGCATCGCGCGGTGTGAGCGCGTCGGGATCGAGGTCGGCGATGGCGTCGAGCAAGGCTTGCTGCGCCGCGTTCAGTGCGGCCAGCGGCGCTGCCGCTTCCTCTTCTTCCTCCTGCGCATACGGATCGGCGGAGGGCAGCGCGAACAGGTCGCGCTGCGGCGTGGCGTCGAGCGCCTGCGCTTCCAGGCGCGCCAGGTGCTTGCGCGCGGCCTTGATCACGGGCTGCGGCACGCCGGCCAGTTGCGCCACCTGCAAGCCGTAACTTTGCGAAGCGGGACCGGCCTGCACGGCGTGCAGGAAGACGATGCTGTCCTTGTGCTCGACGGCGGACAGATGCACGTTGGCGGCGCTAGGGTGGCTGTCCGGCAATTGCGTCAGCTCAAAGTAATGCGTGGCAAACAGGGTGAAACTGCGGCTGCTGTCGATCAGATGGCGCGCGATGGCCCACGCCAGGGCCAGGCCGTCGAAGGTCGAGGTGCCGCGGCCCACTTCATCCATCAGCACCAGCGAGTGCTCGGTGGCGCCGTTGAGGATCGCTGCCGATTCCGTCATTTCCACCATGAAGGTCGAGCGCCCGCCCGCCAGGTCGTCGGTGGCGCCGATGCGCGTGAAGATGCGGTCGATGGGGCCGATGGTGGCGGAGGCTGCCGGAACGTAGCTGCCCACGTAGGCCAGCAGGGTGATCAGGGCCACCTGGCGCATGAAGGTCGATTTACCGCCCATGTTCGGGCCGGTAATCAGCAGCAAGCGGCGTTCGTTGACGAAGCGGCAATCGTTGGCGATGAAGCGTTCGATCTGCTTTTCCACCACCGGGTGGCGGCCTTCGACGATGTTGATGCACGGCTCGTCGACCAGCTGCGGCGCGGCCCAGTTGTGCTGCTGCGCATGTTCCGTCAGCGCGTTCAGGGTGTCGAGCTGGGCCAGGCCCTGCGAGATGGTCTGCAAAGTCCCAATGTGCGGCGCCAGCTCGGCCAGCAGCAGGTCGTACAGCAGCTTTTCGCGCACCAGGGCCTTGTCTTGCGCCGACAGGGCCTTGTCTTCGAATACCTTGAGTTCGGGCGTGATGTAGCGCTCGGCGTTTTTCAGGGTCTGGCGGCGGCGGTAGTCGTCCGGCACCTTGTCCGTCTGGCCGTGCGTAACTTCAATATAGAAGCCGTGCACCTTGTTGTATTCGACGCGCAGATTGGCGATGCCCGTGCGCGCCCGTTCGCGCGTTTCCAGGTCGAGCAGGAACTGGCCCGCGTTTTCCGACAGCGCGCGCAATTCGTCCAGTTCGGCGTCGAAGCCGGTGGCAAACACGCCGCCGTCGCGCACCATGGCGGCCGGCTCCTGCGCCACGGCGCGCACCAGCAAGTCCAGGCAGGCCGTCGGCGTCGCCAGCGCCGCGTGGATGGCGGCCAGCAAACCGCTTTCGCCGCCCTGGCCAGGTCCATAACAACGCACGACATCGCCGCGCAGGGCCGGCAGTTGCAGCAAGCCGTCGCGCAGGGCGGCCAGGTCGCGCGGACGCGCCGACAGCAACGCGATGCGCGTGGTGATGCGTTCGATATCGGGCACTTGCGCAAGCGTGGCGGCCAAGGGCCCCGCCGCTTCGCTTTGCGCCAGCGCGGCAATCGCTTCATGGCGCGCGCGCGCCACGTTCTGGTCGCGCCGCGCATGGTGCAGCCAGTGGCGCAGCATGCGCGAACCCATGGCCGTGCGGCAATGATCCAGCAAAGAGAACAGCGTAGGCGACTCCTGGCCGCGGATGGTTTCCGTCAATTCCAGGTTGCGGCGCGTAGCCGCGTCCAGGCCGATGAATTCGCTTTCCGTTTCTGTCGTCAAAGAGCGCACGTGCTGCAAGCCGCGACCCTGCGTCGACTGCGCATAGCGCAGCAGCGCGCCGGCCGCGCCGAACGCGGCGCCGAGGCCGTCTGCGCCAAAACCGGTCAGGGTCGCCACGCCCAGCTGGTCGAGCAGGGCCTTGTGGCCGCCCACCACGTCGAAATGCCAGTCCGGCACGCGGTTGATGTGCGTGCCCGCATAGTCGTCAAACAGATTGCCATTGTCGCCGCTCAAGATTTCGGCAGGCACGATGCGTTCCAGTTCCTGCTGCAATCGCGCCGCCACGGTGCCGCTGTCGCCGGAAAACTCCATCAGTTTCAAGGCGCCGCTGGCCAGCGACAGCCAGGCCAGGCCCGTCGTCACCGTCTTGCGCTGCGTGATGCTGCACATGGCCAGCAGCGGGCGCTCGGCCTTCTCTGGCAGCAAGTCCGCATCCGTCAGCGTGCCAGGCGTGACCACGCGCATGACCTTGCGTTCCACCGGCCCCTTGCTGGTGGCCGGATCGCCGATCTGTTCGCAAATGGCCACCGACTCGCCCAGCTTGACCAGCTTGGCCAGATAGCCATCGAGCGAGTGAAACGGCACGCCGCACATCTTGATGGGATTGCCACTGGCCACGCCGCGCGCCGTCAGGGTAATGCCCAGCAGGCGCGAGGCTTTTTCCGCATCCTCGAAAAACAGCTCGTAGAAATCGCCCATGCGGTAAAACACCAACATCGTCGGATGGTTCTCCTTGATGCCTAAATATTGCTGCATCATGGGAGTAAGCTTTTCAGCCGAATTTTTCTTTGCCGCGGCGGCGTTGATTTCTTTTGGGACGGTGGTCATGTGTTCTTTGTCGTTGGTCCGGCGGCAGGAAAATGCGTGCCTGCCGGGCTGTGGGTGGTGCTGTGTGCGTTCAAGGCCGCGCTGTTAGGCGATGCTTGAGTCCAAGGCCGTCATTTTACCGCTTTCGGCAGGCGGGGCGGCGTATTGCGTGCGGGTGTGAAAAAGCCGCGCCGGTGGGGGCGCGGCTTGGGTTACTTACCGGCGGCAGGTAATGGCAAGCTAGCTCTCGCCAGAACGCCGTACTGGCCAGGTATGTCGTCATGAACTCACGCTATCGATATAAATGCCGATGAAAGCCGAATGACGAATCGAGTCGTGCCTTGGATGTAAGGAAAGGCAATATTAGCCGTAGGTCGACGTTCCGCCAACTGAGCTTTCCGGATCGAAAGAGAAGACGCGCAATTCTGGCTGCACATCTTCACCGCGCATGATGCGCACGGTCATGACGAAAGACAATTCCCAACGGCCAGCAGCATAGCCTACGTCCAGGTTGTGTTTCCATTCCTGGCGGATGCGGTGCAGCGGAGCTTGATCTGGTTCACCCAACAGCTGTTGGATCTCGAAGTCCAACGGTAAATGGTAAGTAGCGCCCACGGCTTGCAAGAACGGCGATGGCGGCGAATAAATCGTGGGTACTTTGGGGCCAATCTGCGTCAATTGCGGTACGGTGATGATGCAGCAATCAACGATCTGGAACGACGTGAAACCGCTTTCCTTGGAGCCGCAGCAAGTGACATCCAAGTATACATGCTGGCCTTTCTGGAAGTGCACACCGCCCATGTAGGGCCCATGGCGGGGATCGGCCGTACCGTCACAGGAAGTGAAATTATAGTCGAGCTGATTGGTAATCTGGTCTGCATCAAAATGTACGGATAACTTCATCCAAGGGCTGACAGGCGTCATGTCTTAAGGTCTCTTTTCAAGTGGATAATAAATTGCTGATAGCGAGCATCTCGTTTGAGGTTCAATAAATCGGGCGCGGACTCGATCAGGTTGATAGGGTAGCCGAGCTTGCTCGCTTCTAGTAATGCCGCCAAGGCTGCGTCGCGGTTTCCCGTTAACTCATATGTCAGGGCCGCTCTAAATTGTAGGTCGGATAGTTTTGGGGCGATGCCAAGGGCCTTTTCTATCCTCATCGTTGCCGCTTTTTTTTCACCTACATAAGCGAGGTACATTGCCATGCGTGAATTGAGGGTGGCGTCTTCCGGCATGAGGGCCAAGAGTGGGGTCAGCAATTCAATGGCCCGCCGGTACGAGCGCTGCGACGCTGCGGCCTGCGCTGGTATCCAGCGTTGTGCATCTGCAAGATTCGCCCATAGCTGATAGGTTCCCGGATTACCCTTGGCCGAACCAACCGATTTCTCAAATGCCTGCACTGCACCTAAATAATCGCCTTTGGCGAATAGTGACGTGCCTAGATTTGTGTACAACTCCCAATGCGGCTGGAATTGCAGGCCCTGTTGAAGCACGCGTAACGCTTCGTCATTGCGATCTTGACGCAGCAGTACGGCATTTAGATAGGCATATCCGTTCACCGATTGCGGATCAAGTTCAATGCTTTTTCGATATGCCTTTTCTGCACCTGCATAATCGGCCTGCTTATACATCATGATTCCCTGCATGATAGGAAAAAGTCGCTCTTTGGGATGCAGGGTTATTGCGCTATCGAGTAATTTTTTTGCCAGTTCAAATTTTTGTGTAAAGACCAGTGACCTTGCTTTTCCGTATAGGCCCAGTACGTTTTGCGGATCCAGATTCAATGCCTTGGACACTGCAATTTGAGCATCTTCCTGTTTTCCTTGGAACTCCAGGACCCAGGAATGTGCCACATGGGCGAGCGCTAATTGATTATCCAATGCTATTGCCTGTTGGGCGCTGGCGTCCGCACGCTTCAGCCAGACCATATCGCGGCCATTGCCTATATAGCGCAGGGCGTATGCCAATGACAGCCCGGCTGACGCTGCCGCATTGGATGCATTGTGTTGCAATACTGTACTGAAATGTTTGATCGCCTGTTCCTGGCTGCTATCTCGATCAAACACCCGCAACGCCTCCATCCCCGCCGCCATGCTGGCCATTTCCGAATACGGCGCAGGTGCCTTTTCACCCGTGATGAACGATTTGACGGCAGGAATGATATTGGGCAGCTGCCATCCCACCAGCACCGCCAGCAGCGCCACGCCCGCGCCCCACTGCAGGGTGCGCTTGCGCGGCAGGGGCAGGCGGATGGAGACGGTGGCGGGCGGTTCTTCCTTCGCAGGCGTCTCTTCAGCAAGGGGCATGCTCAAGGTGAGCGGTTCGCCGCGCTGCATCCCCATCGCCTCGCGCACGTCGCGCATGGTGCGTGGCCGTTCGGCTGGGTCGTGCGCCGTCATCGCGCGCACGAGGGCGTTGATGGTGGGCGGCACGGAGTCGGGCAGGTCGGGCCACGGCTCCGTCGCCTGCATGTGGGCGGCGGCCAGGGCCAGGCCGTTCAGGTGGGCGAAGTGGCGCTGGCCGGCCAGCATTTCGTACAGCATGGCGCCCAAGGCATACACGTCGCCGCGCGTGTCGGGCAGGCGGCCCATCAGGCGCTCGGGCGCCATGTAGGCGATGGTGCCCTGCAAGTCGCACAGGGTGGTCGTTTGCGTCGCTTGCGGGTCGATGTGGCGCGCCAGGCCGAAGTCGAGGATGCGCACCTTGCCATCCGCCTCCAGCATCAGGTTCGACGGTTTCAGGTCGCCGTGCACGAGGTCCATGGCGTGCGCCTCGTCCATGGCGTCGGCGATCTGGTAGGCGATGTCGAGCGCGGCTTGCAGGTCGGCCTTGCCGCTGTGCATGAACTGGCCCAGGGTCTGGCCTTCGACCAGTTCCATGACGATGGACTGGCTCGTGCCCTGGCCCTCGATGGCGAAGATGCGCACGAAGGCGGCATGCTTGAGCGAGGCGGCCAGGCGCGCTTCATTGATGAGTTTTTCCGGATGCAGCACGTCGGCTTGCGGTTTCAGCCGCTTCAGCGCCACGCTACGGCACAGCTTGGCATCCCAGGCTTCGAATACATGGCCGAAACCGCCTTCGCCCAGCAAGCGGCGCACTTCGTAGTGCCCGCTGATAGTGTCGTCTTGCGACGGGGTCTGACGCAGGGGGTCGAGCAGTTCCATATACCTTGGCTTCAGAGTGCATCAGCGTGGGCATCCAGCATCGGGAGGCTCAATGCGATGGCTGCATGCTCAAGATGATTGATTTTGAGTAACTTCCTGATTTAAAACTATTGTTTAGAATAAGTCAATTAATATTGGCAAGGAGTGAACAAAAGTTGCTGTGCCAGCGCCGGAATAACATTTCTTGCCGACGCATGCGCGCAATATTGTTCAAACTCACATTCCTCTTTCCCGCTTCCTCAATAATGCAGACGGGGCTGTACTGGCACGTGCCGGTCAGGAGAAGGGGGCGGGCATGGATGAGTTGCTACAATATTACGAGCGCGAACTGGGCGCCTTGCATGCGCACAATCAGGCGTTTGCCCGGCGCTATCCGGCCATCGCCGGCGCGCTGGGCATCCTGGGCGGCGACATGGGCGACCCGCACCTGGCGCGCATGTTGCAGGCCTTTGCCATGTTCAATGCGCGTACGGCCAAGCGGCTTGCCGATGGCTTTGGCACCTTCAGCGAAACCTTGCTGGAAGTGAACTTTCCTCATTATTTGCGCCCGTTTCCTGCCTGCGCCATTGCCCGCATCGATAACGACCTTGCGGCGGTGAGCGAACTGGCCGTGATCCCGCGCGGCACGCTCATGCATGCTGCGGAACATCAGGGCGTTGCCTGCAAGTTCACCACCGCCTACGATGTCGTTGTGGCGCCGCTGCGTCTGTCCGAGGTGCGTTTCCAGTCCATCGTGGCGGCGCCGCCAGCAGTGCGCCTGCCAGCGGATATGGGGGCGGCGATCAGCATCACGCTCGAAGCGACGGGCGCCACGTCCACTCTGGACAGGCTCGCGCTGCCGGCGCTGCGCCTGTTCCTCGACGGCGAGCCTTCCTTTTGCGCCACCTTGCGCGACAGCCTGTTCCTGCGTGCGCATTGTGCCTATGTGGAAGTCGACGGCGTCTGGCAGGCGCTGGACGCAGTGCCCTTGCATCCGGTCGGCTTTGCCGCCGAGGATGCCTTGATGCCGGCCATGGCTGCCTCGCATCCCGCTTACCGCCTGCTGGGTGAATGGTTTGCCTTTCCGGACAAATTCAATTTCCTCGACCTGGACCTGGCCGCGCTGCAGCAGCGCCTGCCCCCAGCCTGCCGGCGCTGCACCATACACCTGCTGCTGGCCGACCTGCAGGCCGATGCAGATATCGCGCGCATCCTGCGGACCCTGTCCGCAAGGCATCTGCTGACGGGATGCACTCCCGTCGTCAACCTGTTCCGCCAGGCGGCCAATCCCATTCGCCTGACGCACGCGAGCGCCGAGCATGTGCTGCTGCCATCGGTGCGGCAGGCGCATTGCTACGATATTTACAAGGTCGATAGCGTGCATGTCCTCAGTGAAACGGAGAGCGGTGGCACAATCGATCCGTTTCACCCTTTCTATTCGATGCGCCATGGCGAAGCGGGCGGGCGCCAGGGGCGCTACTGGGTGATGCGGCGCGACGAAGACATGGCGCTGAGCAATCCTGGTTACGACATGCGTATCGCCTTTGTTGATGGCGCCATGCAGCCGCTGCGCGACGCGACGCAAACGGTCTCCATCATGCTGACCTGCAGCAACCGCGATTTGCCAAGTCGTTTGGTGTTCGGCAGTGCCGCGGGTGATTTGCGCCATGACGGTGTGGCCAGCGCCTTGCCGGTACGCCTGCTGCGCAAACCCGGCGCGCCGTGCCGTTTCCCTGCGGGTGCGGCGTCGCATAGGCGCTTGATCGCGCAATTGTCCTTGAACCATCAGTCGCTGAATGAACAGGGCTTGCCGCTCTTTAAGCAAATACTCGAGTTGTACAACTTGCCCGGTTCGGCCAGTGCCGCGCGCCAGATCGCGGGCTTGACGGGACTGCGCCAGCGCGCCGCAAGTACCTGGCTGCACGATGAGGCGGGCGGCAGCCTGGTCTTCGGCATCGACGTCCTGTTGTCCGTCGACGAAGAAGCCTTTGTCGGCAGCGGTTTGCATGCCTTTGCCCAGGTGATCGAACGCTTTCTCGGGCTGTATGTGCACCTGGCCTCGTTTACCCGCCTGATCGTCTTGTCGCAAAAGACTGGAAAGGAGTTGCTGTGCTGTCTGCCACGCAATGGAAACCAGACGCTGGTGTAGTCGCGCGCCTGCTGGCCGATCCGTCCGGCACAGGCTTCTTTCAGGCGGTGCGCCTGCTGTCTGCCTGGCTGATGCAGCAGGGCATTTCGCAGGAGCAGGTGTTTGAGGATTGCCTGCGCCTGCATGGCAGCGCGTCGCTGTCATTTGCGCCGGGCGAAATCGAACAGCTGTGGCTGGAGCAGGAAGCAGATGGCGAGACGCAGGTGCATGTGCAGGCGGCCATGCTGGGTTTTTTAGGCGTGCATGGCAACTTGCCGCTGCATTACACGGAAACGCTCGCCCGCCACGAGCGGCAGACGGGCGATGGCGGCCCCCGTGCCTGGCTCGACACCTTGTCGCACCGCGCGCTGGTCCTGTTTTATCAGGCCTGGGCCCGCTACCGCATCGAATGCCAGCAGGATGCCGACGGCGGCGATTTCCTGCCCTTGCAACTGGCCCTGGCGGGCGCCTGGCCTGCCGAGGCGGCCCAGCTGACGGATGGCTTGCCAGCGCATGTGCTGGCCCATTATGCGGCCTTGCTGCGGCACCGGCCCGTGGCGGCCGACGTGATGCAGGCGCTGCTGGCCGAATATTTCGGCGTACCCGTGCGCTTGCAGCGTTTTGTGGGCGCCTGGTTCCGGCGCGCGCCGCAGGAGCGTACCTTGCTGGCCACCGCGCATGCCGGGCTGGGGCAAGGTGCCATGCTGGGCGAGCGCTGCCGGCGCGCCGACTTGCGCGTGCGCCTGGTGCTGGGGCCGCTGGCGCGCCGTGTCTATGAGGATTTCTTGCCCGGCCGGCCAGGCGCGCTGGCCCTGCGTCAGATGTTGGGCCTGTTTGGCTTGCCTGGCATGAGTTTTGAAATACGCCTGGTGCTGCGCCGGGAAGATGTGCGCACCTGCGTCCTGGGCATGGGCGCCTGCCTGGCGGAGGATGCCTTTTTGGCCGACAAGCTGCCAACCCGTGAGCGTGACGACATGCATTACGACATTCGATTCGATGGTTCCGCCTGAGACCGTCTTATTGATGGACCCCGCTGATTGTTGGAAGGAAGAAAACCATGGAAGACTTCGCGCAATGGCTGGCCGTGGACAAGGCCTTGACCGCCGACAAGCGTGCTCTGCGGCTGCGCCTCGCTTACCCGGAGGGCATCAATGAGGATGTCTTGCTACCGCAGCGCATCAGCGGCAGCGAGGCCATCTGCGGCGGGATTGAGTACCGCATCCTGTGCGTGGCCACCGAGGCGCAGCTGCCGCTGAAACAGTTCATCGCCGTGCCGGCCGAATTGCAGATCGTTACCGACCAGGGGCAGCTGCGCAGGGTCTGCGGCATCGTCGCCGAAGCGAGCGCCGGGCAAAGCGACGGCGGCCTGGCGACCTATCAGCTGGTGCTGCGTGACGGCCTGGCGTTGCTGGAAAAGCGCATCAACACGCGGGTGTTTCGCAATAAAAATGAATTGCAGATCGTGCAGCTGCTGTTTGACGAGTGGCGGCAGGGCAATAGCGTACTCGCCGCCAGCCTGGATCTCGCCATCGATGCGGCGCTGGCGGCGCGCAGCTTGCCCGTGCGCGAATGCACCATGCAGCACAATGAATCCGATGCCGCCTTTATCCGCCGCCTGCTCAGGCGCCGCGGCATCGCCTGGTGTTTCCAGACGGGAGCGCCGTCCAGTCCGAACGCCACCTCCACGCCCGTGCATGCCCTGCTGCTGTTCGACGACGCCAGCCGCCTGGCGCAAAACGCGGCCGGCACGGTACGCTATCACCGCGATGACGCCACCGAGGAAAGGGATACCGTGACGGCCTGGAGCGCCGTGCGCCGCTTGCAATCGGGAAAGTCCGAACGTTACAGCTGGGACGATGGTCACCCGCACAGCCCGCAGTTCATGGCCACGCAGTCGCACGGCGGCGTGGATCAGGGCGGCAATGGCAATCGCCTGGCAGCCAGTCTCGACGACTATATCGTGGAGCCGCCGCTGGCCGCTGCTAGCCACGACGAATTGCGGCAACTGGGCCAGCTGGCGATGGCGCGCCACGACATGGACAGCAAGTGTTTCCAGGGCGAAGGCTGCGTGCGCGACTTTTGCGCGGGCCAGTGGTTCAGCCTGGAAGGGCATGCCGACATCGACAGCCACCCGGTGGCCGAGCGCAGTTTCGTCATCACGGCCTTGAGCGTTGCGGCCAGCAATAACTTGCCGACAGGCCTGGATGCCCGGGTCGGACGCCTGTTTGCGCAGAGCGGCTGGCAGTGCGATGCCGGCCTGGCGCAAGGCACGGGCGCCGATGGCCAGCCGGCCTTGCGCTACCGCAACCGTTTTACCTGCGTGCGGCGCGGCATCGCCATCGTGCCCGCTTTTGATCCGCGCAGCGATTTCCCCGCCGTTCGTTTGCAAAGCGCGCTGGTCGTCGGGCCTGCTGGCGAGGAAGTGCATTGCGATGCGCTGGGGCGTGTCAAGGTGCGCTTTGGCGCCACGCGCGCGCCGGACCACGCGCATGCCAACGCTTCCGGCGCCTCCGATACGGAGCGCGATTCGGCCTGGGTGCGCGTGGCATCGAGCTGGACCGGCAATGGGCCGGGCAGCGGCAAACAATGCGGCACGGTGAGCTTGCCACGCATCGGCGCGGAAGTGCTGATCGATTTTCTCGGCGGCGACCCGGACCGGCCCATCATCGTCGGTCAGCTGTACAACGCCGTGGGCGCGCCGCCGGGCTTGAGCGCGCGCGGCGCCTTGCCCGGCAACCGTTATCTGTCCGGCATGCGCAGCCGCGAAGTGCGGGGCGGGCGCGGCAACCAGCTGTGCTTTGACGACACGCCGTCGCAAATCAGCGCGCAACTGGCCAGCGATCAGGCGGCCACGCAATTGAACCTCGGCTATCTGACCGAGCCGCGCAGCGACGGGGCAGGTCTGCAGCGCGGCGACGGCTTTGAATTGCGCAGCGACGCCAGCGGCAGCGTGCGCACGGCCCGCTCGCTGTTGATTTCGGCCTGGAAACAGTTGGGCGCCAGCGGCAAGCAGCTCGACGGCAGCGAGCATGCCGCCGTGATGAAAGAATGCCTGGAATTGTTTAGCTCCCTGGGCGAGTTTGCCGCCCAGCACCAGGCGCTGGCGCTGGACGCGGCCGGCAGCAAGGCGCTGGGAGCGGCGATTGCCGCCGACCAGCCCGCCGTCAGCATCACGGCGCCCGAGGGCGTGGCGCTGAGTACCCCTAAAACCATCAGCGGCAACGCGGGCGCGAATATCGACCTGGTGGCCCAGCAGCATCTGCAACTGAGCGCGGCCCAGCGCTGTAACGTCAACGCGGGCAAGGGCATTTCCCTGTTCGCGCACCAGGACGGCATCGTGCAGGTGGCCCATTTCGGCAAGTTCTTGCTGCAAAGCCAGCACGATCTTCTGCAGGCGGACGCCGCCAAGGAGATCCGCCTGACAGCGGGCACGCGCCTGGTCGGCGTGGCGCAGGACGAGATCACCTTCATGACGGCGGGCGGCGCCTACCTGAAACTGTCGGGCGGCGCGGTGGAACTGGGCGGGCCGGGCGCGCTGACGGTCAAAACCGATGGCCATCACTGGAACGGCCCTGCCAGCATGAAGGCGGCACTGCCCACCTTCGGCGAAGGCGAACTGGGTCGCGTGCCGCGCCTGCTGCGTCCCACCGATGGCTTGCCCGTCGAAGGCGTGGAAGTGCACATCGAGCGCGAAGGCGACGTCCCCATGATGGGCGTCAGCGGCGCCGATGGGCGCGGGCCGAAGGTGGAAACCGATCACCTGCAGCGGCTGAAGGGATTTTTCTTCCGCCGCCGTTCCTGAACCCCGACATTGGAGACCACACCATGCAGTTTGATCCCCACCCGCCGCTGTGCGACGACCCTGACATCGATATCCTCGGTCAGTTTTCCTGCAGCGCCAATTTTCAGAGCAGCGACCGGGACACGCTGCAGCAGTTGCCGCTGCCCGGCATCGTGATCTTCGTGCACGGCGTCAATTCCGATGGCGAGTGGTACGCGGCAGCCGAAGAGGGACTGTGCAACGGCCTCAACGAGCGCCTCAAGCGTTCCTGCCATCACCTGCAGCACCGTGGCGTGGAGGGCGGCGAACTGAAGGCGGTCAATTATGGCGCCGAGATCACGGCCGAAGGCTTTCTCCATCCAGAAATGTCGGCCGACACCTTGATCCGCGATGCCGGCACTTTTTCTCCCGTGATCCGTTTTCGCTGGGGCTACAAGGCTTCCGGCGAGGAACTGCAAAAATACGGCAAGGGCATCTACCTGAACGAACAGGATTACTGGGGCGGCGGGCCGTTTGCCAATGGCTGCAGCGCGCTGGCCGACTTGTGGAAGGACGGGCTGAGCGAGGATTTATTCTTGTGGAACACCATCCAGCACATGAATCCTTTCCCGGAACGGCAAGTGTATAGCTGCCCGCCGCGAGCGTATTTCGTGCTGGCCGCCTATCGTCTGGCCCGGCTGGTCGAAGCCATCCGCCAGCAGCAGGCCGATGTGCCCGTCACCATCGTGTGCCACAGCCAGGGCACGATGGTGGCGATGGCGGCCGCCTTTCTGGGCGCAAAGCTGCCCAAGGTAAAGGGCAGCTTTCCTTGCGTGGCCGACAACTATGTCATTTGCAATTCGCCGTACAGCCTGGCGAAACGCAATAGCGCCGAGAACTGGGTGGCCAGCAATCTACGCGCGGCGGACGGCAGCACGGGCAGGGTGACGGTGCAGGCGCGCATAGCCACCTTGAAAAACTTCTTTGCCATCATCGGCCAGCGCGCCAGCCTGGGCGAGGCGCAGACAGACGGGGAAATCGACCGCTGCATGGCCAACGCGCAGCACGGTTTTTCCGCCGCCGCGGACCGCGAGCAATACGGGATTGCCGGCGCCGCGCGCGGCGGCAAGAAATCATCGTATGGCAGGGTGACCATCTATTGCAATCCGCACGACGTGGTGGTGTCGTCCGTCGCCATCGAGGGCATCGGCTGGCGCGGCCTGTCCGGCTCGCTGGCCAAGGACAGCAAGGACGGCGGCGAACTGGCGGCCACCGAGGCCGCAGGCGTGTGCGTGCAGCGCGTGTTTGCCCAGGGGTTTGAGGTGGGCAAGCAGGGCAGCTATCACTACTGGAGCGATCACTGGCGCAAGCCTGCGCCGGGCGGCAAGGACTTCTGGTTTCCGGCGCAAAAATATGCGTCGTATTCCATCAAACAGGGCGTCGAGGCCAGCCAGGGCGCCTTTTCCACCATCCTGACGGTGGGATTGGCACCTTTGTTTATCGTGGCAACAGGCCTGGCCCGCAGCCCCTGCAATGCCTCGCCCCACAAAGACTGGAAAATCGAACTGAGCGCGCCCGACTTGCTGCCGCCCTTCAAGCCGCAGTCCTTGCGCTTTGGCCAGACAAGCGAGGAATTCGACGAGGGCTACGAGCCACCCGGCGAATCGCGCCAGGCGGGCAAGCAGCGCGCTGCCGGCGACGATTACCTTGCCGATCATGCCATCCCGCCCGGTGGCCTGCAGGGGCAGGCGGCGAAAAGCGAAGCCAAACGCATGGACAGCGCCAGGGGCACGGCCGATGACGAGGCGCGCCTGCGATTCGAGCAGCGCGCGGTGATACGCGCGCAGGCCGTACGGGAAGGGAAGAGTCCCGCAGGTCAAAAAGTCCAGCAGGAAATGCCCAACGCCACGCCCGACGCCGAATACCAAGCATGGCGCAGCACGCGGATAGAGGAAATGATGTCCAGCCAGGCCGGAGCCTACGCCACCGACCATTCCACCATCTTGACCAACCCCATGCACGCGGAGCGGGCGCTCGCGTATGACGTGGCGGTGGGCGTGTGCCGCATCAAGCCGGACCAGCTGCGCAGGTTGCGGGTGGCGGCGGATTGGCGGTTGTTGAGAGCGCTAAATAATACTGAATCCGCTAAATTGTTCGAAGAATATTTTAATGATGGGAAATTGCATGGTTTGACCATCACTCAATGGTCTCAGCAGACTGGTGGAGAAGGTAATCTTCCTGTATCCATAGTTGACGTGAGAGAGAACCCTGCGCTTGATTCTCGTCCTAATTCCGGTGAGCGAGCATTTTCATGAAGGGAAACTAAATTTTATATAAATGCATAAATATTAAATAACTATTTTATCTTGTTGGAGATCATGTCATGGCTAGGCCTATATTGTTATCTATACTAGGTGCATTTCTGATTGTTTTAGTTTTGTCAGCATGCGCCCGTTTACGTACATCGAAAAATATAGTGACTCCTGTCGTTCCTATTAATAGATCTTTAGCGCAGCGACCATTTCTAGCTCAGGTTGTCGGGTTGCAATGGTTAAACCCTTTACACCGTAGAGACTATCCAACTGAGTGGCAGCTACTTTGGACCCTCGGCCTGGCGCGACCGAATCCGAACGATGACATGTTAAAAGAGAAACCTGAAAAATACTCTAAGTTGCAAAGTATTGCCTCCATTGCCGTAGGCAATGAAGGCACCGAAACTTTCGATGGATACCATGAAAAATACATTAATGAATTAATGAACTTGTACCATGACGTGTATTACTCTGATCCAGAATATTTTTACAATGTTCATTCAGCCGAGGACAAGTCACGCTGGCGAGAGTTGGCTGGTATCCATATCGAATATGCCCTGCCAGAAGGTAAGCTCGATCCGGTAGAAACGATAGCATTTGTGCGCAAAAGAGTTGCAAGGACTTTTAGCATCGGCAACATCCACTCTCCCACCCTCTGGACCCGCTCCACCCCACCCGACGTCCGCATCACCACGGGCGGCCCCAACGCTGGTTTTACCTCCTTGGCCGCCGCGCTCGACTATCTGCAAAGCCACCCCAAGGAAACCGTTTGGGCCATGAACTGGGATGCG
>NZ_JBNYXT010000002.1:0-304170 GCF_051380795.1 Janthinobacterium leeuwenhoeki
CGGGGTGCCACTCACGTACAGAACGTCAACGCCTATCACAGCCGCTTGCGCGAATGGCTGCGCCCCTTTCACGGCGTGGCGACGCGCTACCTACCGAACTACCTGGGATGGCGCTGGATACTCGACGCCAGGCGCATCCGTTCACCAGAAACGTTATTGAAAGCAGCGCTGGGAGCATTCCCACACTTGACGGTGACATAGCCTAAAACAACCTCAGGGCCCCGTAAAAGCGGGTAAAGGAAGGTGCACAAATGTAAGCGGACGCATGTAAAAGCGGGTAAAACCACCGTGAACACCCCCCTTTGACTGCTATCATCGGGCGATATTCACCCGAAAAAGCACAGGCATGAGCAAGGTTTTGTTAATCGATGACGACGTGGAACTGGTCGGCATGTTCCAGGAATACCTGACGCAGGAAGGTTTTGAGGCCCGCGCCGTGCATGACGGCGAAAGCGGCGCGGCCGAAGCACTGACGGGCCTGTATGCCATCGCCATCCTCGACGTCATGATGCCGCGTATGAATGGCCTGGAAACCCTGCGCCGCATCCGCGCCGGCAGCAGCCTGCCCATCTTGATGCTGACGGCGCGCGGCGACGATACGGACCGCATCGTGGGGCTGGAGCTGGGCGCCGACGATTACGTGACCAAGCCGTGCACGCCGCGCGAGCTGACGGCGCGCATCCGCGCCATCCTGCGCCGTGCGCAAGCCGTGCCGCACGATACCTCAGGCCTGGCGCCGCTGACCGTGGGCCAATTGACGATGTGGCCCGAGCAGCGCCGCGCCGCCTGGGCCGGCGCGCACCTGGAGCTGACGAGCACGGAATTCAACCTGCTGGAAGTGCTGGTACGCCATGCGGGCAAGCCCGTCAGCAAGAATCAATTGTCGGAACTTGGCCTCGGACGACCCATGGCCCGCTTCGACCGCAATATCGACGTGCACTTGAGCAGCCTGCGCCGTAAACTCGGCAGCCTGGCCGATGGCCGCTCCTGCCTGCAAACCGTGTACCGTCTCGGCTACCAGTTGATCAAGGAGTAAGCGTGGGCCGCCTGTTCTGGAAGTTTTTTCTGTGCATCATGCTGGCGCAAGTGACGGCCACCATCGGCATCGGCGGCACCTTCTGGCTGAAAAACCGGGCCGCGCAGCAGGAGCGAGCCCTCGACATCGACACCAGTCCGCCAGCGCAAATGATCATCGAGGCCGCCAGCGCCACCCTGGAAGCGGGCGGCAGCAGGGCCTTGCGGCAATTCCTGGGCAAGCTCGAACGCATGCGCGTGTTTGCCGTCGATACCCAAGGACAAGAACTGATGGGCCGCACGGTGCATCCCGCCATGCTGGCCAAGGCGCGCGCCATGCTGGAGCAAAGCCAGCCCCATCCCGTGGTGCGCGAAGCGGCCGGCAGCGACAGCCAGCGCTACCTGCTGTTCCTGCCCTCGTCCGAACGCTTCCGCAATGCCGAGGCGGGCGCCGCGCGCGACACGCTCAATGCCGTCGCCATGAGCGGCCCGCGCACCATGGGACCCGCTCCACGGCCCAGCGCAGCGGGCGCCCCGCCGCCCCGCGGCGAATTCGGCCGCGGCATGCCGCCCGGCCCGCGCATGGACAGCCCCTACCGCACCTTCATTCCCCTGGCCGCCGCCATCGCCGCCAGCCTGCTGTTCTCGTTCTTGCTGGCCTGGTATTTTGCGCGTCCCATCCGCGACCTGCGGCAAGCGTTCGAGGCCGCTTCGCACGGCAACCTGGCACCGCGCTTTCACGCCAGCGGCAAGCGCGGCGACGAGTTGACGGACCTGGGCCGCGATTTCGACCGCATGACGGGCCGCTTGCGCAATCTCATGGAGAGCCAGACGCGCTTGCTGCATGATGTGTCGCACGAGTTGCGCTCGCCGCTGGCGCGCTTGCAGGCTGCCATCGGCCTGGCGCATCAGCAGCCGGAAAAGATGGCCGCCTCGATGCAGCGCATCGAACGCGAAAGCGAACGCATGGATAAACTGATCGGTGAACTGCTGACCTTGTCACGGCTGGAAGCGGGCGCAGGGCACACGCACAGCGAAGACGTCAGCATCGCCGACCTCGTGCACGACATCGTGGACGACGCCCGCTATGAAGCCAGGGCGCGCCTGCTGGGCATAGCCCTGACGGGCGATGCGACCACGGCCGACGCCAGCGTCACGGGCCAGCCAGAACTGCTGGCGCGCGCCGTGGAAAACGTGGTGCGCAATGCCGTCAAGCACAGTCCCGATGGCGGCACGGTGGACGTGGCGCTGTCGCGCCAGCATGACTGGCTGCGCATCGCCGTGCTGGACCGGGGACCCGGCGTGGCCGGCACCGACCTGGCCAACATCTTTCAACCGTTCTTCCGCGCCAGCAATACCCAGCACAGCACGGACGGCCATGGCCTGGGCCTGGCCATCGCCCAGCACGTCATCAACGCCCATGGTGGCCGCATCGGGGCCAGCTTGCGCAGCGGCGGCGGGCTGTGCGTGGAAATGTTGTTGCCCGTCAAAACGCCAGGCTGACCTGTCGGCGAGCCTGGCGTTTTTTACGCGCGGATGTGGATGTGTTGCTACGCCTGCGTATCGATGATGCTGCCCAGGGTCGACAAGGTGGCTTTAGCTGGACTGGCCGCCGTATCGGCGCTGCTGGCCGTCTGAGTCTCTTGTTGCGCCGACTTCTGCGCAGCGGCCGCTTGTAACTGGGCAATTTGCGCCTGCAAGGCCTGGATTTGCTGCGCCAGCTGCTGCTGCAGCTTTTGCGACGCCTCCGTCTGCTCGCCCTTCTGCGATTCCGTCAACTGCTTTTGCGCCGCCGTGATCTGCTTTTGCAGCGCCGCGATTTGCGAACTGCTGCCCGCACTGGCGCTACTGGCCGCGCCAAATGTGCCGCCTGAACCGATTGCCGCTACCATGATGCCTCCTCAGTGTTCCGATACCAAGGTTAACGGCAAGCATGGGCGCGGGTCTAGTGCTGCGGGTGTAAAGGCAGGTAAAGACGGCTGGCGCGCCGCCTTTCACGCCAATCAGGTCTTGGGCAACGTCACGCCGACCTGGCCCTGATATTTGCCGCCGCGGTCCTTGTACGAGGTTTCGCACACTTCATCGGATTCGAAGAACAGCACTTGCGCCACGCCTTCGTTGGCGTAGATTTTCGCCGGCAACGGTGTCGTATTCGAAAACTCCAGGGTCACGAAACCTTCCCATTCCGGTTCGAACGGGGTGACGTTGACGATGATGCCGCAGCGTGCATACGTGCTCTTGCCCAGGCAAATCGTCAGCACATTGCGGGGAATACGGAAATATTCCACGGTACGGGCCAGCGCGAACGAGTTCGGCGGAATGATGCAATAGCCCTTGCCCGACACGTCGACGAAGTTATTCGCGTCAAAATCCTTCGGGTCGACGATGGTGGTGTTGATGTTGGTAAACAACTTGAACTCGTCGGCGCAACGGATGTCATAGCCATAGCTGGAGGTACCATAAGAAACGATGCGGTTGCCATCGCGTTCCTTGACCTGGCCCGGTTCGAACGGCTCGATCATGCCCGTTGTTTCCGCCATGCGGCGTATCCATTTATCGCTTTTAATCGTCATCGCAGGGGGTTCTTTCTAGAATATCGGAATGGCTGGAGCCGCACGCCTGCTGCAGGCGCGGCCCGGATGGCAGGATTTTACGCGAAAATCCGCCGCTGTTGGCACCCATCCCCTGAAAATCCTTGGCGTCAGGCTATTGTTTCGCCAGCAATGCAGTGATCATCTCGCGCACCACTTGCGCCGTCAGTACCGGGTTTTCCATGGGAAACAGATGCCCGCCCGGCACCTGGCGGAAAAACTTGCCAACCAGCTTGCGCGTGGCCTTCAAACCCGCCTGGCGGCATTCCACCGATTCAGTGCCGCCGATAAAACCGATGGGCACGGGTAAGCCATCCTTGACGAGGCTGCCGATATGATGCGGCAAGCTGCGATAAACATCCGTTTCCACTTCGCGCGTAAAGCGCAGCTGCACCCCTTCCGGATGGGGAACCAGGCCACTGTCTATATAGTCGCGCAACACGTGCGGCGCCCAGATGGCGAACATGTCCTTGGCCGCGAAGTGTGCATACGCGGCTTGCGCGTCGGGCCATAGCTTGCGCCGCCGGGCGGAAAACCGCGAAGGAGAAAACCGTTCACCCAGCGCCGTATTGCGCGCCAGACGCACCAGCAAGGCGCGCCAGCCCGCCACCACGGGCGAATCGAGCAAGACGACGCAGCGCACCAGATCGGGCCGCTGCTTGGCCACCATCACGCTGAGCATGCCGCCCAGCGAATGGCCAACGAGAATCACGGGCGCGCTGTAGCGGCGCTCGAGCTCGTCAATATACTCGCGCACCAGCTCGGGCCAGCCCGTGCTGACGGGGTACGCGGGGTCGTGCGCATGCATGTCGAGCGCCTGCACGCTGTAGTGCTGACTCAGCAAGGCGAACAGCTTGCGGTAGGTGCCTGCAGGATAGCTGTTGGCATGGGCAAAGTGCAGTTGCGGGAGTGTCATCGTGGGATGGTGCCGGTGAATGCGATAGGCAATTGTAATGGCATGCCGGCAAGGCGTATCAGAGGAAGGCCTCTAATTTCCGGGGTGCCAGCGCCATGCCGGGCACGAACGAAGCCAGTACCTCGCCCAGCTCGGCCATCGATTCCACCACGCAAAAGGCGTCGTCAAACGCGTGATGCCGGTTCATGTGATTGCGCACAATGATGCATTCCAGTCCTGCAGCGTTAGCGGCGCGCAAGCCGCGCGGCGAGTCTTCCACGGCCACGCAGTCGGCAGCGGCCAGGCCCAGGCGCTGCAAGCCCAGCTGGTAGCCGTCGGGCGCTGGCTTGCTTTCCCCATACATTTCACGCGTCAGCACGAAGTCGAAGTGCGGCAACAAGCCCGTGGCCGCATGGCTGATCTGGAAATGCTGTGCGTAGGCGCTCGTCACCACACCCATCGCCACGTGCGGGCGCAGCGCCGCCAGCACTTGCCCGATGCCGGGCATGGCCAGCTGGCGCGCCTGGCGCAAGCGTTGCGCAAACAGCACGGTACGCTCGGCGCGCAGGCGCTCTACCAGCTCGATGGCGTGGCCCTGCCCCAGCAGCACATGCCAGGCGCCGTAGTTATTGTCCAGGAACCAGTCAAAGAATTGCTTCGGCGTCAGGTCTATGCCGTAAGGCAAGAGCAAGTCACGGTTGCTTTCATAAAACAGCTGCTCGGTGTTGACCAGCACGCCATCGTTGTCCCACAGCACGCCCTGGATGGTTTTCATGGCTTGTTGTCGTTTGAAAGCTTACTTGAAGAAGATGTCGTAGGACAACTTGACGATCAGCAGCACCAACAGCACGAGGAAGAGGATACGCACGAAGGCGGCCCCGCGCCGCACGGCGATCCAGGTGCCCGTCAGGGCGCCCAGGATATTGCACACGGCCATCGGTGCAGCCACGGCATAGACCACGTGGCCGGCAGGAATGAAGAAAGCCAGCGCGGCCACGTTGGTGGCGATATTCACCAGTTTCGAGCAAGCCGAGGCAAGGATGAAATCGAAGCCGAAGACGCGGATGAAGAGGAAAATCAGGAAACTGCCCGTGCCTGGCCCGAACAGGCCGTCATAAAAGCCGATGGCGCCGCCGATGACGATGGCCAGGATACGTTCGCGCGGCCCGATGGGGCGCGCTTCGCGCGTCGTGCCAAAATCCTTCTTGATGAAGGTGTAGATGGCCATGATGATGATCAATACCAGCACCATCGGGCGCACCACCTGCTGCGGCACATACGACACGGCGGCCGCGCCGATAAACGACATGACGAAGGCGCTGGCCACGGCCGGCAGCACCAGCAGCCACGGGATGTGTACCTTGCCGACAAACGAGCGGGCGGCAAACGTGGTGCCGCAGGCGGACGCCAGTTTATTCGTTCCCAGCAAGGATGTGGAAGCCATGTTCGGCATCAGGTTGAACAGGGCCGGCAGCTGGATCAGCCCGCCCCCGCCCACGGCGGCATCGATCAGGCCGGCAAAGAAGGCAAATAAACACAGCAGCGAGATGGTCAGCATGATAGGCAATGAGGAATTGGCGATAGCGGCAGTATAGGCGCCGTGGATTTTTCCGGATGCAACTTCATATTGCGGAAAACGCAATCAGGCGTAACGCTTGACGGAATGCGCCCCGTGCGGTCTACTGGCCTCTTTTGCCGGAGTCACGCGATGTCGATGAAACTGATGTGGGAAATTCGCGCCTTTTGCAGCGTGGTCGAAAAGCGCAGTTTCATCCACGCGGCGCGCATGCTGGGACGCTCGCCGTCGGCCGTCACGCGCGCCATCCAGTTCCTCGAAGACGCCATCGGCGCCGAGCTGATCCTGCGCACGCAAAAGCAGTTCACCCTGACCACGGCCGGCGAAACGTATTATGCGTCGGCCAAGCACTTGCTGGAAACGCAGGCCGAGGCGGAAGACCAATTGGCGGAATTGAGCAACTCTCCGCAAGGCTGGGTACGCCTCTCGGCGCCGGAAATCCTCTCGCTGGGATTCTTGCCGAAGGTGGTGGCGCAATTTTCGCGCGACTACCCGAACGTCTCCGTGGACATCCATTTCTCGGACAAATCGATCGACCCCATCCAGGAAAAGCTGGACTTTGCCATCCGCGGCGCCTTCCCCCAGTCGAGCGAGCTGATCGGCTATCCCCTGTGGAATTACCGCCGCTACATGTACGCTTCGCCCGGCTATATAGAACGCATGGGCGCGCCGGACGAACCGGAAGAGCTGGCCGGCCACGACATCATCATGCACTCGGCCCCGCGCATCCTGCGCGACTGGCATTTCGTTTCTGCTACGCGCAACGTGCGCTACCAGGTGCAACCGCGTTTCCGCTTCACTTCCGGCATAGCCACTTTCCAGGCGGCGCTGGAAGGCGCGGGCATTGTGCGCCTGGCCAGCTGGCTGGCGGAGCCTGCCGTCGCCGCCGGCACCTTGCGCCGGGTCTGCACGGCGTACCGGCTGACGTCATCGAAAGAGCTCGATCCCAGCATCCATGCCGTGTATGGCACCTCGCGCATGGCCAAGGGGGCGCGGCTGTTTCTCGAGTATGTGCGGCAGCGAGGACTGGAGATACCCGATGAACGCGTAATTTAGCGACTATTGCGCCACGATAGCATCGCCATACACGGCGAACCATGCGCATGAACAAGCCCGGCTGGGATGACTCACTCCGGACTCTTCCGACGATCATTTCCCGAGCCTGGCAGCGCTAGCGCCCATGCCAGTAGCGCGGCCGACTTGCCCGATACTGCGTCACGCCGATACCGTCGCCAAACGCCAGCACCACCGCCCCTTCCACATCCGTGCGCAGCCGCGCAATGCCCATCTCGCCATAGCGCGCATACACCTGCGCCTTCGGATGCTTATAGCGATTCCTGTGCCCCACCTGAAAAATCGCCAGGGTCGGATGGACGGCGCTTAAAAACGCTGGCGTGGACGAGGTGCCGCTCCCATGATGCGGTGCCAGCAGCACGTCGGCCGCCAGTTCGCCTTCGGCGGAACGCGCCAGCAGTTGCGCTTCCTGCGCCGCTTCGATATCGCCGGCCAGCAATATCGAGTGCTTGCCTGCCGTGATTTTCACGGTGCAACTGCGGGCGTTCGGCTTCAGGGCAATGTCCGTGTGGCTGGCGGGCAAAGGATGCAGCATGGCGAAATGCACGCCTTCCCACGTCCAACTCTGGCCCGCCATGCAGTGCACATACGGGCGGCGGGCTTGCCGCCGGGCCTCGATGGCCGGGTGGCCGTCGAACAGCGACGATGCCAGCCAGCCTAGGTCTATATTTTCCAGCAAGGACATGGCGCCACCCGCGTGATCGAGGTCGCTGTGGGAAATGATCACGCCGTCGAGCTTGGCGATGCCGCGCGCACGCAAATACGGCACGATGACCCTGCTGGCACCATCGGAATCGAGGCTGTAGGCAGGCCCCGTGTCGTACAGCAGGCGGTGGCCGTGGGTTTCCACCAGCACGGCCATGCCTTGTCCCACATCAAAGGCCGTCACCCACATGCCACCCGGCGGCGGGTTGGACGGCAAGGCCGTCAGCAGGGGCAGCCAGCCCAGCATACCGGCCCAGCGATGCGGCCATCCCCGTGGCGCCAGCAGCCATGCCGTGCCAAACAATGCCCAGCAAAAGCTCCACCACGGCGGCGTGGGCGCCGTCCACACGGCAAAGCGGCGCGCGCCCAGCCATTCCAGCACCTGCGCCAGCATCTGCACGATGACGTGCGCCAGCAACAGCAACCCGTCAGACAGGGGCGCAGGCAGCAGGCTGCCGGCCAAGGACAAGGGCGTGACGACCAGGCTGATGACGGGAATGGCCAGCGCGTTGGCCACGGGGCTGACCAATGAGACTTGCGAGAACAGCAGCATCGTCAACGGCACCAGCCCCACCGTCACCACGTATTGCGTGTGGGCGCCCAGCGCCACTGCCGCGCGCAAGCGGCGCCAGCCCTGCAGCGGCATGGGCGCCGTGGTGCGCCCTGCCGTCGCATACAGTATGGTGGCGACGGCACCGAACGACAGCCAGAAACCAGGCCACAGCACGGCCCACGGGTCGAGCAGCACGACCACGCCCAGCGCCAGGCACAGGATATGCACGATGCTGGTGATGCGCCCCAGCCACAGGGCCAGCGCCACTACCAGCAACATATACAAGGTGCGCTGCGCGGGCACGCCAAAGCCGGCCAGCAGCACGTACAGGAACGCGGCCAGCGCACCGGCCAGCGCCGCCACCTTTTGCGCCGGCAGCCGCAAGGGCAGTTGCCACTCCGTGAAAACCGAGCGCCGCCACAGCGCGCCCACGCCCAGGGCGAACAGGCCCGCGATCATGGTGATATGCAAGCCAGAAATCGAAATCAGATGGCTCACGCCCGTGCGATTGAACACTTGCCAGTCCGATTGGGCAATGGCGCGCTGGTCGCCCACCACCAGCGCCACGATCACGCCCGCATACTGCTTGCCTTCCAGGCTGCGCAGTATGCGGGCGCGCAGGGCCGCTCGACTGGCCTCCACCACGTTACCGAAACGGGGCACGAAGGCAGCCATGCGCACATTCGGCGTATCGGCGCGCGGCTGTGGCCGCACATAGCCGGTGGCCCGCACGCCCTGCTCCAGCAGCCACGCCTCGTAGTCAAAACCCATGGGATTCGCATTGCCGTGCGGACGCTGCAAGCGCACCGTCAGGCGCCAGCGCTGGCCCGGCTGCACGTCGCCCACCTCGTTCGTCACTGCATCACGAAAACCCGCGTACCAGGACAGGGCGATCAAGGGAGGCACCTTCGCGCCAACCGCCTTTTCCACGGCAAAATTGAAGCGCACGCCCTGCTCGAAACGGTACGGCAGGCTGGCGATGGTGCCCGTGACGATAATGTCCTGCCCTTCATCGGCCAGCGCCAGTTGCGGCACCATGGCGGCGTGGGCCAGCCAGGCGGCCCAGTAAAAGCCCAGTCCCACGCCGGCGGCAAGCGCCACAACACAGCGCCAGCGCGCATGACGGCGCAGCGCCAGACTAGCCGTCAACCCTGCGCCAGCGATCACCCACAGCAGCACGCCGGCATGCGGCGGCAAGCTTGCCTGCGTTTGCAACCAGGCGGCGCCAGCGGCAAAGCCGAGTATCAGGGTGCGCATGGGAAGGCAGGATCAAGGCAAAATCCGCTCGCTGCGAAAGGGACTCAGGTACTGTGCCCCTTTCCCACTACTTGCCGTCTGATCTGGCGCAATGGTGGCATGGATAAAAACGCTCAGGCACGCCATCCGTCGCCACCGCTGGTGAAACGTTCTCCGTGCCAAGATGGCCATCCGGCGCCAAGGCGCCACGACTTAGCGAATCTTGCATGCCCCGACTGACTGCGGCCGAAACCTACTGCAAGACTTTCATCAAAGGCAAGTGGGCGTCACCAGCGCCGCGTTTGCGCATCTGCCAGCCAGTTCCGCCGCCGGCAGCTGGACCTCGTCCTACGAGGTGCTGACCAGCCTGGTACCGGCCGTGGACAGGCCATTAACCGTGCTGGACCTGGCCTGCGGCGATGGCCATCTGCTGGGCTTGCTGGCTGCCAGGCGACAGCCCCGGTTGCAACTGCTCGGCGTCGACATGAACCAGGCTGAACTGCCGCCGCTGCGCTTCGGCGACCGGCGCACAGGTTCCCAAGCCGGTTGGCGCGAGCTGCTCGATGGCGCTTTCACCCATGTCGCCTTTGACGACATCGACGTACCCTGGTCACCCGCGCCCGACGAACTGTGGGCCGCCCTGACCGACACCTACGATATCGACCGCCTGGAAGATGACGCCAGGCAGCGATGGCAAGATCGCCACCGGCTGGGGCCTGCGCCTGGTGCGGGCGCACGCCGCCTGAATGTGCAAGCACCGAGGCCTGTCAGCACCGGCCACCGCCATCGACGGTATAATCGGCCTCGCTTACTTCAACACCCAGGCACGACATGACTTCCTCCGCACTTCCTCCCGATACTTCCACCGACATTTCCGACAGCAGCGAAGACAATAACGACGCCACCCTGGTCGCGGAACTGGGGGAACTGGCCGAGCATATCCGCCTCGTCAAGATGGAAGGCCGCGTCTTCGTGCGCTTTTCCGGCACGGTCAAGGCCGGGCACCTGGTGGTGCCGTATGCGCTGGTGCCCGCACAGGGCGTGCTGGCGCGGCCGGCCAAGTGGCGCAAGATGGACCGCGAGGCCAAACTGGCCCTGGTGCGCGAACGTGCCAGCGCGGCCGTCTTCGAGGACCTGCGCCAGCACGTGATCGATTTCGTCGCCGATATCGCGGGCCTGAGCGAAGACGTGGACACGGACCCGATGGTCTTCCTGCATACCCTGGCCGACATGCAGACGTCGGAGCCGGCCGGCATGGTCTTCGACCGCATCCGCCAGCGCTTCAATCACGCCATCGAACGCCAGCAGGAAGAGCAGCACGCGGCACGCACGCGCCAGAGCATCAACCTGGCCGAGTATCCGGCCTCGTTTGAAATGGCGCGCCGCCTGCCGCGCCGCTTCATCGCCCTGCTGGGCCCCACCAATTCCGGCAAGACGCACCGCGCCATGGAAGCCTTGGTGAAGGCAAAGAGTGGCATTTACCTCGCGCCCCTGCGCTTGCTGGCCCTGGAAAACTACGAACGCCTGCAGGAAGCCGCGCCGCACGGCAAGCCGCTGGCCGTGAGCCTGATCACGGGCGAGGAGCGCAGGGTTGTCGACGGCGCCACGCACGTGGCCAGCACGGTGGAAATGCTGGACACGAAGACCGTCGTCGAAGTGGCTGTCATCGATGAAATCCAGATGCTGGCCGACCCTGACCGGGGCGCCGCGTGGACGGCCGCCGTCTGCGGCGCGCCCGCGCATACCGTGTATCTCGTGGGGGCGCCGGAAGCGCGGCGCGCCATCGAAGCGCTGGCCGAACGCCTGGACTGCCCGCTGGAAGTGCACGTACTCAAACGCATGGCGCCCCTGTCGATGGAGCCGAGCGCCGTGCGCAAGGTGCGCAATCTGCGCCGCGGCGACGCCGTCATCGCCTTTTCGCGCCGCGAAGTGCTGATGTGGCGCGACATGATCACGGAAACGGGGCTGTCGGTCGCCACTGTCTACGGCAACCTGTCGCCCGAAGTGCGGCGCGCGCAGGCGCAGCGCTTCCGCGATGGCACGGCCGATATCGTCGTCGGCACGGATGCGTTGGCGATGGGCCTGAACATGCCGATCGCGCGCATCGTCATGACCACCTGCGTCAAATACAATGGCCGCGAAGAGGAAGAGATTTCGGCCGCGCTGGCGCGCCAGATCGCCGGGCGCGCGGGCCGCTACGGCGTGCATGAAGAGGGACTCGTGGCCGGCTACGACAACGAGACGCATGAAGTGATGCGCGCCTTGCTGAAGGAAAAGCTGCACCCGCTGAACACCAGCGGCTTTGCCGTGGCGCCGTCGCTGGAACATCTGCACCGCATTTCGTCGGTGACGGGCGAGCTGTCGCTGTCAAAACTGCTGCGCCGCTTCATCCACAATATCGACGTGCCGGACGGCTTTTTCTTCCCCCGCATCACGGAAGACCAGAAGGAGCGCGCCGTCTGGCTCGACACCCTGCCCCTGTCCGTGGCCGACAAGTTCACCCTGTCGCTGGTGCCGATATCGAGCAAGGTGCCGTCCTTGCAAACGGCGTGGGAGCATTGGGCGAAGAATCTGTCGCAGGGAAAAACCAGCACCTTGCGCCAGCACGCGTATGGCGGTGGTACGCAGAATTTGCAGCAGGTGGAAGACACTTGCCGCTACTACTCGGCGTATGCCTGGCTCAGCTACCGCCTGCCCGAATTCTTTCCCGATATCGCCGTGGCGCAAAACCTGTCGCGCGATGCGTCGGAACGGGTCGACTCCATCCTGCGCGCGCACAATGCGGCTTCGCGCGGACGCTCGAAGAAGTTCAAATAAGCGTCAACTGAGTGGCCCGAAGTTCAAGCAATATGCGTTACGGCTTGGCCGCCGCATAATGCAATTTCAGCACCAGCCCATTATGGTCGTCAGCCATATAGATATCGCCATCCTGCCCCTGCTTGACATCGACGGGCGCGCCCCTGCCCTGCTTGCCCTTGCGCTCCCAGTTGCTGATCAAGTCGACAGACTTGCCCAGCGGCGCACCGGCCTTGTCGGGCAGCAGGGCCACCAGGCGGTGGCCGTTGCTGCGGTAGCCGTGGTAGCCGATGATCAGGCTATTCTTGTACAGATCAGGGAAGCGGCTGGCCGTGTAAAAGGTCATGCCCAGCGGCGCGGCGTGGCCGGGCAGCAGGCGCTGCGGCGCCGCATATTGGGCGGAGCAAGCCGTCTTCGGATATTCGGGACTGGCCACATTGTCGTCGTAGCAGTACGGCCAGCCATAGTGCCGGTCGGCCTTGATCAAATTGAGTTCTTCGTGCGGCAAATTCTCGTCGCTTTTGAGTTGCGGCATGGCGGCCTGGATGGCGTCGCGCGCGTTTTCTGCCTGCCACAGCTCGCCCGTCACCGGATGGAAGGCCAGCGCCATCGAATTGCGCAAGCCGCGCGCATGCGTGCGCCAGCTCGTCACCGTGCCGGCCGGCCAGGCCATCGTGTATTCGCGGATGGCGCCTAGCGCGTCAAGGCCTTCCGCCGAAGGGCAAGCCTTGGCCGGGTCGGGCGCCTTGCCATCGTTCTCGCAATGGTCGGTGCTCGAGCCCACGTTCACATACAGGTCGCCCTTGGGGCTGAAGCGCATCGTCGTCAGCAGGTGCAAACCGAGGCCCGGCAGGCGCGGCGTTTTCGCTGTGCCGCCGATGATATCGGTGAGCGCGCGCGAGGGATCACGCAAGTCGAAACGGAAGATGCGTCCCACCTCGCCCACGTAGACCATGCCGTCCGGTCCCTGCACGATGCCGTTCGGGCGATCGAGCTTGTCGAGCAGCAGCTTGCGCTCGTAGCCGCCACCGGCCGCCTTGCGCTGCAACAGCCACAATTTCCCCTGCTTCGGCGCCCATCCCGCCATGTCCGTGACGAGGATGTCGCCATTCGTCAGCGGCAGCACGCCACGGGGGAATTTCAAACCGTCGGCCAGCACGGCCACGCAAAAGCCGGCCGGCGTGGTGACGTCGAGGCGCGGCAAGCCGTCGCACTGGGCGCCGGGCGCCGCCAGGGCGGGCGCCAACACGGTGGACATGCATGCAGCCAGGGCGCCGGCGATGATCTTCTTGTTCATGAGGGTGTTTCCATCAAAGGTAATCGGGGCAGCACGGTGCGTGCGTTGACGCTGGTCGCAGCCGTCACTTGCGCAATATCAAGGCCGCGCAATTCGGCCAGCACGGCGCCGATGCGCGGCAATGCTTCGGGACTGTTGCGGCCCGGGTGGATCCAGCTGGGGGAAATGTCGGGCGCGTCCGTCTCCAGCACGATGGACGCCAAAGGCAGGTCGGCGGCCAGGCGGCGTATCTGCAAGGCGCGCGTAAACGTCATGGCGCCGCCGAAACCGAGCTTGAAACCGAGATCGATAAAACCCTGCGCCTGCTGGAAGCTGCCGTTGAACGCATGCGCGATGCCGCCGTTCGGGCGAATCTGGCGCGCGTGCTTGAGGACGATATCCTGCGAGCGGCGCACGTGGGTCAGCACCGGCAAATCGAAGTCGCGGGCAATCTTCAGCTGTTCGCGCAGGAAGTGTTCCTGCCTGGCGCGCATGGCCGGTTCGCACAGCATGGGGAGGAAGAAATCGAGGCCGATTTCGCCGATGGCGACAAAGCGCGGGTCGTTCATGGCCAGCGCCACTGCCTCGCGCAGCGCGATCAAATCGTCGTCCGTGGCGTGCGGCACGTAGATCGGGTGGATGCCCAGCGCATAGCAGGCGTTGGGCGCCGCTGCCGCCAGATCGCGCACGATGGCGAAATTGGCCCGTTCGACGGCGGGGATGACGATCATGCTCACGCCCTGCTGCCGCGCGCGTGCCGCCACCTGCAGCGATTCGCTGCCGAATTCGTGCGCGTCGAGGTGGCAATGCGTGTCGATCCACATGGCGAACTCCTAATATTGGTACGGCTGCAGCCCTTCGTCCGTCAGGCGCAGCACGCGGTCGCAGCGCTTGGCCAGTTCGATATCGTGCGTGACGATGACGAAGGCCGTGCCCAGGGTGCGCGACAATTCCAGCATCAGGTCGAAAATCTGTTCGGCCGTGGCGTGATCGAGGTTGCCCGTCGGTTCATCGGCCAGCACGCAGGCCGGCTGCGTGACGAGGGCGCGGGCCAGGGCCACGCGCTGGCGTTCGCCGCCGGACAATTCGCCCGGCGTGTGGGTGACGCGCTTGGCCAGGTTCACGCGCGTGAGTATCTGCTGCGCCTGCTCGGTGGCGGGCGCGCGCTTCATGCGCCGTATCATCAAAGGCATGGCGACGTTGTCCAGTGCGGAAAACTCGGGCAGCAGGTGGTGGAACTGGTAGACGAAACCCAGGGAGGCATTGCGCAAGTCGCCGCGCGCCTTTTCGCTGAGGGTGGCGAAGTCCTTGCCCAGCAAGGTGACCTTGCCGCTGGTGGGCGTATCGAGACCGCCCAGCAAGTGCAGCAGGGTCGACTTGCCCGAGCCTGAAGCGCCGACGATGGCGACCCGCTCGCCGCGGTGGACGTCGATGTCGATACCGGCCAGCACCTGCACCTTGTAGGCGCCCTGCGTAAAAGTCTTGCCCAGGCCGCGGCAGGAAAGCACGGCAGAATCAGCGGAAGCGCCGTTGGAAGCGGGTTTATTCAGATCGGTCATGGTAGTCGTCAGTGGTTTATTCATAGCGCAGGGCTTCCGCAGGTTTGACGCGGGCAGCCCACCAGCTTGGGTACAGGGTCGCCAAAAAGGCAAGGATCACGGCCAGCACGCCGATCTTGGTGACGTCGGGCCAGCGCAGGTCGGACGGCACGGTGCTGATGAAATAGATATCCTTGGAGAGGAACTGCACCCCCAGCAAATGCTCGATGAATGGCACGATGACGTCGATGTTCATGGCCACCAGCACGCCGCCGCCCACGCCGAGGATCGTGCCGAGGATGCCCACCAGCGCGCCCTGGATCATGAATATCTTCATGATGGAGCGGGGCGAAGCGCCCAGCGTGCGCAAAATCGCGATATCGGCCTGCTTGTCCGTCACCGTCATCACCAGGGTCGAGACCAGGTTGAAGGCGGCCACCGCGATGATCAGGGTCAGGATGATGAACATCATGCGCTTTTCCGTCTGCACGGCGGCGAACCAGTTGGCGTTCAGCTTGGACCAGTCACGCAGCCACAGGTCGCCGGGCATGGTTTTTTTCAATTCTGCCGCCACTTGCGGCGCCTGGTTCATGTCGGCCAGGCGTAAACGCAGACCCGATGGACCGTCGAGGCGCAGCAAACGCTGGCCATCTTCGATATTGATGAAAGCCAGGCCCGCGTCGAATTCATTGTGGCCCGCCTGGAAGATGCCGCTGACGGTAAAGCTGCGCATGCGCGGCAGCACGCCGGCCGGCGTGACCTGACCTTGCGCCAGCATCAGGGTGACTTTTTCACCCAGGTTGACGCGCAAGGCGCGCGCCAGCTCGATGCCCAGCACGATATTGAAGGTGCCCGGCTGCAGCGCCTTGAAGCTGCCCATCCGCGTCTGGCCGGCCACGTCGGAGACGTTCGGCTCTTCCTCGGGCAGCACGCCGCGCACGATGGCCGGGCGCAGCGCATCGTCGCGCAGCAGCATGCCTTGCGTTTCCACGAACGGTGCCGCGCCTTTCACGGCCGGATTTTTGAACGCCTGCGCCGCCTCGGCGCGCCAGTCGGGCATGCTGCCGCTGTTGTCGAACACTTCCACGTGGGCCAGCACGGACAGCATGCGGTCCGTCACTTCCTTCTGGAAGCCGTTCATCACGGAAAGCACGACGATCAGCGCCGCCACGCCCAGGCCGATGCCGGCCATGGAAATGAGGGAGATGAAGGAGATAAAACTGTTACGGCCACTGCGCCTGCCGGCCCGCGTGTAGCGCAAGCCGACCAGCCATTCGAAGGGAATATTTTTTAACATGCTCATTGATTCGCTATTTCTAAGGGGTCAGACCCGCCGGGTCTGACCCCAGCAGTTTATTGAGCAGCCATTTACTCATAGCGCAACGCCTCGGCCGGCCTGACACGCGCGGCGCGCCAGCTCGGATAGATGGTCGCCACCAGCGCCAGGCCAAAGGCGATCAGACCGATCTGCGCCACGTCCAGCCAATGCACGTCCGACGGCACGGCGCTGATCTGGTAGATTTCCTTGGAGATGAAGTGCAGGCCAAAGATGCCTTCGATGAAAGGCACGATGACGCCCACGTTCAGCGCCAGCACGACGCCGCCGATCACGCCCAAAGCACTCCCCAGCAAACCCACCAGCGCGCCCTGGATCATGAAAATCTTCATGATGGAGAACGGCGAGGCGCCCAGGGTGCGCAAAATGGCGATATCGGCCTGCTTGTCGGTGACCGACATCACCAAAGTCGAGACGAGGTTGAAGGCCGCCACGGCGATGATCATGCTGAGGATGATGAACATCATGTTCTTCTGGCTTTGCACCAGCGCATACCAGCTGGCACTGGCGCGCGACCAGTCGCGCATCCACAGCTGGCCCGGCATCGACGCTTTGAGTTCGCGCGCCACCTGCGGCGCCTGGTTCATGTCATGCAGGCGCAAACGCAGGCCGGACGGGCCATCGAGCTGCAGCAGCTGCTCGGCGTCCTGCATGTTGACGAACGCCAGGCTGCCATCGAGTTCATTGTGGCCCGCCTCGAAGATGCCGGCCACCGTCAGCGCGCGCATGCGCGGCATCACGATGCCAGTGGCCGGGTCGCCCGCCCTCGGCTCGCGTTCCAGCATCAGGGTGACGTTCTGCCCCACTTTCACGTCGAGCGCCTTGGCCAGGTCGATGCCCAGCACGATGTTGTACGAGCCTGGCGTGAGATCCTTGAAACTGCCCTGCTTCATCTGGGAGGCCACGCTGGAGACGGTGGCTTCCTGCTGCGGCAGCACGCCGCGCACGACGGACGGGCGCATGGTTTCGTCGTTCAGCAGCATGCCCTGGGTTTCCACGAATGGCGACACGGCTTTGACTTGCGGATTGGCGTAGGCGGCGTGCTCCTGCGCCTGCCAATTCGGCATGGAGCCGCTGGTATCGAACACCTCGACGTGCGCCAGCACCGACATCAGGCGGTCGGTGACTTCCTTCTGGAAGCCGTTCATGACGGAGAGGACGACGATCAGGGCAGCCACGCCCAGGCCGATACCGGCCACGGAAATGAGGGAGATGAAGGAAATGAAGCTGTTGCGGCCACTGCGTTTCCCGGCGCGCGTATAGCGCACGCCGACCTGCCACTCAAAGGGAAATTGTTTGATGATGCTCATGCGCTCCCGCGACAACGATGATATGCGAGCGCGCAGTGTGCCACACAATGGGCATTTCATGCATCAAGTCTGCGTGAAACAGCGCACTCCTGCCCTATTTTTCCTCCTGCGCCAGGCCGAACGCGGCCAGCAACTGCCCCGCCAGCGCATATTGCCGCATCTGCGCCAGGGTCAAACGGTGCAGCTGGTCGATCCGGCGCTGCTGTATCGTGAAGTAGCTGTCGCGCGTCTGGATGACCTGCTGCAGGTTGCGCCGGCCAGCCTCGTACTGGATGGTCCCGCCGCGCACGACGAAGGCCATCTTCTTTTCCTGTTCGTCGAGCAGAGCCAGGGTGCGCTGCGCATTGGCGATGCGCGGCAACATGCTGGCCAGGTCGGCGCGCGTGCCCTGCTCGGCGCGCGCCACGTCCGCCTCGGCCGACTGGGCGCGGCTGATAGTCTCGTCGCGCTGCGCCAGGCTGCCGCCGCCGAGCGGGAATTCCCAGGAGACGCCCACCGACCAGCCACGCTGCTGGATGGTCGACGGCGGCGGCGTGGTCTTGTTATTGAGCAGATGGCTGACATTCAGATCAATTTTAGGGGCCAGGGTGGCCGCCACGCCACGCACGCGCAACTGGGCCGCCGCCGCCCGCTCGCGCGCAGCGCGCAACTGCGCCTGCTGCGTGTCGGCATTCGCCAGGGCCTGCGCCGGCAGCGGCGCAAACGTAAAATCGGCAAACTGCGCCACCGGCTCGAAGGCCAGCGCCTCGAGCTTGATCTGCGCGGACAAAAGGTCCGTCAGCAAGCCGTCATGCACCAGTTCAGCATCCAGCTGCGAGCTTTGCGCCAGTTCGCGGTCCACTTCCGACGATTTGCCCAGCTCCGCCTGGCGCGTCACCTGCTTTACCAGCTGTGTCACGTCGCGCAGGCGTTCCTGCGACTGCAGCAGGTTGCGTTCCAGGCGCTGCATGTCGAAATACGCTTCGGCCAGCTTTTCTGCGCTTTCCGCGCGTGCCCGCTGCACGTCGAAGGCGGCGCCCGCCATTTCGCGCTCGGCCGCATCGAGTTCGGCGCGGTCGGCGCCGCCGTTGTACATATTCCAGCGCACGCTCGCTTCCACTTGGTGCGTGCGGCGTTGCACGTCCAGCGCGCCATCGAGGTCATTGCTGCGCCCCCGCGTCGCCTGCAGCGCCGCAGTCGGGAACAGGCGCGAGCGGGCCTGCTTGTAGCGCGCTTCGGTGGTGGCCAGCGCCGCCTGCGCCGCGATCACCTGCGGGTCGCGCGGCACGGCGCGCGCCAGCAAGGCGGGCAAGCCGCGCGTGGGCACAGCCTGGAAGGTCGCCGGCGGCGCCGGCTGGGCCGCCGCGCTTGCGCAGGCGAATGCCATGCAGAGTAAGAAAGCACGCATCAACGCTCCTGCAGGGAAGATTGCAAGCCGCGCAGCACGGGCTTGAATACATATTGCAGCACCGAGCGGCGCCCCGTCAGGATGCCCACGTCGACCGGCATGCCAGGCGTAATCGGCAGCACCTTACCGTGCGCCGTCAACTGGCTGCGGTCGGTGCTCAGCTGCACCTCGAAATACGGCTCGTTGCGTTCATCGGGAATCGCATCGGCGCCCACGCGCACCACCTGCGCCTGCATGCGTCCATAGGTGGTGGCGTCATACGCCAGCACATTGGCCGATGCGTGCTGCCCCACGTGGATAAAACCGATGTCCGACGGTTTCACGCGCACGGAGATCAGCATTTCCGAATCGGCGGGCACGATTTCCAGGATCGGTTTGCCCGGCTGCGCCACGCCGCCGACCGTCGCCACCAGCACGCGGTTGACGACGCCGTCGACGGGCGCCGTCACATCGCGCCGGCTCACCTGGTCCTGCTGGCCTTTCACGGTACTGGCCAGGGCGCCGGCCTTGGTTTCGTATTCGCTGCGCTGCGCGCCCCACTGGCCGCGCATGCGCGCCTCCACTTCGCCGGCCTGCGCCTGCGCTTCGGCCAGGGTGGCCGCCAGGCGCGGCACGGACGTGCGCAGGCTGTCGAGTTCCGTGCGCTGCTGCTGCACGCGCTGCTGCGCATTCAGGTAGTCGCCGCGCGAACCAGCGCCCTCCTTGAACAGGCGCTCCTCGATCGACAAGCTTTCCAGCGCCAGCTTCATGCCCGCGTCCAGCTGGGCGATGCGGCTGTGCGCCTCGGCCAGCTCGCCGCGCCGGCGCGTCACGCCTTCGCGCGCGGCCGCCGTGGCCGACGCGAATTCGCGCTGGCCATCGCGCCATAACTGCATTTCCTTGGCGATCAGTTCGGGCGCCTCTTTCTGCCATTCCGGCGCAAACTGGGGCGTGCCGCCCGTCAGCAGCGCGTCGAGGCGTGCCCTGCCCGCCAGCGCGGCCAGGCGGTTCTGCACGCTGGCGCCCAGGTTGGCCTCATACTGGGCCGTGTCCAGGCGCAGCAGCAAGTCGCCGCGGCGCACCCGCTGGCCCGGCTTCACCAGCATTTCGCGCACGATACCCCCTTCCAGGCTTTGCACTTCCTGCAGGTGCGATGGCGGCGTGATGGCGCCCCGGCCATTCACGGACACGTCGAGCTGGGCGAAGGTGGCCCAGGCCAGCACCAGCACCAGCAGCACGGCGATCAGGGCCAGCATGCCCAGGACGATGCGCTGCGGTTCGCGTTCCGGGTCCGGGTGAGCCGCTGGCAGCGGACGGGCGTTCAGGGCGCTCATGCTGTGGCTCCCTGCTCCACCGCAGGCTTGGCCGCCTGGCTATTGAGCACGCGCATGACGTCATCGCGCGGGCCGTCGGCCACGATGCGCCCCTTGTCGAAGACGATCAGGCGATCCACCAGCGCCAGCATGGCCATGCGGTGCGTGACGAGCACGATGGTCGTATCTTTTAATGTACGCAGACGGCCGATCAAACGCTGCTCGGTGGCCGGGTCGAACATGCTGCTCGGCTCATCGAGCAGCAGCATGGGCGGTTTCACGAGCAAGGCGCGGGCCATGGCCACGGCCTGGCGCTGGCCGCCGGACAGGCGCTCGCCCCGCTCGCCCACTTCCGTCGCCACGCCGTTGGGCAGCTGAGTGATGATGTCATCCAGGCAGGCGAGGCGGATGGCATCCAACAGGGCCACATCGTCGGGCTGGCTGCGCCCCAGTTCGATGTTTTCGCGCAGGGTGCCGTGGAACAGGGTCACATCCTGCGGCACATAGCCGATCTGGCGGCGCAGGCTCAATGGTTCGAGCTGGGTGCTGGCCAGGTCGTCGAACAGCACACTGCCGCTTTGCGGGCCGTACTGGTTCAGCAGCAAACGCAGCAAGGTGCTCTTGCCGGAACCGAGCTTGCCGATCACGCCGACTCTTTCACCTGGACGTATCTGCAGGCTCAGTTTATCGAGCAGCGGCGGCGAATTCGGGTAGGCAAAGCCCACGTCGCGAAATTCGATACGCCCGGACAGGGGCGGCGCCTGCAGGCTGGCCGCGTCGTCGTCCGTGGGTGCCTCCATGATTTTATTCAGTGCGTGGTACGACAATTTGGTCTGTTCCCAGCGCATGATCAAGCCCGCGATCTGGCTCACGGGCGCCAGGGCGCGTCCCGTCAGCATGCTCACGGCGATGATCTGGCCCAGAGTCAGCAGGTGTTCGCCCATCAGCAAGGCGCCCGTGGCCACCACGGCCACGCCGGACAGGGCCAGCACGGCCGTGTTGATGTAGTTGACCCGGCTGACGATTTCGCGCGTCTCGACGCTGTTGGCCGCAATCGCCACTGTCAGGCTCTCCCACTTGCGCCGGCTCCACGCTTCGGCGCCCAGCGCCTTGATGGTGTCGAGGCCATTCATGGTTTCAAACAGGTGCGCCGTGCGCTGCGCGCTTTCCTGCATCGAGGCGGCCACGTGGCGCGCCAGGGCAGCGCGCGAGGCAAAGGCGACGAGCAGCAGGATGGGGATGGCGGCCAGGGGCACCAGCACCAGCCAGCCGCCGACAAAGGCGATGACCAGCAGGAACAGCAGCAAAAACGGCAGGTCGCCCAGGGTCGTCAGGGTCGTCGAGGCGAAGAATTCGCGCACGGATTCGAAATCGCGCACGGTGTTGGCCAAAGTCCCCCCGGAAGCGGGACGGCTGGCCGCGCGCAGGCGCAGGCACTGGGCGAAGATGTTCGACGACAGGGCCACGTCCATGCGGCGCGACGCCGTTTCCACCAGTTCGCCGCGCAGCAGGCGCAGGGCCAGCTCGAACCCCGTCAGCACCACCACGGCAATGGTCAGCACCCACAGGCTGGAAGTGGCATTGTTCGGGATCACGCGGTCATACACGGCCATCGCATAGAACGGCACCAGCGCGCCGATGACGTTCAGCACCAGGGTGCCCAGCAGGGCCCAGCGGAAGACCCAGCGGTTGCGGTTGAAGACATCCCAGAACCATCGCCCCGCCGCCGGCATGCTGTAGAGCAAGCTGCGCTGGTCGAAAAACATCACAGGACGCACAGCCACCCAGCGCCCAGCAGGCACCTCCTGCGCCAGTGCGGCCGCATCGAACCAGGCACTGCCTTCGATGCCGGGCACGTGGCATTCATATTTACCACCGGTAATGGCCAGTACCACCAGCGCCTGCCCTTCCCCGTTGAGCAGCAAGGCCGGCATTTCCGTGGCGCGGCGCGGCTTGTCCATAGGCAGCGGCGTGCCGGCCAGGCTGGCATGGCTGAGCGCCTGGTCGAGAAAATCGGCGGCAGCCTGGTCGCCATGCGCGCTCACGCTGGCGCGCAGGCGCTCGGCTTGCACGCCGGTGCCAAGAAAGCGGGCCAGGAAGACGACGGCGTCGGCAATCGTGTCAGCACAGGTGGTGGATGGGGTGGCGTCGACGGTGGCGTGCGCGGCAGAAGGTGGCGTCATGATGAGCTCAAGTCCGATCTCAGGCAGTTACAAGGAACAGTGAGAAACTATTGTCAAGGTCGCGCAATGGTGGCTTGCAGAAACATTGTGCCATAGTAATAACTGCTATTCAGAATGATGTTGTGAAAAAAAATAAAAACTGCGGTGCGTCGTGACGGACGCACCGCAGCAGAAACTACCAAGTCAATACCGCTGCTGCCGATTTATACTGTGCCAGCCTTGCGGCGGCGCGCCATGAAGCCCAGCAATCCCAGGCCAGCAACCAGCATGGCCCAGGTTTGCGCTTCCGGCACCGGCGAGACGCTGAGCAGGGTTTGCGAGGCAGGATTGACGCTGCTCAGGCTGGTGTAGCTGTACAGGTTCTGGATCGCGCCATTGCCCGTCGCCACGCCCAGCATGCTGTTCGCCTGGCTGACGACGGCATTGCTCAGGTTCTTGAAGCGCAGGTCGCCCGTCAGCAGGTTCGTGTTGTCGTTATTCAATTCCCACAGGGCCAGCTGGAAGGCGGCAGCGCTGTTGGCGCTGGTCGACACATTCGCGACGGACGAGGCGTAATAGCCCTCATACAGGCGCTTGACGGAATCGCTGGCCGCAAAGGCGCTGCTGCTGTAGCTATTCGAGGTATTGCTCAGCGCGACATGGGGATCGAGGCAAAAAGCCAGGAAGGTGTTGCTGTCGTACTTGACTTCCCACAAGGTAGGCGAGATGGCGTTGCCGGAGCCAAAGGCGCCGCCGCTGGCCGTAAACAGGCTGACGCTGTGCGAGTCGATGACTTGCAGGTTGGACGCTGCCAGGACGCTGCTGCTGGCGAGGGCGAAAACGGCCGCTGCGATGCTGGCGCGGGCGATCAGGTGCATGGATTTTTTCATTGCGTATTCTCTTTAAAGTGATTGGAGAGCGCCGGCGCCGCCTGCGGACAGGGGCGCCGGAACACATCAGCCAGGCGGGTAGGGCCTGGTAAAACAGGACATCAGGCAGCCATTTCCTGGGGCTGGGCATTCGCGTGGGCCATGGCGCGGCGCAAGAGGTCGGCCATCTCGCACTGGGCCTGGGCTTCGGCAGCAGGGGCTGCGGCGGCTGGCGCGGCGGCCACCGTGGTCACCGTGCCATCCTGGCCCAGCACCACGTCGAGCGTGCTGTCATCGCGCAGCAGGTCGGCCATGCTCGGCAAGGTGATGCCGGCCTTGGCCGCATCCTTGGCGTCGACGTTGAAATACACGTCCGTCATGTCCACCGTCTTGCCGTCGGCCAGCGTGGCGCTACTGCGCTCCAGGTGCAGATTACTGTTGGCGTCGAGGAACGGCAGTTCCGTGTAGCTCACCGTCAGGCTGGCCACGCCGGCGTCGTGCAACGACATCAGTTCGCCATCGTCCGTCACGCCATTGCTGTTGGCGTCGCGCCAGATGCGCAGTTCGGCAAACTTGTCATCTTTCGCGTCGACCACGCCGTCGCCGTTCGAGTCATAGCTGGACAGCTTGGCAAAGCCCGTGCCCTTTTCATTGCCGCCAAACAATTCGGAGATATTGTCGATCTTGCCATTGCCATTGCTGTCGATGGCCAGCAAGCCGTCCTGGGCGGAGACCCAGCCCGTCTGGATGGCGCTGCTCGTGCCCAGCAAGTCGAAGCTGCCGTGGAAATCAGCGCGGGCAATCGTGTGCACGCCGTCACCGTTCAGATCGATCACGATCGGCGTGATGGCCGCATCCCAGCTCATGTCGTTCTGACCCGAGGCCAGTTTCAGGATATCCGTGTAGACCACGTTGGCATACGAGCCATTGCTGTTGACGTCCGAATCGATGTTGTCATTGCTGCCCACGTTCTTGGCGCCCCACTTCCAGCTGTTCATGGCGTAACCAGCATGCATCACGTTGCTCTTGTCGAATTTGAGCGAATAGCTGCCCGGATCGAGGTTGCTGAACAGATAGTTGCCGCTGGCATTCGTGTAGGTGGTGGCCAGCAAAGCGCCGCTGCCCGAGTACAACTGCACTTTAATGTTGGCGATGCCCGCCTCGTTGTAGTCCTGCACGCCGTCATGGTCGGCGTCGCGCCATACCTTGTCGCCCAGGCTGGCCTTGCGGTAGATGCCCGCATCCCAGCTCATGTCGTTCTGGCCGGCGGCCAGATTGATCAGGCCCGAGCGCCCCGTGCTGACATCAACGTCGGAATCGGCCGTATCGCTGCCCAGATTGGCCTTGGTGTAGTAAAAGCCCGATGGACGGATGACTTCCACCTTGTAGCCGCCAGCGACCAGCTTGTCGAACAGATAATTGCCGCTGGCATTCGTCGTCGTCGTGGCGATGACCTGATTGTACGCATTGAGCAGGTTGACTTTCACGCCCGCCACGCCCAGTTCGCCCGCATCCTGCACGCCGTTGTAGTTATTGTCTTCCCACACGCGGTCGCCGATGCTGCCGGTGACAGGCGCGCATTTGACCAAGCCGGCATCCCATTCCAGCTGGACATCGCCCGATTTCACCCCGATCCAGGTGGTGGTGAGGCCGGTGGCCGGATCGACATCGGAATCGGTAGCGTAGCCGCCCACGTCCGGCTTGGTGAAAGTGTAGCCGGCTGGTGGCACGAACCCCAGGAAGTAGTAACCAGGCACCAAGTTGCTGAACAAGTAATTGCCACTGGCATCCGTGGTGGCGCTGGCCACCACGGTACCGGAGGCGTCGAACAGATTGACTTTCACGCCGCCCATACCCGCTTCGCCCGCATCCTGCGTGCCGTTACCGTTGGCGTCAAACCACACGCGGTCGCCAATGGCAGCCGTTTTGTACAAACCCGCATCCAGGTCCTTGTAGTTCTGGCCGGCTGCAACCGTTACGAGGCCGCTCTGGCCTGCGGCATTGATATCGCTGTCGAGCGCATCGTTGCCGCCCGCATCCTTGACGGTGGTCAAATAGCCGGGCGGCGCGACGACGGCGATGGAATACGTGCCAGCATCGACGCTGAAATTGTAATAGCCGGTGGCATCCGTGACGGTCGAGCCGATCACGCTGCCAGCTGCATTTTTCAGCTGTACCGTGACGCCGCCGATGCCGGCTTCGCCCGCATCCTGCACGCCGTTCAAGTTGGCATCATGCCAGACGCGGTCACCCAAGGAGGCCGGCAGGGCCACGATGCCCGCATCCAGGCTATGGTTGCTGTCGCCGGAAGCGAGCAGCACTTGCGCCGTCTTGCCATCGATGGCGCTGGCATCGGAATCGCGCTGGTCGTCGCCGCCCTGGTCCCGGCCCGTGAAGGCATAGCCGGCAGGCAGGCTGGTCTTGTCAAACTGTACGCTGTAGGCGCCCGGCTTCAGATTCGTGAACAGGTAGTTGCCGTTCGCGTCCGTCACCAGCGGGCTGCCGACGGCATTGCCCGACGCATCGAGCAAGGTCACTTTCACGCCTGCCACGCCTGCTTCGCCCGAATCTTGCACGCCGTTCTTGTTGACATCAAACCATACGCGGTCGCCCAGTTCGGCAGCGCGGTACAGGCCCGCATCCAGGCTCAAGTTGGTCTGGCCCGGCGCCAGGGTGACAGGCGCCATGTTGCCGGCCGCATCGATATTGCTGTCTTTGGCCGTGTCGCCGCCCTGGTTGGCAGCTGTTGCCGTGTAGCCATTCGGCGTGACGACGGTGACGGAATACGTGCCTGGATTGACGTCAAAATGGTAGCCGCCGTTGGCATCGGTCGTGGTCGATGCCACCACCACGCCCGCGCCATCTTTCAATTGCACCACGACATTGGCGATGCCCGCTTCGCCCGCATCCTGCACGCCGTTGGCATTCTTGTCTTCCCAGACAAAATCGCCCAGGTGGGCCATCGGCACCTTGAAAGTCAGGTAATGGGGCGCCAGGCTCAGGTCTTGCGCATTGCAGCCTTCCGTGCCGCCATCGTCGCGCACCTTGAAGCCCAGGTCGAAACTGCCGGCCACGGTCTGGCTAGGCACAAAGACCAGGTGGCCCGCGCGGATATCATCGATGGAGATTTCCGTGCCCACCGCAACGGCCACGCCGTTCAGCAAGACCTGGCCCGCCGTGGTGGTATTCGTGATGACGACGGACTTGAAGCCGTTGTGCTCGACGTCGTCGTGGAAGCCGAAATCGCTTTCGCTCAGCACAACGCTGCCGCCATCGACCAGGGTGAAGGTCTTGTCGGCCGCATCAGGCGCGTCATTGACGGGATCGATGATCACTTGCAGTTGCAACTGGACGATATCGCCATTGCCCTTGTCGATCGTCACCTGGATGGTCGAGAAATTGCCGTTATAGTTGGCTGCCCAGGCGCCGGGACGCACATACACGGTATCCGCGTCAAGCATGCCGAACAGCGGCGTGTTCTCGGTCGATTCCGTATCATCCGGCAATAAAACCGTAAAATTATTGATGTTCAGTTCGCCTTGCACCGAATAGCCGGCCTGGATCAGCAGGTCACGGATATCGAAATTCTTGTTGATGTCTTCGCACACGTGCACCGTGGTCGACAGGTTGTAAGTAGTCATGCGGCCTCCTGACGGCATGCCACGGCGGCGGCAGGAGCGGAAATACGGGGGGCCAGAGCGCGATCAGCCTGGCCGTGCAAAGCGGCGAATGTATACATGAGTGGGCTTCCAAGAAAGAAACTTGTTTAAAAAATGAAGCCGGCAGCATCTTGTATACAGTTTCGAGGGACACAGGAGCCAAACGACGCAACCACACAGCAGGGGTGTGATTGTCTTTCTGACATTTAAGTTAGCGCAATTATATCGTCGATATTTTCAAAAGCAAATTGTTTTCCCAAAATAATAGTTTAATTATTATATTTGTGATGTTTTTTTGATACTATCTCTGATCACTCTAGATGGCATGCCCCTACTCTGGTATGGTCACAATCGCCTACAATCTCGGGATGAATCAACTTACCCTCGTCCTGCCCTTCGCCCTGCCCAATGCCGAACTGGCTGCCGACCTGCTCAAGGTCTTGCAGGCGCCCGCCCTGGCGGCCCTGCTGTCGCGCACCTCCACTTGCAATTTGGAAATTTTTGACAACGCCAAGCGCCTGCTGCCGCACGAAGCGTGGCTGGCGCACGCGCTGGGCCTGGCGTCCGCACGCAACGGCGAGGCGGCGCAGGCGGCCTTCGCGGCCCAAGCCATGCGCGGCTATGGCCTCGCGCCGGAACCGGACGCGCGCTACTTCCTGCTGCATCCGGCCCACCTGGCCGTCGCCCGCAGCCATATCAGCCTGGAAGACTTGCGCCAGCTCAAGCTGAGCGAGGCCGATAGCCGCGCCCTGTTTGACATTGCGGCCCCCTATTTCGACGAGCTCGGCCAACCCCTGGCGTATGGCGACGCGGGCACCTGGTTCATGCGCGCCGACGCCTGGAGCGACTTGCAGTGCGCCACGCCGGACGCGGCCACCACGCAAGACCTGTCCGTCTGGATGCCGGAAGGCGAGCACGCGCGCGCCGCGCGCCGCCTGCAAAACGAAGTGCAGATGCTGTGGCATGAACATCCTGTCAACGCGGCGCGCGAAGAACGTGGCCTGAAAGCCATCAACTCCTTCTGGATCTGGGGCGGGAGCCTGGCCACGGCGGAATCTGCACCGGCACCTGCGCGCTGCGCGGCCAGCCTGCATACCAAGGACGCGCCAGCCTGGCTGGCCGCGCTGGCGGAACCATCACGGCGCGATGCCAGTCCAAGCAGTGTGCTGGCAGACCAATCCGACGCGATCATTGTGCTGGGTGGCCTGATCGAGGCGGCGCAAGCCCAGGAATGGGGCATGTGGTTGCAGCAGTTGCAAGCGCTGGAAGCGGACTGGTTCGCGCCCCTGCTGGCGGCCGTAAAAGATGGTCGCCTGGGCCAGTTGCGCCTGGTGCTCAGCCACCGTGACGCCTGGCTAGCGTGCACCACCAGCAAGCATGCGCAGCGCAAATTCTGGCGCGCGATTACCCTGAACAAGTTGAAAGCATCATGACCCGTACCCGCATCGCCACCCGTCCCTGCCCCTACCGCGAATCCGAACTGCTGCGCCAAGGCGGCATCCACCCCGTGCTGGCCCGCTTGTATGCGTCGCGCGGCCTGTCCGACGCGAAAGAACTGTCGAGCGAACTGGCGGCCCTGATGCCGCCGTCCGGCTTGCTGCACATCGGCGCGGCCGGAGTCTTCTTGGCCGACGCGATTGCCGCCAAGAAGCGCATGGTCATCGTCGCCGACTACGATTGCGACGGCGCCACCGCCTGCGCCGTGGCCATACGCGGCTTGCGCGCCATGGGTGCCGACGTCGATTTCATCGTGCCCAACCGTTTTGAGTATGGCTACGGCCTGACGCCGGAAATCGTCGAACTGACGGCGCGCGAAAAGTCGCCCGACATCATCATCACCGTCGACAACGGCATCGCCAGCATCGACGGCGTGGCCGAAGCGAACCGGCGCGGCATCCAGGTAGTCGTCACCGACCACCATTTGCCGGCCGACACCCTGCCCGACGCGGCCGTCATCGTCAACCCGAACCAGCCCGCCTGCGGTTTTCCCAGCAAACACCTGGCCGGCGTGGGCGTGGTGTTTTACGTGCTGCTGGCCCTGCGCGCCGAAATGCGCCGGCGCGGCATCTTTGATGCGCAAACGCAACCCAAGCTCGACAATCTGCTCGACCTGGTGGCGCTGGGCACGGTGGCCGACGTGGTGCGCCTCGATACCAACAACCGCATCCTCGTCGCCCAAGGTCTCAAACGTATGCGCAAGGGCAATATGCACGCGGGCGTGGCCGCCCTGTTCCGCGTGGCGGGCCGCGAAGCGCGCAGCGCCACACCGTTCGACCTGGGCTTTGCCCTGGGACCGCGCCTGAATGCGGCCGGGCGCCTGCAAGACATGTCGCTGGGCATCGAGTGCCTGATCACGGACGACGAAGGCCGCGCCTGGGCGCTGGCCCAGCAACTCAACGACATCAATCTGAAGCGCCGCGAAATCGAGGCGGAAATGCAGGATACGGCCCTGCTGCACCTCGACGCTTTCGAACCGGCCAACAGCAGCACCATCAGCGTGTTCGACGCATCCTGGCACCAGGGCGTGATCGGCATCGTGGCCTCGCGCCTGAAGGAAAAATTCTATCGCCCGACCATCACGTTTGCACCCGGCGCGGACGGCTGGATCAAGGGTTCGGGCCGTTCGATACCCGGCTTCCACTTGCGCGACGCGCTCGACCTCGTGTCGAAACGGGCGCCCAGCCTGATCGACAAGTTCGGCGGCCACGCCATGGCGGCGGGCCTGACCATCCGCGCCGACGCCTTCGACGCATTTTGCCAGGCCTTCGAAGCCGTGGGGCAAGCCTGGCTCAGCCAGCAGCAACTGGAAAGAGTCGTGGAAACGGACGGCCCGCTGGAAGACGCCTATTACACGACGGCCTTCATCGAACTGATGGATGGGCAAGTGTGGGGCCAGGGCTTCGCCCCGCCCGTCTTCTGCGATGAATTCCGCGTCGTCAGCCAGCGCATCCTGAAAGAGCGCCATTTGAAACTGCTGCTGGAAAAGAACGGCGTGCGCTTCGACGCCATCTGGTTCGGCCACACGGACGCCCTGGGCGAACGCACGCGCGTGGCCTTCCGGCTTGATGCGAATGAATACAATGGCACGACCAAGGTGCAGCTGATGGTGGAGCACGCCGAACCTGTCTGATGGCTCCGGCCCAAACCTATTAATCGCCTTCGAGACGCCTTCCAATCGATGCTGACCGGCCTGAACCACCTCACCCTGTCGGTGCGCGACCTGGCGCACAGCATCGTCTTTTACCGCGATATGCTGGGCCTGCGCCTGCATGCGTGCTGGGCCAGGGGCGCGCATCTATCGGCTGGGGATTTGTGGCTGTGCCTGGCGCTGGACGGGCAAGACAGGGCTGCGCTGGCCAGTCCCGGCTACACGCATTACGCCTTTTCCATCGCGCCCGCCGACTTCGCCCCGTTTGCCGCCCGCCTGCGCGCCGCCGGCGTGCCTGAATGGCAACAAAATAGCAGCGCTGGCGATTCCCTGTATTTTCTCGATCCGGACGGCCACCGGCTGGAAGCCCATGCGGGCAGCCTGGCGCAGCGGCTGGCGGCATGCCGCACGACGCCCTATGCAGGCATGCAATTCTTTGACGACTAAGGGCGTGGGCGCGCACAGTTGGCAGAGGACAGCAAAAATTCCCTAAAAGGAGTAATATTAATCCATAAAAGGAGTTCATCATGAATCTTGCCTACGCCTATCCCAAGAGCCGCTTCGAGCCTGCCGTGCTCGTCGACCTGAATGCCAAAGCCGAGCGCGAGCGATTGTCGCAGGCGGCACTGAAGGGGTTTTTCAAGCTGGCCGCCGCTTGGCGCCTGCGCGACGACGATGCGCGCGAATTGCTGGGCGGCCTGTCCAGCAGCGCCTGGTACGAGTGGAAGAAACACCCGGACCGCGTGCTGGAAGTGGACCGCATCACGCGCATTTCCTATTTGCTGGGCATCTACAAGGCCTTGCACATCCTGTATGGCGACAAGCTGGCGGACGAATGGGTGAGTTTGCCCAATAAAAACTCCATCTTCGGCGGCCGCACGCCCCTGTCGCAGATACTGGCCGGCGGCTTGCTGGCCATGCAGACGGTGCGCAAGCTGCTCGATGCGCGCCGCGGAGGGCTGTAAGCGTGCCTGCCGCCCCGCATACTCCCCTGCCGCCGCTGGCCGCCTTGCGCCAGATCGACACTTGCCGCCTGATTCCCTCGCGCTTCGCCGACATGGAAGACTCGGTGCTGGCGCCCCTGGCCGAAGACGACGAGCACCTGCGCGAGCTGTTCGAGCTCGATAACGCGACCAACGCGCGCCTGGTGGCCGAGTACGGCGGCGCGCCAGGAATTGGCGTGGACGAGCTGGTTTTTGGCGTACCGCACTTTCGCATCATTAACGCCGCCTACACGTATGCGCGCCCGGAAGGGGCGCGTTTCAACGATGGCGAGCGGGGCGCCTGGTATTGCGCCTTCGACATGCAAACGGCGCTGGCCGAGATCATTTTCCACAAAACCGTGGAATACCAGGAAATCGACTATTTCGACGACAGCGTCAACTACCAGTCGCTGCTGGCCGATTTTTCCGCCAGCTTCCACGACTTGCGCGGCCAGCAGCGCTATGCGACCTGCCTCGATCCGGCCAGCTACATCGCCTCGCAAGACCTGGCCGCCATCCTGCTCGAAGCCGGTTCCATGGGTGTGATCTTCCCCAGCGTGCGGCACGCCAGCGGTACCAACCTGGCCTGTTTCCGCCCCGCCCTCGTGGGCAATGTTCGCAAAGGCGCCGCCTATCGGTTAACATGGCGGGGTACGCCGACGCCGCACGTGGAAGCCTTGCCAGGCAAATAAAGCGCGCACAACGGCACCCGACTCACCGCAACTTGATCTCACATGCAAACCAATCCTGAAAAAGACACCGAACTGCGCCTCAAAGTGAACAGCGAAACGGCCCGCCTGGCCTGGAGCGAACTGGAAAAGCACTTCGCCCAAGGCAATGTCGTCTGGGTCGCCAATGAACTCGATCTGGTCGAAGTGGCCGTGCGCATCTCGCACGACGACAAGGCCACCATCACGCAATGGATGAGCGAAGGCAAAGTGGCCAAGGTCTCCGACCAGCAGGCGCTGGACTGGCAGGCAGCCGACGCGGCCCTGTGGGCCGTCGTCGTCAGCCCGTTTATTCTGGTGCAGCAGGACAAGCCCACCCGGCATTGATGCTTACAGGCTGCGCTCGAAGCAAGGAAAATGTGCAGCCAACTAAATTTGGCACTTAATTTAGTTATCCAGTGCTATCATCGGTCTGCCTAATTATGGAGGGCAGTATGAACTTTCTGAACATTCAACCAATTAGCTACTTGAAGACGAACACCAGCGACGTGGTCAAACAGGTGCTGGAAACGCATGACCCAGTCGCCATCACTGTAAACGGTAGAGTTCAGGCAATTGTTCAAGACCCTGTTAGCTATCAAAAGACTCAAGATCAACTTGCCATGCTCCGCATCCTTGCTCTCGGCCGCAAGCAGATTGAGGAAGGTAAAGTCATTGATCATGATGACGTTGTGGCCCTACTGGAAGCTGAAGACGAGGACAATTGATTACGCAAATGAAAATTCTTTGGACGCAATATGCCCTGAACGATTTGCAAGACATTCGCTCCTATCTGAAGCATAACGAATCCCTTGCTTTTGCCAGGAAGGTGACGCAGGCGATTGTGGCTCAAGTCAATTCTCTCCAAGATTGGAAAAACAAAGGCGCCTTTATTCCTGAACTTGAAGACCTTCATTTGACGACCCACCGTCAACTGTTAGCCGGTCAGCATCGCATCATCATCGAACACGCGCATAACGATATCGTTTATGTTCATATGGTTGCCCATACCAGCCGTGACCTGGAAGCGTTGATACGCCGTCGTTTGCTCAATACGTAGTACTGGCAGGACGTTGTCTGGGCATCTGACAATGCGCAGCAAGCGCATTGTCAGGCCATCATCAGTGCCCACCGCCCAGATACGCCGCGATCACCTTCGGATCGTTCTTCAAACTCTCGGCCGGGCCATGCACCGAAATACTGCCGTTCTCCAGCACATAGCCGTAATCGGCCACGTTCAGGGCGGCGGCGGCGAATTGCTCGACCAGCAGCATGGTCACGCCTTCCGCCTTTAATCGCGTGATGATGCGGAAGACTTCTTCCACCAGGATGGGCGCCAGGCCCATCGACGGTTCGTCCAGCAGGATCACTTCCGGGTTCAGCATCACGGCGCGGGCCATGGCCAGCATTTGCTGTTCGCCGCCGGAGAGCGTGCCGGCCAGCTGGTCGCGCCGTTCCTTCAGGCGGGGGAACAGTTCCAGGGCCTTGTCCAGGTCGCCCTTGATGTCGCCTTTCGGACGCGAGCGCGTAAAGCGGGGGAAGGCGCCCAGCAGCAGATTGTCCGTCACCGACATCGAGGCAAACACGCGCCTCCCTTCCGGCGAGTGGGCCAGCCCGGCGCGGGCGATACGGTGCGAATCGAGCCCCGTGACGTCCTTGCCGCCCAGGGTGACGGTGCCGGATTTGGGTTTCAGCATGCCGGAAATGGCGCGCATGGTAGTGGTCTTGCCGGCCCCGTTCGAGCCGATCAGGGTCACCAGCTTGCCCTTCGGGACGTCGAGCGAAATGCCGTGCAGGACTTCGACTTTGCCGTAGGCGGCGTGCAGATTATGAATGCTCAGCATGGTCTTCCTCTCAGTGCGCCGCTGGCGCCAGGGTTTCGGCGCTGCCGCCCAGGTAGGCTTCGATCACTTTCGGATCACTCTGGACAAGTGCGGGCGCGCCTTCGGCGATCTTCTGGCCGAAGTCCAGCACCGTCACCACGTCCGACAGCGCCATCACCACATCCATGTGGTGCTCGATCAGGATGATGGTGATGCCATGCTCGCGGATCTTGCGGATGATGGCCATCAACTCCTTGATGTCGGGCGCCGTCAGGCCCGCCGCCGGCTCGTCGAGCAGCAGCAAACGGGGATTGAGACCCAGCGCGCGGCCGATTTCCAGCAGCCGCTGCTTGCCATACGGCAGATTGCGCGCCTCTTCGTTGGCCAGATCGGCCAGGCCGACGAATTCGAGGATGCTGGCGGCCCGCTCACGCGCGGCCGCCTCTTCGCGCTTGTAGCGGGGCGTGTGCAGCATCACGTCCAGCACGTTCGACTTGAAGGTATTGTGCAGGCCCACCAGCACGTTTTCCGTGGCCGTCATCTCGCCGAACAGCTGCACGTTCTGGAAAGTGCGCGCCACGCCGCCCAGGGCGATCTCGGACGGCGTGCGGCCGGAGATCACGGCGCCGGCAAATTCCACCTTGCCCGCCGTCGGCTTGTAGATCCCTGTGAGCACGTTCATCATCGTGCTCTTGCCCGAGCCGTTCGGCCCGATCAAGCCGTGCACGGAGCCTTGCGTGACGGTCAGGTCCACCTGGTTCAGCGCTTTCAGGCCGCCGAACTGCATCAGGGCCTGGTCCACGCGCAGCAAAGGCGCTCCGTGCGATCCGCCTTGCGCAGCGTCGATCTGCGCGAACGGCGCCACGCCGTGCGAAGCGACGGCTTGCACATGGCGCCGGGCCTTGCCGATAAAGCTCATCAAGAAGCCCACGATGCCATCCTGCAGGTAGTACACGACGAACAGCGTCATCAGACCGAAGATGGTCAGACGCCAGTCGACCATGTTCTCCAGTTTGTAGGAGAACGCTGCCAGGCCGATGGTGGCCACCAGCGGCACGATCACGCCGCGCACGGTGGAGCGTTTTTTCGCCAGCATGAAGGCGGAGCCGATCACGCCCAGCACGGCGGCGCTGACGGCGATCTTGCGGAACAATTCGATGTCGGCCAGCAAGCTGGGCAGCATGACGACGATCAGGGCGCCGATCAAGGCGCCCGAGCGCGTCTTGCGCCCGCCCATGATGACGGCCAGCAGGAACAAGATCGTCAGCTCGAAGTTGTAGGTATTGGGCGAGATATATTCTTCCGAATACGCATACAGGCTGCCGGCCAGGCCCGCGAAACCGGCGCTGATGACAAACGCATAGACCTTGTAGCGGTAGACGGACACGCCCATGCAGTCCGAAGCGATGGGGCTGTCGCGCAAGGCTTCGAACGCCCGCCCCAGGTTCGATTTCAGGATGCGGTGCACCACCACCAGCGAGATCACCAGCAGCGCGGCGACCATGTAGTAGTACTCCACCTCGGAGAGCTTGTGGCCGAACAGGACGGGCTTGTGGATCTTGATGCCCATCGGACCTTCCGTCAGGAAGCTCATTTCATTGATCAGGATTTGTATGATGGTGCCGAAAGCCAGGGTCACCATGGCCAGGTAGGGCCCCGTCACGCGCAGGGCCGGCAAGGCCAGGATGGCGCCAAACACGGCCGCGCCGACGATGCTGGCGGGGATGGCCAGCCAGAACGACAAGCCCAGCTTGAACACCAGCACGCCCGTGACGTACGAGCCGATGCCGAACAGGCCCGCATGGCCCAGCGACACCTGCCCCGTGTAGCCGACGACGATATCGAGGCCGAACAGCAGGATGGCGTAGATCAGGATGGTCTCGGCCAGGTGGATATAGTAGGGATTCGGGAAGACGATGGGGAATAGCGCGAGCGCGGCCAGGCCCGCCGCGCTCAGCGCCAGCATGGTGATTTTCTTGTTCATGTGATCCTCAGACTTTCTTGATCGCGGCTTTGCCGAACAGGCCGGACGGCTTGATGGCCAGCACCAGCAGCAACAGCAGCAGGCCAGGCACTTCCTTGTAGCCGGTGGAGATGTAGTAGCCGGTGGTCGTCTCGGCGATGCCCAGTATCAGGCCGCCGACGATGGCGCCCACGCCCGAGGTCAGGCCGCCGATGATGGCCACGGCAAACGCTTTCAAGCCCAGTGACGCTCCCATGGTGGCCCCCGTCAGTGTCAAAGGCGCCACCAGCACGCCCGCAAAGGCGGCCGTGGCCGACGACAGCGCGTAGGAAAAGGTGATGACCATGCCCGTGTTGATGCCCATCAGGCCGGCCGCGTCGCGGTCGTTGGCTGTCGCCACCACGGCCTTGCCGTAGATCGATTTGCGGTTGAACACTTCGACGGCCAGCATGATGGCCAGCGCGCCGACGATGACGGCCACCTGCATCTGCTGCACATTGGCGCCAAATACCTGGAACGGCGCGGCCGACAGCGGCGACGGGAACATCAGGTCATCCTTGCCCCAGATGTTTTCCGCCACGTTCTTGAAAATGATGGCCAGCGCGATGGTCGACATGATCCAGCCGAATTCGGACTTGATCTTGATGGCGGGCCGCACACCGATCCATTCGACGAACACGCCCTGCAAGGCGCCGAAGACGATGACGATGGGGATCATCAGGAGATAGCTCATGTACGGGCCGCCGTGGATGGTGCCCACCAGGGAAAGGCCCACGAGCGCGCCCAGCATCAGGGATTCCCCCTGGCCGAAATTGAGGGTGCCGGAAGTGGCAAAGGTCAGCTGGTAGCCGAAGGCGATGACGGCATAGATCATGCCCAGCGCGATACCGCTGAAGACGAGCTGCAGGAAGATTTCCATGGTGTTCCCCGGAAGACGAAAGATGAAAAAATGGCCAGTCCTGATTCCTCAAGGCTGGCCATTTCGCGGCTAGAGACTTGGAATTAGCCGGACTTATTTGGCAAGGACGACCTTGCCGTCCTTGACTTCGCCAAACACGGTCAGCTCGGCGCTGATCGCTTCATGGTTGGTCTTGCTGAACGGCTTGTTGTAGGTGGTCACGGCGCCTTCCACTTTCTCCGTCAGGCTTTCCAGCGCGGCGCGCACTTTCGGCCCTTCCGTGCCGCCGGCTTGCTTGAAGGCGGCTGCCAGCAGGTAGATGGAATCGTAGCCTTGCGCGGCCGAGACGGCCGACGGCATGCGTCCGCCCGATGGCTTGTAGGCAGCCACGTAGGCATCGATGAAGGCCTTGCGCTTCGGCGTGCTGGCATCCTGGATGAAGGTTTGCGGCATGCGCGTGCCGTTGCCGTTCTTGCCCGCGTTGTCGATGAAGTTACCCATGGCCAGGGTCCAGCTGCCGATCAGCGGCACTTTCCAGCCCAGTTTTTCCATGCCGTTGGCGATCTGCGCCAGTTCCGGACCGATGCCGTAGGTCAGCACGACTTCCGCGCCCGCCTGCTTGGCTTTCAGCAGCTGGGCCGTCATGTCGACGTCCTTGATGTTGTATTTTTCCACAACGACAGCCTTGATGCCCTTCTTGTCCAGCGCCTTTTCCAGGTCTTCGCGGCCCAGCTGTCCATAGTTGGTGGAGTCGGCCAGGATCGCCACTTTCTTGAACTTGCGGTTCTCGATGGCCTCATGCACGATCATGCCGGACTGGATGGTGTCATTGGCCGCATTGCGGAAGATGTAGTTTTCCGGCTGGTCGGCGAACTGTTTGGTGACGATGGAGCCAGTCGCCACATTGTTCATGACGGGAATTTTCGCTTCCTGATAGAAGCGCTGCGACGCCAGGGCCACGCCCGTGTTGATATAGCCGACGGTGGCGGCGACCTTTTCCTTGTTGATGAGTTCTTGGGCGATCTGCACGCCGCGTTCGTTCTTCGCTTCGTCATCGCGCTCGATCAGCAACAGGGAACGGCCCAGTACGCCACCCTTGGCATTGATTTCAGCCACGGCCAGCTTGACGCCGTCGCGCATCGACACGCCCATCGGCGCGGAACCGCCCGTGAACGGACCGGACACGCCGATCTTGATGGGGTCGGCTGCGACTGCCGCCTGAGAGAAACCCAAAACCAAACTTGCCACTAGCAATTTCTGTTTCAAATTCATTGTCATCTCCTCTGATACAACGTTTTTAATGCCACTTATTTTTATAGTCGTACGCTGGATAACCGCCCCATCGATAAATCATTGTAGGTGAGTAAACATGCACCAGCAACAACTACATATGACGCGTCGCAACATGCAGAAAAGCCCGAATTACTAGCCAAATGTCAGTCTTTTGTAAGGAAAATATGAAGCAAATTGGCGCACCTTGCGCCATTCGGCAACAGTCCAGCCGCCGATGCGGGGCCGCCAGGCGACTTCGACAGCGAGCTGATCTGGCGCAATACTGCCAATGCTCAGCATGCTAACGTCGGCCATGCCAGCGCGTGCGCGCCGGCCCAATCAGCAACTCCCACCACATGGAGGCCATATGCAGCGCCCGTCGAACTCGTCCATTTCTCCCCTGCTACTTGGCGCCATCGCCAGCCTGCTGCTGGGCGGCTGCGCCACCGACCTGGCGCCCGTGCGCACCTTCGCCGAACAGACGCAAAAGATGTCGCGGCACTTCGAACCCATGCTGGCGGGCGGCGTCCACAGCTGCATGGACAAGGCCATGCGCAAGCGTTTGATCCTGGCCGAGCGTTTCGATGCGCAAGCGAGCGAACAGGCGGCGCGCGCCGAGTGCGCTGCCATCGCGCAGGCCAGCGCATCGCTTGCCCGCCTGAACGACCTCCTGCTGCGCTATGCCCACACCCTGGCGGCGCTGGCCGATGACAAGCTGCCCGTCTACAAGGAAGAGCTTGGTGGACTCGGCGATGCATTGGGCGGCCTGGCGCAGCCGGGCGGCGGCGCGCCCCTGCTCGATGCGGGCAAGCTGTCCAAGGTCGTCAAATTGAGCGAGCACCTGAGCCGCCTGGCCACGCAGCGCCTGCAGAAGTCGGCCTTGCGCGCATTGCTCGACGAGCAGGAAGCCGTCGATATCATCAGCAATGCGCTCAAGGAGTATGCCCAGCGCAGCTACCGTGCCGGCTTGCAGGATGAATTGCGCGACCTGGCCCTGCTGCGCGGCGCCGTCGATAACGCCGCGCCGCGCGAACCGCTGGCCGCCAACTACATCCGCATGCGCTTGCACCTGGAAGGCCGGCAATTGCAGGAAAGGGAAAAGATCATCGCCGCGTACGTCGCCGCCGTCGACGCACTGCAAGCCAGCGTGGCCACGCTGCGGGCCAATCTCGATCGCCTGCAGGCGCCAGAACTGGAACGGCAGCTGGCGCAGTTTTCACGCAACGTCGAAGCGCTGCAGCGGCAAGCGGCGTTCTATGCCCCCGCCCGCTGGTAAGCAGCGCGCACACAGGAGTATCCCATGGCCCCACTGACCGAACTGACGAAAGAGCAAAGCTACGCCATCGCCGACAGCCTGGCGCAAGCGTCAAGCCTGGTGCTGGAATTGCGCATCCGCGAACGCGAGACACTGGCGGCGGACGAGCGCGCGCTGCTGGAGCAATATGAAAGCCACCTGGACCAGATGGTGGCCCTGTTTCGCGCATATGGCATCTATCTGACGGCCGAAGGCGCGGAGCAGGCGCGCGGCGATATCGAGGGCGCCATCGCCAAGGGCAAGTCACAGCTCAAGCGCATCGCCGACATCAAGGCAGCTATAGTCGCGGCGGCCAGGCTGGTCGACCTGGGCGCCGCCATTTTGTCGCGCGACCCGATCGCCATCGGCGATGCGGCGGCCAGTCTGCGGGCCAAGCCGAGGAAGGAAGAGCCGGTGTAGCTCAGGGTTCCGGCGGGCGGTGTCCCATCGCATGCGTGGCCATCTTCAGGTACAGGAAGGACTGCTCCTCGCTGTGCGCATAGCCCATGCGTCCCTCGGCCAGGGCTACGGATTTCTGCTGCAGTGCTTCCGGGTATTCGAGGTCGCAGGCAGCGTCCAGCCAGTAACGCGCCCTGGCTTCGTCGCTATCCTGCAGCAGGTTCGCCACGATGAACATGGCGGGCGCCACGCCGCGTTGGGCGGCCAGTTCCAGCCAGCGCAGCGCGGCACCACTGTCCTGCGATCCGCCCATGCCATTCTTGAACATCAAGCCCAGGTAATACGCGGCAGGCCCGCTGCCCTGCCCCGCCGCCTGTTCGAACAGGGTGCGCGCTTGCGGCTGGGACGCTACTCCCGCGCGCATCAACACCTTGGCCCGGGCCGTGACGTCGGGCACGGGCGACGCCAGGGCGGCGGCCAGCAGCAGGTTTGCCAGCATCATTTCGACAAATCGAGCTGGTACAGCGCAAAGCCCTTGCCCGCGCCATCGTCCGCCTTCAACTGCGTGACGTTATCGATGCCGGCCGCTCTCGCCAGGTCGATCACGTTCGGTGCCGAATGAAAGACCACCGGGCCTTTAGTGGCGACTTTGGCAAAGCGCCAGCTGCGCGCCGAGCCGTTTTTCGCGCGCGTCAGGTTTTTCTCTTGCGTGACATAGGCGATCAGCAGTTCGCGGTTGTTGTCGGGCGAGGCCACCACCGTCTTGCTGCCGTCGAGGCCAGGGAAATTGCCGCCGCCGCTGGCGCGGTAGTTATTCGTCGCAATCAAAAATTCCTGCGCCGCGTCCACCGGCTTGCCCTTGTACGTCAGGCCCTTGATGCGCTGGCCCGGCGGCTGCGTGACGTCGATCTGGTAGCGCACGTCGGCGCTGGTGATCGCATCGAAGTTGTAGCTCGGGTGGGCCGTGTTGACCAGTTCCTGCGCTTCCAGCTTGTTCGGATCGATGGTATTGAAACGCTGCGCCGACTTTTCCAGCCAGGCTTTCAGCTCCGCGCCATGCATCTTTACGCCGTACAGCGCGTTCGGATACAAATACAAATCGGCCGCGTTATTCAGCGCCACATTGCCCGCCTTGACGTCCGTGTAGTCGGACACGCCCGCCGAGCCGCTCTTGAACGGCGATGACATCGACAGCACGGGCAAGTGCGCATACTGCGGCAGGTTCGCCTTCACATACGCGGCCAGATAGCCCGATTGCGCCTGATTCACCACCTCGATGGCGCTGACATCACCCACGTCGGCAAAATACGTCGACATGCGGAAGTCCGTGGCGCCCACCGGCGTCTGCACGTAGGCGATGGTGGCCGCGTGTTCTTCCGCCACCAGCCTGGCGATGGCCGCATCGGGCGCGACATAACTCTTGTCCGCATTCTGGATGCCGCGCGCTTCCACTGTGGTGGCGCTCTTGTCGACGGTCCACTGCTTGCCGTCATGGCGCAGGCGCAAGCCGATCACGCCCAGATGCTTGCCCCACAAATTGGCCATCACGGTGGGCACGCCATTGACCAATCCCTTGACCTTGTCGACGCCGGGCAAATTAAATTGCGGCACCGTGCTGGCCGCGTTCGGGAACAGCTGGTGCGAATGGCCGATCAGCATGGCGTCCACGCCCGGCACTTGCGACAGGTAGTAATTGCCGTTTTCCATGGTCGGCGAATACGGGCTGTCATCCAGGCCGCCGTGCGAAATGGCCACCACCAGCTCGGCACCCTTGGCGCGCATCTCGGGAATGAATTTTTCCGCCGTCTCGCGCACGCCGTGCGTGTAGACGCGGCCTTCGAGCCAGCGCTTGTCCCAGGCCATGATGGTGGGCGGCGCAAAACTGATGATGCCCACTCTCACGGTACTCGTCACGGGCTTGCCATCGGGGCCGGTGGCCGTGATCTGCTTGGCTATGATGTGGTATGGCGCAAACAGGGGCTTGCCCGTCTTGACGCTGTAGACGTTGGCCAGCACTTGCGGGAACGCGGGGCCGGCGCAGCGCGGTTTGGCCGCGTCCACGCTGTCGACGTCAAAACGGTTGCCCGTCACCTGGCTCAGGAACGCCAGGCCGTAGTTGAATTCGTGGTTGCCGATGCCGCCGCCGTCCACTTTCAGCAAATTCATAGCCTTGTAGATGGCCAGGGTCTGGTCGCAGGCCAGCGGTTTTACCAATGCCTGGTAGTCCGCCAGGGCCGTGCCCTGGATGGTGTCGCCGTTGTCGAGCAGAAGGTTGTTCGGGAACTGCGCGCGCGCCTGCGCGATCAGGGCCGCCGTGCGTTCCAGGCCGATCGACGGCTCCGCCTGCAGCTTGTAGTAGTCATAACTGAGCACATTCGCATGCAAGTCCGTCGTCTCCAGCAGGGCCAGGGTGGCGCTGCTGCCCGCGGGCGCGGCGGCCAACTGCTGGGCGGGTCCGGTGTCGGCGGACGGCAAGGCACCGCAGCCGGCCAGCAGCAGCGGTAACAGGGCGAGACGGGGAGATTGAAACATGACGTATTCCTGTGGAAAGACAATATCGCCAACATCATACGCAGCACGGTAGCCATCATCAAGGCAAAAATATTGTCGTAAATACAGCAAAATCGTCATTTTATTGCCCCGTGCGCCAGCAATTGCGCCGCAGCGGCAGCGGAAACGCGCCGCGCTCGCGTATAATTCAAGGTTTGATTTCACCATAGAAGACCAGAACATTATGGAAGCCGAACGCATCAATATCATCTCCGCCCTGCTCAACGACCTGACGGTCCGCGAAGCCGAACTTCGGAGGTATCTTTGACTTCACTGTCAAGTCGGAGAAACTAGAGCAAGTCAACGAAGAGCTGGAAGATCCGACCGTCTGGAACGATCCCAAGCGCGCCCAGGACCTCGGTAAAGAGAAGAAGGCGCTGGAAGCCATCGTCTTCACCCTCAGCAAGGCCGATGCCGACCTGCGCGACACCCGCGACCTGTTCGACATGGCCCGCGAAGAAGGCGACGACGAGACGCTCGAAGCGATCGAGCAGGACGTGCAGGAAATCCGCAAGGTCATCGAAAGCATGGAATTCCGCCGGATGTTCAACAATCCGATGGACCCGAACAACTGCTTCATCGACATCCAGGCCGGCGCCGGCGGCACGGAAGCACAAGACTGGGCCTCGATGCTGTTGCGCCAGTACCTGCGCTATTGCGAACGCAAGGGCTTCAAGGTCGAAATCCTGGAACAGTCCGACGGCGAGGTTGCCGGCATCAAGACGGCCACGCTGAAGGTCGAAGGCGATCACGCCTACGGCTTCCTGCGCACGGAAACGGGCGTGCACCGTCTGGTGCGCAAGTCGCCATTCGACTCGGCCAACGGCCGCCACACCTCGTTTACGTCGCTGTTCGTGTATCCGGAAGTCGATGATTCGATCGAGATCGACGTCAACCCGGCCGATATCCGCGTCGATACCTACCGCGCGTCGGGCGCCGGTGGTCAGCACATCAACAAGACCGACTCCGCCGTCCGCATGACCCATGCGCCGACCGGCATCGTGGTGCAGTGCCAGAACGACCGTTCGCAGCACCGCAACCGCGCCGAAGCGATGGAAATGCTGAAAGCGAAACTGTACGAGCATGAACTGCGCAAGCGCATGAGCGAACAGCAAAAGCTGGAAGACTCGAAGACGGACGTGGGCTGGGGTCACCAGATCCGCTCCTACGTGCTGGACCAGTCCCGCATCAAGGACTTGCGCACCGGTTTCGAGACGGGCAATACCAAGGGCGTGCTCGATGGCGACATCGACGAGTTCATTTCCGCCTCGCTCAAGCAAGGCGTATAAGGATGAACGCATCCGCTCCGGCACTGGCAAAGCAGGCCTTCCTGTTCGACATGGATGGCACGATTGTCGACAACATGGCCTTCCACACGACCTCGTGGCTGGCGTTCTTTGAACGCCAGGGCCATGTGCTGGAGGCGGACGCTTTTTTCCGCGACACGGCAGGACGGCAAGGCCGCGAAATCATCGCCAAGTATCTGGGCGAGGATGCCGACCACGTCACCCTGCTGGCTGAAAAGGAAGTCGTCTACCGCGAACTGTATGGCCCGCACCTGGCAACGGTGGCCGGTTTCGACCGGCTGATCGCCAGCGCGCGCCAGGCCGGCGTCGGGCTGGTGGTGGGCACGGCCGCGCCGGACGAGAACATCGCGTTCACGCTCGACGGCCTGGACTTGCGCCACCGCTTCGATGCCATCGTCGGCGCCGCCGACGTGGAACGGGGCAAGCCGCACCCGGACGTTTTCCTGAAAGGCGCGCTGCTGGCCGGCGCGCTGCCGCACAACTGCATCGTCTTCGAAGACGCGCCCCTGGGCGTGGAAGCGGCGCGCCGTGCCGGCATGCGGGTCGTGGCGCTCACCACCACCCTGCCGGCCGAAGCGTTCGCCGCCTTCGACAACGTCATTGCCATCGTGCCGGATTTCTCCGCACTCGACGTCGACGCACTGTTTGCCAGCGTGGCGCCAGCGCTGGCGCCACATCATCAATAATCACCAACGAAGAACACCATGACTACGGATATCCAAGAACAAGCCGCCGCCCCCGATGAAAACAAGATCATCGCCGAGCGCCGCGTCAAGCTGGCAGCACTGCGCGAACAAGGCGTCGCCTTCCCGAACGATTTCCGTCCCGAGCACAAGGCGGCAGATCTGCACGCGCAATACGGCAGCAAGACGCGCGAAGAGCTGGAAGCCGAACCTGTCACCGTGGTGCTGGCCGGCCGCATGATGCTCAAGCGCGAAGCGGGCAAGAAAGCCGCTTTCGCCACCCTGCAAGACGCTTCCGGACCGAAAGCCGACGGCCGCATCCAGATCTATGCCACGCTTGACCTGACAGGCGAAGCGGCCATGGCTGCCCTGCACCACTATGACCTGGGCGATATCCTGGGCGTGACGGGCACGCTGTTCAAGACCAAGACGGACGAACTGACCATCAAGGTCACGGAGCTGCGCCTGATCACCAAGTCGCTGCGCCCGCTGCCGGACAAATTCCACGGCCTGGCCGACCAGGAAACCAAGTACCGCCAGCGCTACGTCGACCTGATCATGAACGAAGAGACGCGCCGCACCTTCAAGGCGCGTACCGCCGCCATCTCGTCGATCCGCCGCTTCATGGAAAAGAACGAGTTCATGGAAGTGGAAACGCCGATGCTGCACACCATCCCGGGTGGCGCGGCGGCAAAGCCGTTCATCACGCACCACAATGCGCTGGACATGCAGATGTTCCTGCGTATCGCGCCCGAGCTGTATCTGAAGCGCCTGGTCGTGGGCGGTTTTGACCGCGTGTTCGAAATCAACCGCAACTTCCGCAACGAAGGCGTGTCGATCCGTCACAACCCTGAATTCACGATGATGGAATTCTACGCGGCCTACACCGACTACAAATGGCTGATGGATTTCACGGAAGCCGTCATCCGCCAGGCCGCCATCGACGCGCACGGCACCGCTACCCTGACCTACGGCGGCCGCGAGCTGGACCTGGCCAAGCCGTTCCACCGCCTGACCATCGTCGAAGCGATCAACAAGTACGCGCCAGGCTACACGCCGGAACAGTTGAACGATGCGGACTTCATCAAGGAAGAGCTGAAGAAATTCGGCGTCAAGCCCTTCGCCACGGCCGGCCTGGGCGCGCTGCAACTGGCGCTGTTCGAAGAGACGGCTGAAGCGCAGCTGTGGGAACCGACCTACATCATCGATTATCCGGTCGAAGTGTCGCCACTGGCGCGCGCTTCCGACACGGTGGCCGGCATCACCGAACGTTTTGAACTGTTCATGGTGGGCCGCGAGATCGCCAACGGCTTCTCCGAGTTGAACGATGCGGAAGACCAGTCGGCCCGCTTCCTGGCGCAAGTCGCTGCCAAGGACGCCGGCGATGAAGAGGCGATGTTCTACGACGCCGACTACATCCGCGCGCTGGAATACGGCATGCCGCCAGCCGGCGGCTGCGGCATCGGTATCGACCGCCTGATGATGATCATCACGGATTCGCCGAACATCCGCGACGTCTTGCTGTTCCCGCACCTGCGCCGCGAAGACTAATCACGGACGCCAGCCGATAAAAAGCCGCCTGATTTTGCGATCAGGCGGCTTTTTTACGTCTGCCGCAGGCCGTCAATCGGCCAGGGTCACACGCTGGTGGCTGCGGCTGGCCTGCTGCGCCGCCAAGGCCGTGGCCAGCGCGCGCATGCCGTCGTCACCAGTGGCGGCCGGCTGTCCTTCGCCGCGCATGGCACGCTGGAAGGCGCGCACCGAGCGCACATACAGGTTTTCATGCTCGACGGGGATGTCGATGCTGCCGCCGTCGCGCGTCAGGCAAATGCTGCCGACGGGGCGCTGCGTCATGACGCCGGTGGCGAAGATGGTGCCCTTGCTGCCGATGATTTCCACGCCGGACAGCGAATGCGGCGCGTTGAACGCGTCGTGCACCTGCACCAGGGTGCCGTTGTCGAACTCGATGACGGCCATCAGGCCCTCTTCCAGCCCGGCCACCGTCATGCCGCCGCTGGTGGCGCAGGCGGTGACGTGGCGCGGCTCCGCATCGAGCAGGAAGCGCAAGGTGTCAACATCGTGCACGAACATGTCGAGCGTGACGCCGCCCGACTCCGGCGCGTGCAGGCGCCAGCCGCGCAGGTGCTGCGGCAGGTTGTTCGCGTGCAGCACGCGGCAATACAAGGGCTGGCCGATCTCGCCGGCGCGTATCAGCTCGCGCACCTTGCCGTGGCTGGCGGCGTTGCGCAAGTGGTGGTTAATTCCCAGCACCACGCCCGCTTCGGCGCAGCCGTCGACCATGCGGCGCGCGTCCTCCAGGTTCAGCGCCAGCGGCTTCTCGCACAGCACATGTTTGCCCACGCGCGCCGCCTGCAAGGTCTGCGCCATATGCCATTCGTTGGTGGTGCTGATGTAGACCGCGTCCGCGCCCGGATGGGCCAGCGCCGCATCCAGGTCGGTATAGCTGGCGGCGATGCCAAACTGCTCGGCAAAGGCGGCGCCGCGCGCGGCGTCCCTGCTGACCACGGCCAGCACTTCCGCGTCACCCTGCTGGCGGATCGCGTCGACCATCCATTCGCGCGCCACGGTGCTGGCGCCGACCAAAATCCATCCGATCTTCTTCATTCGATTCTCCCCTTAAAAAGTGTGGCGCAGGCCCAGGTTCCAGGCCTGGTTGCCGCTACCGTTATCGGTGGCGTTGCCCACCACATAGGCGGCGCCGTTGCGGTTGTCGATATGCGCATAGGCCGCGTACAAGGTGCTGCGCTTCGACAGCGCGTAGGTGTAGCCGATGCCGATCTGCGAAGCGTCGCCGTTGGCGGCGCGCCGGTCGTCGCGCCGCACGTACGAGAACAAGACGCGGTGCGGGCCAAAAGGCACGGTGGCGCCCAGCATCAGGTCCGCGCTGTCGACCGTGGTGGCGGCGCCCGCCGTGCTCTTGCTGACGGCGACGGCGCCATGCGCCTTGACGACGCCGAAGTCCCAGGTGGCGCCCAGCACCGTGTTGCGCGCCGTGCCCGCCACCTGCGCGCTTGACAGGGTGTTGGCATCCTGGTGCGCCATGCGCAAGTACAGCGGTCCGCTGGCATAGGTAGCTGCGGCGCCTGTGTAGCGCCTGGCCGCCGCGTCGCCGGGCACTTCGCCGAAGCCGTACGCCAGTTCGCCGGAAAGGCCGCCGCGCACGGGCGAGCTGTAGGTGATGCTGTTGTCGACGCGGCTGATGTAACCAGCCGTGAAGACATTGCTCATCCTGCCCGCAAAACCCAGGTAAAACGGGTCCAGCGCACCCAGGCTGCTGTCGATGAAGGTGTACTGGCGGCCGAGGCGCAGCGTGCCTGCCGCGCCGCCCAGGCCAACAAAAGCCTGGCGCCCGAACAGCAGACCGCCCTGGGCCGAAGCGCCCGTGTCGGCCAGGATGCCCGCATCCATTGTGAACATCGCCGTCATGCCGCCGCCCAGGTCTTCGCTGCCCTTGAAACCCAGCCGAGAGCCATTGGCGATGCCGCTGGTCAGCTTGAGCACCCTGCCGCCGGCGCCGCCATTCTCGGACACCACGCCCAGGTCCGCGATGCCGTACATGGCCACGTTCGACTGCGCGTTACACAGGCCGCCGCAGGCACCGGCGCCGATGATCATTGCTCCTACTACCTTGTTCTTCATGTCTTGCCCTGTCTGTCTTTTGATGGAAACTGCGCCTAGCTCACCAGATGGCGCGGACGCTCGCCGCGCAGGCCGGCCAGCAGGTTGTCCACCGCCTGCTGCGCCATGGCGTAGCGCGTTTCATGCGTGGCCGAGCCGATGTGCGGCAGCGCCACCACATTGGCCATGCCCGGGAGCGGATTGTCCGGCGCCAGCGGTTCGCGCTCGAACACGTCGAGACCGGCGCCGTGGATGGTGCCCTGTTGCAGCGCCTCGATCAGCGCCGCCTCGTCCACGATGCGCCCGCGCGAACCGTTGATGAAGATGGCGCCGGGACGCATCAGCGCGAACTCGCGCCGGCCCATCATGCGTTCCGTCTGCGCCGTCAGCGGCAGCACCACGCAGACGAAATCGGAGCTGGCCAGCAAGTCGTCGAGCGCCACCTGGCGCGCACCCAGGGCCACCTCCACCTCGGGTACCGCCTCGCCATTCACATACAGCACCTGCATGCCGAAACCCAGCGCAGCGCGGCGGGCGACGGCGCGGCCGATGCGGCCCATGCCCAGCATGCCGATGGTCTTGCCATGCACGTTGACGCCATACTGGCTTTCACCCACGCTGCGCGTCCAGCGTCCCGCCTTGACGAATTCGGCCAGTTCGACGACGCGCCGCGCGCTGGCCAGGATCAGCGCGAAGATCGTGTCGGCCGTCGTTTCCGTCAGCACGTCCGGCGTATTGGCCAGCCAGATGCCGCGTTCGCGCAGGTAATCGACGTCGAACTGGTCAACGCCCACCGAAATGGTGGAAATGATGCGCAGGTCAAAGGCCGGCTCCAGCAGTTCGCGGTCCAGGCGCACGCTGGCGCCCAGCAAGCCATGCGCGCCGCGGATGGCGGCGGCGAAGGCGGCACGGTTGCCCGCATCGATAGCCTCGAAGTACGTCACCTCGCATTCGGCGCGCAGGCGCGCCAGCAGCGGCTCGGCCAGCTTTTTATACACAACCACATGTTTTTTCACGAGTGTTTCCCCTGTTCGGTTCAAGATGGGACCAACGCATCGAGCTGGGCGCGGGTCGGCAAGCCTTCCATGTCGCCGGCTACCTGGATGGCGAAGGCGCCGACGAGGTTGCCGCGCCGTACCGCCTGCGCCAGCGGCAAGCCTTCCAGCAAGGCGCTAACCAGGCCGGCCGCGAAGCCGTCGCCGGCGCCCACCGTGTCGACCACGTTGGGCACGCGCTCGCCCGGCACCATGCCGCTGTCGCCATCGGCCGTGCGGTAATAGGCGCCCTCGGCGCCCAGCTTGATGACCACCAGCCGCGCGCCGCGCTGCAGATAAAAGCCGGCGACATCGTGCGGCAAGTCGTGACCGGTGAGGATTTTTCCTTCCCCCAGGCCGGGCAGCACCCAGTGCGCCTTGGCGGCGAGGCGGTTGATCTGTTCGACCATGACGGCTTGCGAGGGCCACAGCGAGGGCCGCAGGTTCGGATCGAACGACACCGTCCTGCCGTTGGCGCGCATGAAGTCGAGCGCCTGGTCAGCGAACGCCAGGCTGGTGGCGGACAGCGCCGCGGCCACACCCGTGGCGTGCAAGTGGCGCGCGGACAGGAAATAGGCGGGGTCGAAGTGCTCGGGCGCCAGCCGGCTGGCGGCGGAACCCTTGCGGAAGTATTCGACCAGCGGATCGGCGCCGTTCTCGGCCTTTTCCTTGAGCAGGAAGCCGCTGGACTGGCCGGCGACGGCGACGACCCGGCTGCAATCGACGCCCTCGGCCTGCACGCTGGCGCGGATGAAGCGGCCGAAGGAATCGTCGCCCACCCGGCTCAGCCAGCCAACGCGCAAGCCCAGGCGCGCCAGGCCGATGGCAACATTCGTCTCGGCGCCGGCCAGACGGCGCGTGAAATGCGCCACGGCCGCCAGGTCCCCCGTTTGCTCGGCAACGAACATTGCCATCGCCTCGCCGTAGGTGACGACGTCGAGCTTCATCATGCGGCCTCCAGTATCTGGATGTAGCGTCCCGTTTCGGCCACCAGATCGGCGCCGTCGAGCGGGAATTCGATGGCCCGCTGCACGCCTGGCGCGAAATGCGCGAAGACGGCGCGCCAGGTGGGATCGGCCTCGGAGACGGCGCAGGCGGACAGCCGGCCCCCGTCATCGAGGACGGCCTTGCAATGCACATAGCGCACATACGGCGCCAGCAGGCGCGCCGCCTGCTGCGCATCCTCGCCCACCCAGCGCCAGTTGCCGATGTCGAAGGTCAACCCCACAGGCAGCCCGATCTCCCGCGCCGCCGCCAGGAAGCGCGCCATAGCCGCCAGCGCGCCGCCATGGGCCGTCTGGTCGTTTTCCACCAGCAGCGCCACGGGCGCGGCCAACAACTGGGCGTTCAAGGCCGGCAAGGCCGGCGTGGCCGGGTAATGGCCCAGCGACACCTTCAGGTAACGCGCGCCGAGCCGCGCCGCCTCGTCCAGCATCTGCTGCAGCAATTCGTGCTGCAGCACACCGTCCGCGCCCCACAATTCGATGGGGGTGGAGTACACCGAGTACAGGCCGCGCGCGGCCACCGCCGCGCCCATGCGCGCCAGGTCGGGCAAGTCGGAGGTGAACAGCTCGCGGCGGATCTCGATGCCGGCGCCACCGGCATCGGCTACCACGTCGATGAAATGGCTTTGCCCCAGCTGCCTTACCCTGCTTGCGCCATAGGCCGACGCCGCCACCAGGACGGGGCTCATTTGATCGCTCCCGCGCCGACGAACTGGCGCGCTTCGGGCGTTTGCGGGTTGCTGAAGAAGGCTTCCGACGGCCCGCTTTCCCACGCCGTCCCCTGATGCATGAAGACGGTGACGTCGGCCATGCGCCGCGCGAACTCCATCTCGTGCGTCACCAGCAGCATCGTCATGCCGGCCTGCGCCAGCTCTTCCATCACCTTCAGCACTTCCTGCGTCAGTTCCGGGTCGAGCGCCGACGTCACTTCGTCGAACAGCATCACCTGCGGCTCCATCGCCAGCGACCGGGCGATCGCCACGCGCTGCTGCTGGCCGCCCGACAGTTGCTCGGGATAGGCCTCGCGCTTGTGCTCCAGGCCCACCTGCTTGAGCACGCGCAACGCCGTGGCGCGGCCCTGGGCATCAGGCACCTTCTTGACGATGCGCGGCGCCAGCATGACGTTTTCCTCCACCGTCAGGTGGGGGAACAGGTTGTAGCTCTGGAAGACCATGCCGACATCCTTGCGCAAGTCGAGCAGGTGCTCCTGGCGCGCCGTCAGCGTATGGCCGGCCACGACGATGCTGCCGCTGTCGATAGTTTCCAGGCCGTTGATACAGCGCAGCATGGTGCTCTTGCCGGAACCGCTGCGGCCGATCACGGCGATCACCTGGCCCCGCTCGACGGCGAACGATACGCCCTTGAGCACGTGGTTGGCGCCGAAGCTCTTGCTGATATTGTCGATTTCAACGATGGGCATGGAATTTCCTTTCCAGTGAATGGCTGTAGCGCGACAGCGGGTAGCACAGCGCGAAGTAGATCAGGGCGACGACGGGGAAGACGATGAAAGGCAGGAAGGTCGCATTGCTGACCAGTTGCCCTGCCCGCGTCAGTTCCACCACGCCGATGATCGAGGTGATCGAGGTGTTCTTGATGATCTGCACCATGAAGCCCACCGTCGACGGCAGCGAATGGCGCAGCGCCTGCGGCAGGATCACGTAGCGCAGCTGCTGGTAGCGGTTCAGCGCCAGCGCGGCGGACGCTTCCCACTGCTGCCGCTGCACGCCTTCGATGCAGCCGCGCCAGATCTCGCCCAGGTAGGCGCTGGCAAAGATCGTCATCGCCGCGCCGGCGGCGATGATCGGCGACAGCTTGTAGCCGAACAGGGCCAGGCCGTAATAGGTAAGGAACAGCACGATCAGCACGGGCGTGCCCTGGATCAGCTGGATATACAGGGCGCTGGCGAAACGCAGGAACGGGCTGCGCGCCGTGCGCAGCAGCGCCACGGCGAAGCCGGCGATGCCACCCGTGATGAAGACGATCAGCGACAGGCCGATGGTCCAGCGCGTGGCCTCGAGCAGAAATTGCAGGTTATCCCAGGAAAAGTCACTGATCATGTCATGCTCCCATGCGCGCCGCGCCCAGACGGCGGCGGCGTTTGAAGACGATCTGGCCCAGTACCCAGAAGCCGAAGCGGAACAGCAGGGCCAGCAGGATGTACAGCACCATCACGACGATGTAGATCTCGAAGCTGCGGAAGGTTTCCGCGTCGAGCAGGTGGGCGGCGGCGGTCAGCTCTTCGGCGGAAATGGCCGATACGACGCTCGAGGCCAGCATCATCAGCGTGAACTGGCTGGCCAGCGCCGGATACACTTTTTCCAGCGCCGGCAGCAGTACCACGTGGCGCATCACCTGCCAGCGCGTCATGCCCAGCGCCTGCGCCGCCTCCAGCTGCGAGGGATGCACGGCGCCTATGCCGGCGCGCACGATTTCCGCCGCATAGGCACCCAGGTTGACCGTCATGGCGACCAGCGCGGCGCCATTCGCGTCGAGCTGCAAGCCCAGCGACGGCAAGCCAAAGTAAATGATGAACAGCTGCACCAGGAACGGCGTGCTGCGGATAATCTCGACATAGGCGCGCACCACCGCGCGGGCATAGGCGGGACCGTTCTTCAGGATGACGGCGGCGCACACGCCCACCGCCAGCCCCAGCACCATAGCCAGGGCGCTCAGGCGTATCGTCAGCGCCGCGCCCCACAACAGGCGGTCCAGCGATTGCATGACGAGTTCGAAATGAAATTCATAGGGCATACTCAACTCCTTGTCTACGTGCGCATCCCCGGCCGCGCCACCATGGTGGCGCGCCGTACGGAGCAACACTTTGCCTATGCGGCTTGCGGTATCAGAAGGTCGGCAGCGCCGGCAGCGGCGCGCCGCTCCACTTGCGCGCGATGGCGTCGAGTTCGCCGTTCAGCTTGACGTAGTAAATGAAGTTGTTAAGCCACTGGTGCAGTTCGAAGTCGCCACGGCGCACCGCCATCGAGTTCGGCTGCAGCGAGTAGGCGAAGCGGACCTCGATCTTGCCCGCGCCGCGCGTCTTGATGATGTCGAGCGCCATCGTGCTGGGAATCGAGACGGCGTCGACCTGCTTGCTGAGCAAGGCCTGGGTGACGGTGGCGTCATCCTCGAAACGCACGATGTTGGTGCCGGCCGGCGCCATGCGGCTCAGCGCCGTGTCATTCGTGGTGCCGCGCGTCACGCCCACTTTCTTGCCCTTCAAGTCGGCCAGGGCCTTGAATTTGCCGCCGACCGGCGCGACGATGGCCAGTTCGAAGGCGCTGTAGGGCATGGTGAACATCAAGGTCTTGGCCCGTTCCGGCGTGGGCGCCAGGGTCGCCACGAGGAAATCGACCTTGCCCGATTCCAGCGACGGCACGCGCGACGGCGCCGTCAACGGCACCACTTCCACGGGCAGGTTCAGGTATTTGCCGATCAGGTTGGCGACGTCGACGTCATAGCCGACGGGCGCGCCCTTGGCGTCGATGCTGCCGAACGGCGGCGTGCCGCTGACCACGCCGATGGTCAGCTTGCCCTTCTTGATCAAGTCACCAAGCGTCTGGGCGCCGGCGTCGGCGGCCGCGCCCAGGGCGCACGTGGCTGCCAGTGCGCAAGCCAGTATCTTCGAATAGAACAGTGTCGTCATCTTCATTTTTCCGTCTCCTGTGATCCCGGTACCGGCCTCGTCGAGGCACTTCCGGGAATATTGTCAAATGGACGATTCAGATCGTCTCTTGCCGTGTCGTTACAACCTCGTGCCAAACTCCTGGCATTGCCCTGCCTGACTATCCACCCCCCTTTCCAGTATGAAAACATGCTATGAAACCGGTTCCATAACTTCCTCAAAAAAAAGGGCAACGCCCTCTTTCCCGTCAATCGCCGCCCTTGTCCGCGATTGCTCGCTGGGTGGAGTTGCGCACAATCAACTTACCTGGCAACAGCACCTCGCGTGGCGCGCATTGCTCGCCCTGCAGGCGCGACAGCATGCACGTCATCGCCGAAAAGCCGATTTCATAGGTTTGCTGCTCGATCGTGCTCAGGCCCGCCAGCGGCGACCACGGCAATTCGTCAAAGCCCAGCAGGCCCACGTCTTGCGGCATGCGCAAGGCCAGACGCTGCAGCATCAGCGCCAGTTCCAGCGCCACCATGCCGTTCGAGGCCAGCAGCGCCACGCGGCGGCCGCGCCATTGCGCCAGGCGTTGCCGCACCTGCGCATCGATGGAGGGCCGGTCGTCCAGGTCCACCGCCAGCACTTCGCCCACGCAGCCGGGATGCTCGGCCATCACGGCCTGAAAACCGGCGGCGCGCATCTGGCGCGAGCTGACGCCCGTCAAGGGCGGCGCGACGAAGGCGATGGCGTCGAAACCGTGCTCGATCAGATGCGCGGTTGCCAGGCGGCCCGCCTGCACATTGTCCAGGCCCACCAGGTCGAAATCGGCGCCCTCGATGCGGCGGTCGACCAGCACGATGGGCATGTCCGCCTGCTGCAAGTCGGACGACTCGATATTGCGCCCCTGCGTATTGACGATCAGCCCTTCCACGCTGTACGAGCGCAGCGCGGCAAGCGACTGGCGTTCGCGCTGTTCGTCATTGCCTGTATTACACAAGATCAAGGTATAACCATGTTGCTGGCAAGCCGCCTCCACGCCTTGCAGCACGGCCACCGTGTAGGGATTGAGCATGTCCGCGACGACCATGCCGATCAGGCGCGTGCGTCCGCGCTTGAGGCCGCGCGCCATCTGGTTCGGCTGGTAGCCGAGGCGCGCGATGGTGCTACCGATCTGCTGGCGGATATTCTCGGACAAAGCATCGAGTTCGCCGCCGAGAAAACGCGACACGCTGGTCTTCGACACGCCCGCCTCGCGCGCCACCTGAGCGATGGTCACGGGCCGGGCCGGCTCGCCGGAGAGGGTTTTTTTACTGCCGCGTACTGAATCCAAGGTCTATCTCCACTACCTGTTGATATGCATATTTTTATTTTGGAACCGGTTCCAAAGATAGCACTCACGAATCGATGACGCAAGCGATTTGATGACTTGTGGTGGCGAAGGCACACGCTGGAGGCGTAGGTAAAAAAGCGCCGCCCGCCCCCCGGACAACGCAGGGAACGGGCGACGCTGGCTGAAAGACAGCTTACTGGACTACTGTGTAGCAAGGCACGTATGCCGTACCCGCCAGCTTCATGCGGTGCTGCGCCACGAAGGAAGCGAGCAGCGCATCCATGGGGCCGGCGATGGATTTGTCGCCGTGGATCTCGAAATTGCCATGTTCTTCGATCGATCGGATGCCGTCATCCTTGACGTTGCCCGCCACCACGCCGGAAAACGCGCGGCGCAATTGGGCCGCCAGCAAGTGCGTGGGCTGGTTCTTGTGCAGGCTCAGGTTGCGCATGTTTTCATGCGTGGGATGGAAGGGCTTCTGGAATTCGTGGTCTATCTTCAACAGCCAATTGAAATAATAGGCATCGCTGTGCGCCTTGCGGAATTCGCGCACCTGGCGTATGCCTTCGAGCATTTCGCGCGCCACCAGTTCCGGGTCGTCGATGATGATCTTGTAGCGCTGCTGCGCTTCTGGACCCAGGGTGTCGCTGATGAACTGGTTGATCTGCACGAAGTACTCGCGCGACGTTTCCGGCCCGGTGAAGATCAGCGGGAAAGGAATCTCGGCGTTATCCGGGTGCAGCAGGATGCCGAGGATATACAAAATCTCTTCGGCCGTGCCCGCGCCGCCGGGGAACACGACGATGCCGTGGCCGGCGCGCACGAACGCTTCCAGGCGCTTTTCGATGTCCGGCATGATGACCAGATCATTGACGATGGGATTCGGCGACTCGGCGGCGATGATGCCCGGCTCGGTGATGCCCAGATAACGGCCATTGTGCAGGCGTTGCTTGGCGTGGCCGATGGTGGCGCCCTTCATGGGGCCCTTCATGGCGCCCGGGCCGCAACCGGTGCAGATGTCGAGGCTGCGCAAGCCCAGCTGGTAGCCCACTTCCTTCGAATAATTGTATTCGGCGCGGTTGATCGAATGGCCGCCCCAGCACACCACCAGGTTCGGATTGAGCTGGGTTTGCAGCACGTTCGCGTTGCGCAGGATGTGGAAGACGGCATCCGTCACGCCTTCCGTGCTCTGCAAGTCGAATTTCGGGTTGCCCGTGACTTCATCGCTGACGAAAATGATGTCGCGCAGCACGGCAAACAGGTGCTCGTGGATGCCCTTGATCATCTTGCCGTCGACAAAGGCGATAGCCGGCGCGCCCTTGATATCGAGCTTGATGCCGCGCTCGCGCTGGATGATGGAAATTTCAAACGATTGGTAGCGCTCCAGCAGGGCGCGGCCATCGTCGATGGTGCTGCCGCAATTCAAGACCGCCAGCGCGCAGCGGCGGAAAGTGTTGTACAGGCCGCCCTGGCTGGTGTCGAGCAGTTTGTTGACTTCAGTCTTGGAGAGCACGTCCAGGCGGCCTTCCGGTGAAACCAGAGTATCGATAACGTCGTGTTCCATAATGCGAAAAATCCCTTTAAAAATCGATGCTCGAAGGTCTTGCAGCCTTAATATACGACAAGTCAGGCAAGTTGTGCTGTGCCGCCGCAAAATCGCCCGGGCCGCCCTTGCCTGCAAACCGGTTTGACTAATATGAAACAGTCATTCTTGCTAATGCGAATCGAAATCTTCGCTCAGCGCAATTTGTAGATTAGAATGCCAGCCTATTGGAATTCCCGTGCGTGAGGTTCTTCATGAGAGTCCCCGCCGCCCGCAGGCTTCCATAAGTTTGTTGTATCGATTGACTATAATAATTTTTCAGGAGGAACCGCATGAGCGGTGCGACTACGCCCAACAAGGAAGCCGTTATTCCCGAGTTCAAGCAGATTATGGGCCATCCAAGCCCATTGTGGATGTTGTTCATGACTGAATTCTGGGAACGCTTCGCGTTCTACGGAGTTCGCTGGGCACTGGTACTGTACATCGTGGCCCAGTTCCATGGCGGCGACGGTTCGGGACAGGCAGCGGCCAACCTGACTTACGGTTCCTTCCTCGCGCTGGTGTACGCCGGCGCCCTGTTCGGCGGCTACATCGCCGACCGGGTCATCGGCTACCAGCGTTCCATCCTGCTGGGCGCCGTCTTCATGGCTGCCGGCCTGTTCTGCATCTCGGTACCGAACCAGGACATCTTCAACCTGGGCCTGGCCACCATGATCGTCGGTAACGGCATGTTCAAGCCGAACATCTCGACCATGGTCGGCAAGCTGTACACGACAGCCGATCCGCGCCGCGACAGTGGCTTCACGATCTTCTACATGGGTATCAACATGGGCGCCATGGTTGCGCCCGTCTTCACCCAGTGGCTGGCCGAGTCGATCTTCGGCACCAGCGCCATGCCTTCGTACAAGATGGTCTTCATGGCTTCCGGTTTCGGCATGTTGATCAGCCTGGTATGGTTCGCCATCGGCCGCCGCGCCCTGAAGGGCATCGGCGCACCGGAAGCCGGTTCCGGCAACCCGATGCGCGTCGTCTGGGTAGCCGTCGGCTCGCTGTGCGTGATTCCGCTGATGTACTTCCTGCTGACTGTCGGCGCTGAAAAGCTGCAAATCGTCCTGACGGTGCTGTTCATCGGCCTGGCCGTAATGCTGATGTTCGAAGGCATACGCAACGGCAAAGTGGCGCGCGACCGCGTCATCGCCATGCTGCTGATCTTCGTCTTCAACATCCTGTTCTGGATGTTCTTCGAACAAGCTGGCAGCTCGTTTACTTTCCTGGCTGACAAGATCGTCAACCGCGACCTGGGCTTCTGGATCTTCCCGACCGCCTATTTCCAGACCGTCAACTCGGTGGCCATCATCGTCTTCGCGCCTATCATCGCCGCCGTCTGGGTCTTCCTGGCGCGCCACAACGTCAACCCTTCGATCCCGCGCAAATTCGGCCTGGGCTTGCTGGGCAATGCGCTGGCCTTCGGTTTGCTGATCTTCGCTCTGTCGAGCCTGGTTGGCGCCGATAACAAGATCCCGTTCTGGACCCTGGCCACCGTGTATGTGCTGCAATCGATCGGTGAGCTGTGCCTGTCGCCTATCGGCCTGTCGATGGTCACCAAGCTGGCCCCGGTGCGCCTGGTCGGCCTGGGCATGGGCGGCTGGTTCCTGTCGACCGGTATCGGCAACAACCTGTCGGGCATCTTCGCCAGCCACGTCAGCGGCGAAAGCGGCATGTCGGTGCAATCGGCCCTGTCCGGCTACACCTTCGGCTTCTGGTCCCTGCTGGGCGCCGGCGTGATCCTGTTCCTGATCGCACCGCTGATCAACAAACTGATGCACGGCGTGAAGTAAGCGTTTTGCCTTAGCTGAAAACGGCGGCCTGCGGGCCGCCGTTTTTCATTCCGGCACCGGCTTTCCCCTTGCCGGGCAGTACAATACGGCCAGGGCCGATGGCCACTTCAATCAAATTACAGAGAAATCCCATGTCCAGCATCTCCACCACCTCGCCCCTCTCCGACGACGAATACGCCGAACTCGACACCCTGCTGGCCGCGCCCGCCCTGGCCGGCGGCGCCATGGACGTGTCGATGCTGGAAGGTTTTCTGACGGCCGTCGCCCTGAGCCCGAAGCAAATTGCAGTTGAGCAATGGTTGCCCTGGGTCTGGGACAAGGCGGCCGGCAGCGCCGCGCCAACACCCGACGAAGCCAGCGAACGGGCGGCCAGCATGGCCCGGCGCCACCACGCCTACATGCTCGAATGGCTGGCGAAAGACCCGGACAGCTTCGAGCCTATCTACGTCTGCGGCCCCGAATGGAGCGTGCCTGCCTGGTGCGCAGGCTTCCTGCTTGGCACCAGCCTGGACAAGCCGCAGTGGGCGGCACTGGCCGTCAGCCACCCGGAGTATCTGGCGCCGTTCCAGCACCTGGCCACGGCCAGCGAACTCGATGACGATGCAGCCGAAACGGCCATGGATGGCGTGATTCCCGCTGTCATCGCCATCAACGCGGCCTGGGCGCGCCAGCGCCACCTGAAAAGCCAGGTGCAAAGCCAGAGTGGCGCTACCGTGCTGCGCGACGTGCCGAAGACGGGCCGCAACGACCCGTGCCACTGCGGCAGCGGCAAAAAGTATAAGAAATGCTGTGCCGACGCCGATAGCGCGGCCAGCTAAGGACGTATCTCCTTGCGCCAGCTGCTGACGGCCATCCTGCGCTTCCTGCTGCGCCACGCGCTGCAGTTTGCCCTGTTCATCGTCATCCTGCTGGCCGGACGCCTGTTGCTGGCCGAATGGCGCGCCTACTGCGCCGGCAGCGAGGCCGTGGCCACCCTGCGCCAGGCTTCCAGCAACGCCGGCAACCATGGCGCCGGCCTGGCCGGTGCCGCCACGGCGAGGATCAACGCCCTGCAACACGCCTCGCAGACCGCCATCGCCACCCGCCTGGCGCAAGTGCAGGCGCAATTGACCACCTTGCGCGCGCAGCAGCAACCGTCGCTGTTTACCATTCCCCTGCCCGATACAAACACCCTAGCCTTGCACGCGCAAGAGGAAGCGGCGCGCCGCGTGGAAATCGAAGTGCTGGCGCAGGAAGCCCGTTATCTGACCGCCGTGCAAGCGGCGGTCAAAGGCGAAGATGCGCGGCACACGCTGGCGCGCCTGCACGCGGAACACGTCAGCGCATATGCCGCGCTGCAGCAGAACCTGGCCCAGCGCCGGCAGCTGGAAGCGCAGCACCCCGTGGCGGCCCACCTGCCTGGCAGCGACGCCTACGCGCAGTTGTCGCAGCGCGAAGCGCAAGGCCAGCGGCTGCGCGAGATCAATCTGCAAGCCTACAAGGCCTGGGCAGCGCAGCGCGCGCGCGCCAGCAACGCCACGAGCGCCGCCCGCCCCGCGCCATTCGCCATCGACGAGCAAGCGCTGGCCGGCGCGCTGGCGCCCGTACAGGCGGCGATTGCGGCCGGCGAAGCGCAGCTGGCGCGCAACTGGATCGCCCGCTGGCGCGCTCCCGTCATGGACGTGGCGCCCACGGCCGCCCTGCTGGTGCTGTCGGCCATCGCGCTGCCCCTAGCCATCAAGGCCTTCTTTTACTTCGTGCTGGCGCCCATCGCCTCCCGTTTGCCGCCGCTGTCGATTGCGCGCGAACTGCAAACCGGCGATGCCAGCCTGCCCCTGCCGCCCGATGGCCAGTCCCGCATTTCCGCCGTCTCGCAGGCGCTGCAACTCCAACCTGGCCAGCAGATGCTGATCCACCCCGCATACCTGCAATCGTCGCCCGTCAGCAGCACCAAGCGCACGCAATGGCTGCTGGACTGGCGCTTCCCGTTCACCAGCCTGGCCGCCGGCATGGTGGCGCTGACGCGGCTGCAAAGCGATACCACGGCATCCCTGACGATTTCCGCCAGCGACGATCCGCTGCTGGAAGTGGCCATCGTCCACCTGCCAGCCGGCAGCGCGCTCGTGTTCCAGCCACGGGCTCTGGTGGGATTCATCTGCGACTCTGCCCAGCCGCTGGCGATATCGAGCCACTGGCGCCTGGCCAGCCTGCACGCCTGGCTTACCCTGCAGCTGCGCTTCATCGTCTTTCGCGGCCCCGTCACCCTGATCGTGCGCGGCTGCCGCGGCGTGCGCCTGGAGCGAGCAGGCCAGGGCCGCAGCATCAGCCAGTCCGCCACCCTGGGTTTTACCACCGACGTGCTGTATTCGACCCTGCGCAGCGAAACCTTCATCGCCTACCTGCGCGGCCAGCAGGCGCTGCTCAACGACCGCTTCGACGGCGACAACGGCGTCTACCTGTACGAAGAAACCCCGCGCCACGGCAAGCAGCCTGGCACGGTGGGCAGCTGGTTCGAAGGTTTTACGGATGCGATCTTGAAAGTATTCGGCATTTAGCCGAAGGAACCATGATGAACGACTTCCTGTTTGCCGATTTTCTCGAGGAGCATGCCGTGTATGCGGCGGTAGAGGCCTGGTGGCAGGCACGCCTGGCCTTCCTCGACGGTCTATGTACGCCGTATCTGCGCACCGCGTTTGCCAACGGCCAGCCGTTTTATGACGGCAATCCCATGATCAACCTGGCGGACCGGAACGCCGGCAAGGCGGCGCGCATCATTCAAGAATGCCCGCGCGAATTCGGCCGTTACTACACGAGTTTCGAGCAAGCCATCGAACTGGCCTGTCGCGATGGACAGCGTCCGGCGCAGGAAAAGGTCATCGTGCTGACCTTGACGCAGGAGACGGCGCAGAGGGCCGAGGATGAACTGCGGGCGTGGTTTGCACCAGCGTAGGGCTGCCGGCTACGCCGCAATCGAATGCGACACCGTCAGCCACTCGCCCGGCTGCAAATTTGCCGCCGCCTCGCGGGTGGCCAGCACGCTGTCCGGGTCCAGGTCGGACCGGTTCAGCTTGTAGGAATAGGCGAAATCGTCGGCATCGAATGCCTGCCCCGCCTTGACGTAATACTTGAAGCCGACAAAGGAGTCGGGATTGGTAACGACCGAGTACTCAAGCGTGACATTGTTCATGGCGGGCCTCGTCAACGACGGTGAAGTAATCATTATGCGTCAATTCCGGCCGCAGCGATGCGGCGGCTAATCCTTGCGGAAAATCAATAGCCCTGCCGGTGGCCAGCGCTACAGCAGGCGGAGCCCACCACCACGCCTTTACTGTCCATGACTGCCAGGCACACCTTGCTCACGAAGATCAGGAACACACTGGTGCCGCATCGACCATCCCGGCCGCGATGACCTGCGCGACGATGAGCACCTGCGACGGCTGGCCAGCGAGGACGTGACGATCTACGCCACTGCGGCGCAACTGGCGGTGCGGCCCGTCGGGCGCGCATAAAAAAAACCGCCCGGATCGTCATGACACCGAGCGGTTTTCATTGGATGGGCTACAGCATCAAGCCTGCGGGCGGTCAGCCTTCTTCTCTCTTGCGACGATATACAGCAGCACGATGATGAGCGCATACGGCAGCAGGGACAGCGCATCCGAATGCAGGCCCGCGTAGAACGGGTTGCCGTGTTCGGCCCAGTCGGCCATCATCTGGTCGAAGTGCGTCAGCACGCCGGCCGTAATCGCAATGATGATGCCGGCCAGCGCGCCGCCGGCGATGTAGCCGGAAGCGAGCAGCACGCCCGAACTGCGGTCGCCCGCCAACTGGCGCTCTTCCTCGTTCAGTGTCGCGTTGTGTTCCAGCTTGTTGTTGCGGCGGTCCGCCAGCCAGCGCACCAGGCCACCGACGAAAATCGGCAAGGTGGACGACAGCGGCAGGTACACGCCCACGGAAAACGCCAGCGACGGGATGCCAGCCATTTCCAGCACCACGGCAATCATCACGCCGAACAGCACCAGGGTCCAAGGCAGCTGCTGGTCGAGGATGCCCTTGATGATGTAGGACATCAGCACGGCCTTGGGCGCGTCGTATTTCTTCACTTCCGAGCCGTCCGGACGCTTGCTGTATTGGCCATTGATGCCCGGATCGACCAGGTAAGCCAGCTGGCCATCGTCCTTGACAAAATATTTGCCGGCCGGGCCGCCCACGGTATCCGTCTTTTGCCAGACTTTATACGTATTGTGGTCCGTGTCGGCTTGCGGGCCATGCAGCTCGCCCGTCACCGTCAGCTTCGACGCGTCGACCGTCAGGCCGGGCGCCACTTGCGCTGCCGGCACGTAGACGGTGCTCGCCTCGTTCAGTTTCAGCAAAATCGGGCCGAGAATCAGGGCGGACGACAGCGCGCCCGCCAGGATCGCATACTGCTGCAGGCGCGGCGTGGCGCCCACCAGGTAGCCGGTTTTCAAATCCTGCGACGTGGTGCCCGCGTTGCTGGCGGCGATGCAGACGATGGCGCCCACCGACAGGGCCGTCACATAGTAACGCCCGCCCGTCCAGCCCATGATCAGGAAGATCAGGCAGGTAAACAGCAAGGTGGCCACGGCCATGCCGGAGATCGGGTTCGACGAGGAGCCGATTTCGCCCGTCAGGCGCGACGACACGGTGGCGAACAGGAAGCCGAAGACGAGGATCAGCAGCGCGCCGAGGAAATTCATGTGCAGCGGCGTGGCGAAGGTGATCACGGCGATGATGGAGAGGCAGCCGATGATGACCCATTTCAGGGGGATATCCTGGTCGGTACGCAAAGTGGAATTGCTCTTGACGCCCTTGCCGATGCCTTTCAGGCCAGCCGACAGGCTGCGCCAGATCATGGGCATGGCGCGCACCAGCGAAATCAGGCCGCCGGCTGCCACGGCGCCCGCGCCGATGTACAGCACGTAGGCGCTGCGCACGTCGTCCGCGCCCATTTCGCTGATCAACTTGGTGCCCGGCGAAAGCACGGTGGTCAGGCTGTCGCCGAAGAACTTGATCATCGGGATCAGGAGCAGGTAGGACAGCACGCCGCCGGCCGCCATGGTGGCAGCGATGCGCGGGCCGATGATGTAGCCCACGCCCAGCAATTCAGGGGAAATCTCGGCGCCGATGGAGCCGCCCTTCAGCGGCGCGGCAAATTCCACGCCCGGCGTATCCTTCCAGCCCTTGAACGAGATATTGAATACCTTGTACAGCAAGCCGACGGCGAAACCGCCGAAGATGATCTTGGCGCGGCGCTTGGCGTCCAGCGCGGCAGCCGAATCCTTCTCGATGCTTTCGCCGGCGGCGATGCGCGATTCTTCCGTGGCGGCCGCCTTCAGCACTTCGGCGCAGGCCGTGCCTTCGGGGAATTTGAGTTCCTTGTGCTGGTCGACGATCATGGTGCGGCGCATGGGGATCATCATCAGGATGCCCAGCAGGCCGCCGAGAACGCCGACCAGCATGACGCGCGAGATTTCCAGGTCAAAGCCCAGGATCAGGATGGCGGGCATGGTCACGCCCAGGCCGAAGGCCAGCGACTCGCCGGCCGAACCGGCCGTTTGCGTGATGCTGTTTTCCAGGATCGACGAATCCTTGCCGCCCATCTTCTTGGCCAGGCCGAACAGGGTGATGGCGATCACGGCGACGGGAATCGAGGCGCTGACGGTCAGGCCCACTTTCAGCACCAGGTACAGCGAGGAGGCGCCAAAGACCATCCCCAGGATGACGCCCATGAACAGCGCGCGGAAGGTCATCTCGGGCAGCTTCGCATCGGCCGGAATATACGGCTTCACGGCGCTCGGCATTGCATCTTTTGCCATAAAAAAATCCTTAATTGTATAAAATAAACAGCCCGGATTGACGCCCGGGCTATTTGCTTGAAGCCGAGACTATCGCACAGCCGCGTTTCGATGAAAAGGTTTTTTGCTCCCGCTCCCGGCGCCCCGCACGCACGGGAAGCGCTGGCGCATTGGTCTATAATCGCTGCCACCGTGCCCTGCACGCTCACGTGAGACTGCCTTGACTGCCAAACGAACCGGATTCCCCTGGCCTTCCCGCCGCGCCACCGTGCGCGCTATCATCATCGCCGGCTGCGCCGCGCTGGCCGCCGCCGTGCTGCTGGCCGCCTGGCTGTTCCTGTACGTGCGACCCCGCCTGCCCGAACTGGACGTCATCACCGACTACCAGCCGAAGATACCGCTGCGCGTGTACACGGCCGATAATGTGCTGATCGGCGAATTCGGCGAAGAGCACCGCGACTTCGTGCCGATTGCGCAAGTACCGGAAATGATGAAAAAGGCCCTGCTGGCCATCGAGGATGGCCGCTTCTACGAACACCACGGCATCGACTTCGTGCGCGCCGGCGGCGCCGTGCTGTCGAACCTGCGCCACGGCTTCGGCCACGGCGGCGGCTCCACCATCACCATGCAGGTGGCGCGCAATTTCTTCCTGACGCGCGAAAAAGTCGCCTCGCGCAAGCTCAATGAAATCATGCTGGCCCTCAAAATCGAGTCGGCCCTGTCGAAAGACCAGATTCTCGAGCTGTACATGAACCAGATGTACCTGGGCCAGCGCTCGTTCGGCTTCGGCAGCGCGGCGCAGACCTACTTCGGCAAGCCTTTGTCGGAACTGTCGATCGCGGAAATGGCGATGCTGGCCGGTTTGCCGCAAAACCCGTCACGCCACAATCCGATCAGCAATCCGAAAAAGGCCCACGCGCGCCAGCAGCTGGTATTGAAACGCATGCGCGAACTCGATTACATCAGCGAAGGCCAGTACCGGCAGGCGCTGGCGCAACCGCTGCGCGTCAATACCCGCGGCAAGCAGGGCTTCGATACGCACGCCGAATACGTGGCTGAACTGGCGCGCCAGGCCGTGTATGCGCAATTCAAGGAAGACAGCTACACCAAGGGCATCAGCGTCTACACGACGATCCTGAAAGCGGACCAGGATGCGGCCTACGCCTCGACGCGCCGCAACGTCATCGCCTACGACCAGCGCCACGGCTACCGTGGCCCGGAAACCTTCATCGACATGCCGGCTGACCCCGAGCAGCGCGACGAGGCCATCGACACGGCGCTGCAAAAACGCGCGGACAGCGATGGCCTGATCGCCGCCGTCGTCACGGAAATTGCCAGTGGCAAGGTGGTGGCCGACACGGGCGACGGCGACGCCAAGGCCATCACGGGCGAAGGCTTGCGCTTTGCCGCCCCTGCGCTCACAAGCAAAGCGGGCGCCGGCATCAAGCTGCGCCCGGGCGCCGTGATCCGCATCAGCAAAGACGCCAAGGGAAACTGGGCCATCACGCAAGTGCCGCTGGTGGCCGCCGCCTTCGTCTCGCTCGATGCGGACACGGGCGCCTACCACGCCATGGTGGGCGGCTTCGACTACAACCTGCAAAAGTTCAACCACGTCACGCAGGCGTGGCGCCAGCCCGGTTCGGCCATGAAGCCCTTCGTGTATTCGGCGGCGCTGGAACAAGGCTTTTCGCCGGCCACCCTGATCAACGACGTGCCACTGGAAATGCAGGCGGGCGGCAAGGTGTGGGCGCCGCAGAATGACGACTTCAAGTTCGACGGCCCCATCACCATGCGCTACGCGCTGGCGCAATCGAAGAACGTGGCCTCGGTGCGCATCCTGCGCGCGCTGGGCGTGTCATATACGCACGACTTCATGGAAAAATTCGGCTTCGACCCAAAGCGCCAGCCCAGCAACCTCACCATGGCACTGGGCACGGGTTCCGTCACGCCCGTGCAGATGGCGGGCGCCTACGCCCTGTTCGCCAATGGCGGCCACCAGGTGGAACCGTACCTGATCGATCGCATCGTCGACGCCAAGGGCACGGTGCTGATGCAGACCAAGCCGCCCGCGCCAAACGACGACAAGACCCTGGCGCTGGATCCGCGCAACGCCTTCGTGATGGACAGCATGCTGCGCGAAGTGGCCCGCACGGGCACGGGCGCAGCGGCAACGAAAAAACTGGGACGCAGCGACATCGCCGGCAAGACGGGTACCACCAGCGATGCCGTCGACGGCTGGTTCGCCGGCTACGGCGGCGGCATCGTGGCCGTGGCCTGGATGGGCTATGACGAGCCCAAGTCCTTGGGCGGACGCGAATTCGGCGCCACCCTGGCCATGCCGATCTGGATCGACTATATGCGCACGGCCCTGTCGACGCGCCCGCAAATCACGCGCGCCGTGCCGGCGGGCCTGAGCCAGGTCGATGGCGAGTGGCTGTATGACGAGTTCATCGACATGAATGGCATCAAGACGCTGGACATGGACGTGGAAACGCCGACGGATCCGGCCGCAGTGCCGGAGACGCTACCCATAGAAACCACGAACTGATGAGCCCGTAGGTCGGGTTAGCCGGCACGGCGTAACCCGACATGAGCCGCCGTCCGCGCGTGTCGGATTACGCTAGGCCTCGGCGGCCCCGCTAATCCGACCTACCTCGCCTACGTCTTGACCATGCTCAAATACCCGCGCACCGTACTGACCACGCTATCGGCGAAATCGTCGACATTAACCTTCGCGGCGCGGTACTTCCAGCGTTTCACGTACCAGTCCTGGAACAGGGCCAGGCAGTGCGCGGCCTGCAAAGTGGCATCGCCCTGCGGCTGCGGTTCGATTTCGCCGATGGTCGATGCGATCAGGGTCTGCACATACAGTTCCGAATTCTTCGCCATGCTGCGCTGCTCCACCTGCAGCACGCGCGAATCCATGAAGACAAAATAGAACCACGGCTGCAACACTTCGGACAGGTAGATCGACGATCGTATCATCGCCTCCAGGCGGTCCAGCGGCGACTTCACATCGGCGAACAGCAGCGGCAAGGCTTGCGTCGCGTGGCGCACCACGTCCTCGATCATTTCGGCCAGTTGGTCCTTGCTGGTGATGTAGCCATACAGGCCGCCCATCGACAGCCCCGTCTCGCGGCACAGGTCGCGCAAGCTCATGGCGCGGAAGCCCACGTCATTGGCCAGGCGGAAGGTGGCAACGAAGATGCGTTCAAGATTTTCCAGCGCCGGCTTGCGGCGCTTGACGCCGATGCGCTCCGCGTGGCGGTCAAGAATATATTCCCAGATGTTTTCGCCATTTAAAGGCGTCATCTGCTGAAACTGTTCGAAATTAAAATGGGTCGACAAGTGCATTCCCAAGTAACGGTGTAGGAGCGATATCCATGCAATGCCTGGGCACGGCATGGCAAGACGGCGGGACGGCTGATGCCGGGCCGATTATAGCTCAGGAAAACAACTGTGACTTTCCAACTATGCAATAGGCGTATAAGCAACGCCAAATTCCCACAGTTATTGCGCTGCATCATGCAAATCGCTGCAATTTTAATCCAGCAGTGCTACATTCAAAAAACCGAGCGCTCGCTATTTTTAATGCATCGAGAATGTAAAGGAGCGCACGGTTCATCGCTACAGCATCGACATTTCCACTATTAATCGACTATTCAGTAGTCGATCACTAATACATAACGGAGACAAAATGAAGACTCGCTTTTGGCAACTGCTATCCACCCTTCTGCTCACCCTCGCCATCCTGCCCGGCAGCGCCAGCGCCGCCGGCTACACGCAAACGAAGTATCCGATCGTGCTGGTGCACGGCCTGTTCGGCTTCGACAAGCTCGGTCCCGTCGAATATTTTTATGGCGTCCCCGCCGCCCTGCGCAGCGGCGGCGCGCAAGTGTATGTGACCACCGTGTCGGCCGCCAACAGCACGGAAGTGCGCGGCGAGCAGCTGCTGTCGCAGGTGCGGCAAATCCTCGCCGCCACGGGGGCAAGCAAAGTCAATTTGATCGGCCATAGCCACGGCGGCCCCACCGCCCGCTATGTCGCCTCCGTGCGGCCCGACCTGGTGGCGTCCGTCACCAGCGTGGCCGGCGTCAACAAGGGTTCGAAAGTAGCCGATATCCTCAGCGGCGCCATTCCCAACACCAGCGGCGCACTGGGCAATGCGCTCGCCTCCCTGATCGGCATTTTGTCGGGCAACAAGGGACTGCCGCAAAACGCGGGCGCCTCGCTCACCTCCCTGTCCACGGCCGGCTCGCTGGCTTTTAATAGCCGCCATCCGCAAGGAGTGCCCACCTCCGCCTGCGGCGAAGGCGCCTACCAGGTGCAAGGCGTGTACTACTTTTCGTGGAGCGGCGCGCAACCCTACACGAATGTGCTCGATGTGGGCGATCCTGCCCTGGCTGCCATCAGCCTGGCCTTCGGCGGCGTCAAGAACGATGGCCTGGTCAGCAGCTGCTCCAGCCACCTGGGCAAGGTGATCCGCGACGACTACGCCATGAACCACCTCGATGAAGTCAACCAGTTCGTCGGCATCGTCAACCTGTTCGAGACGAACCCCGTCACCGTCTTCCGCCAGCAAGCCAACCGCCTGCAAGGCCTGGGACTGTAAGGAGGCTACGATGCGCACGAACGCAAAATGGATCATCGCCGGCAGCTTGGCAGCCCTGGCCCTGTACCTGGTGCTGCACCCGGGCGTACCGCCCGCCCCGCCGCCGGAAAAGGCGGAACCGGACCTGTTCGCGTTCGTGCGCTCGATGCAAGGCACGCGGCCCGACGGCAACGTGACGGTGGCCGCCGGCGACAAGCTGGTGGTCGACGCGGAACTGGGCCACCTGTTCGACTACTATCTGGCGGGCCTCGGTGAAAAGCCGCTGGCCGCCATCCGCAGCCAGATCGAGGCGGAACTGGAGCGGCGCCTGGCGCCCGTCCCCGCCCGCGAAGCGAAGCGCCTGCTGGACGCTTACCTGGCCTACAAGCAGGCGCTGGCCGGTGCGGAACAAGCCTTGCCGGCGCAAGCCGATGCGGCCCTGGCGGCGCGCGCGCGCCTGCAAGCCATGCGCGCCTTGCGCGGCAATTACTTTACGCCCGAGGAAAGCGCGGGCCTGTTCGGCGCCAGCGATGCGTATGACGACGACGCCGTGGCGCGCATGGCCATACTCGGCGACACGTCGCTCGATGAAGCGCAGCGCCAGGCGCAACTGGCCGCGCTGGACCAGAAAATGTCGCCAGCCCAGCGCGCCGCGCGCGACGCGCCGCTACAGGTGGTGCAGTTGGACGCCTCCGTCAAAACCTTGCGGGCCCAGGGCGGTGGCGAAAATGAGGTCTACCGCCTGCGCGCCAGCACCTTCACGCCAGCAGCGGCGGCGCGCCTGGCGGATCTGGACCGCGAAGAGTCGCAGTGGCAGCAGCGCATCATCACGTATCAGGCGCAGAAGGCGCAGCAGGCCGGCCTGCCCGGAGGCGCGCAGGATGCTGCAGCCCTTCAGCAACTGCGCGACGCCAGTTTCACGCCCGACGAGCAGCGCCGGCTGGGCGCCTACGAATGATCGCGCACCATGTCCGCTAAGGAAAGATGACGGACGACTTGGCAATGCCCCAGTTAACATTGGCCAGCATCGAGCGCTTGCTTTGCCCTGCCTGGTTGTCACTGGCCACGCCCAGGGTCAGATACATGCCATCGGCCACCTTGTATTCCAGGCCCAGCAGCGCTCGCTTGCGGTCGTCCAGACTCAAGCCGGGCGCACTACTCCTGAGTATGGAATACTCAGCAATTCCAGCCAGGCGTGGATTACCATAGCGCAAGTTGAGTCCGGCGACGCGCTGGCGCGCAAGAATGTCATTGCCGGCAGGGTCTCTCATCGCCGCATTGCTCATATGCCTGACATGCGCTGTCAGCAGGTAGCCGAGCCGCTTGCCAGTTTTCATTTTCTCTTTGCCAAGATCCCCCCCATAACTGCCCGTCAGCCAATAGGCAGAGGCATCGGCCGCACTGGCAGCGGGTGTATTTCCAGAAGAAAATACCCTGCCCGCGCCGACGGCCAGCATGGTCTGGTTCCATTTCGTCAGGATGCCTGTAATTTCTTCCTGGCACTTTTCAATGGACGCCCGGAGTTCCGCTGACATCGACACCGGAGCCGACGGCTCTTTGGGCGGCGCACTATCATCTAAGGAAAGGGCGGCGCCCCGACAACGCTCGTCGGCCGCCACCAGCAACACACCATCCATCTCGCGCGAATACAAGATGGACTGCAGGCCCAACGCCGTTTGCTTGGTGCCGTTGTTTTCCCCCACCTTGGTGGCAAACGACACCGTGGTGCGCGACAGTACGCGGCTAGGCCAACTGCTCACGATGCGCTCCCACGTGGTATGTCCCAGCACCAGGCTGGGCGCGATTTCGGCGGCCACGGCATTGGAGAGTTTTCCGCTGTCATCATAGGCACGCGCGACTTGTGTACCGAATTCGCGGAAAGTTGACAGGCGCGGCACCTGCTGCCCCGATGCGCCCAGCAGGAAGGCAGCCGGCGCCGTCGTGACCGGCATGTCGATCACGGTGTCCGACAACACAGTGCTGAGCGGCACTTTTTCGGCGGCCGTGCTGGCACCGTACAAGCCCATGCACAGCGCCATGCAATACGCTGGAAAGTAGCGCATGACTAGCCCCTCAGTTGCAAATAAGTCACACCGATCAGCCCAGCTGCATTGCCCTGGACCACGCGCGGTGAGCCGTAGTTGAACAGCTCGTCGTTATCGGCAAGGACGGACAGGCCCACGCGAAGCTGATCCACCTGCGGCATCAGCAGGTGGGCTTCACCCTGCACCTTGAACGAGTAATAGCGTTTGGGCTTGACGGGAAACGAGGTCGATTGCACGTCGGGCGTATGGGCCAGGTTGTCCAGGAACGATGAGCCGATTTTCTCCCATTCGGACTCCTGGGAGATTTCGCGGCTAAAAATGACGATCTTCAGATTCGCGCCCACAGGGGGCTCGGCACGCAGCTGCACCTTGATGCGGCTAGTCGTTTCAGGAATATCGACCCACTTCGTGGTGCTGAAATCAATGATGGCAAGGCTCATGGCTCGCCCTCCTCTCGCTGGATTACGCATGATGAATGAACACCGGGCCACCACAATAGTTGCTTGGCCCGCCAAATAGCGATCCCATAGGCGATGCCCAAGCGCGAACAGGCGCGTGCGGGAACAAGGGAATGGGAAGTCATTGCAGCTGTGCCTGATCAGCCGGACCTGGTGGCGACAACCATGCGAGCATAGTGTCTGCGCAGACGCCAATACCAGGCGGCAATGACCGAAATGCCTGGGATGGTTTGTCTGAGCCTTCTATTCAATCCTTTTTTTGCGCCACGGGTTTGCGCGCGCGCAAAGAATGCACGCTGCCGGCGCGCGGCGCGCCGCATGCAAAACGGCCGCACGAGGCGGCCGCCTGGGTCAGCAGGGAAGGCGCCTCGAATACCTTGCTTAAAATTCTTCCCATTCCCCTTCCGGGGGTGCGCTCTTGCGCGTGGAGGGCACAACGTGCAGCACGGAATGCCCCTTGGCAGGCCGCGCGGGCGGGCGGGCAAGCACAGGCTTAGCGCGCGGGGCGGCAGGCTGCGCGCGCGCGGCAGGCGCCTGGGCGCCATCGATCTTGAAGACACTGACCACGCCGGCCAGCTGGCCCGATTGCTCCTGCAAGGATTCGGCCGCCGCTGCCGCCTCTTCCACCAGGGCCGCGTTTTGCTGCGTCACCTGGTCCATCTGGCCGATGGCCTGGTTGATCTGGTCGATGCCCGAACTTTGCTCCTGCGTGGCCAGGCTGATTTCCGCCATGATGTCCGTCACGCGCTGTACGCTGGAGACGATTTCAGCCATCGTACTGCCCGCCTCGGCCACCAGCTTGCTGCCCGCGTCGACCGCCACCACCGAGTCACCGATGAGTATCTTGATTTCTTTCGCTGCGCCAGCGGATCTTTGGGCCAGATTACGCACTTCCGTCGCCACGACGGCGAAACCGCGTCCCTGCTCGCCCGCGCGCGCCGCTTCCACGGCCGCATTCAAGGCCAGGATATTCGTCTGGAAGGCGATGCCGTCGATGACGGAAATGATGTCGACGATCTTGCGCGACGAGTCGTTGATGGCGTCCATGGTCTCGACCACCTTGCCTACCACGGCGCCGCCTTTGACCGCCACGCCCGAGGCGCTCAGCGCCAGCTGGTTGGCTTGCTGGGCGTTGTCGGCATTCTGCCGCACGGTCGACGTCAGTTCTTCCATCGACGACGCCGTCTCTTCCAGCGAACTGGCTTGCTCTTCCGTGCGCGAGGACAGGTCCAAGTTGCCGCTGGCAATTTCCGACGAGGCCGTGGCGATGGTCTCCGTGCCGCTGCGCACCTGGCCGACGATGTTGACCAGGCTGGAATTCATGTCTTTCAGCGCCTGCAGCAGCTGGCCCGTTTCTTCCGTCGTGTGCACCTCGATGTGGCTCGTCAGGTCGCCCGAGGCCACCGTTTGCGCCACTTTCACGGCCAAATTGATCGGCTGCGTGATGGCGCGCGTGATGTAGGCGGCGCAGCCGATGCCCAGCGCGGAGGCCAGCAAGCCGAGGATGACCATCAGGCTTTCCGAGCGGATCACGGCCGCGCTGCCGTCCTTGACGCTGGCGTCCGCCACGCCGTTATTGAGCTTGATGATCTCGTTGAGCGTGCCTTCGGCCTTGCCAAACAACGCGCGCGAATCCTGGTACTGCTGGTGGAAAGCCACGAACAGCTCTTTCTGCCGCGGCTCGTCGCGGTTGTCGGCCAGCTGGAGCAAGATGGCGCGCACCTTGTCGTCATCCGCCTTCCAGGCCGTCCACTCGCCTTGAAAGCGCTGCCACAGCACGGCTTCCTCGGCGGTTTGCGGCAGCGGTTCGTACAGCTTGCGGCCCGCTTCGATATTGTTCCAGGCCTTGGTGCGCAGCTGCAGCGCTTCCGCGAACTTGTCTTGTGCCTGGTAATTGTTTTCATACATGGCGGCCGTCAGGGTGGCGGCGCCGACGGCCGTCTGGCCTTCGCTGATCATCATCAAGCCCTGGATCGACGGCAGGCGCACCACGCCGATTTCATTGACGGCGCGGCCCACGGTGGCGATGCCCGAGTAGCCGCTGATGCCCACCACCAGCAAGGCCAGCATCATCACGGCGACGAGGGTCGCCAACTTCCATTTGATCAGTAAATTCTTAAACATGGCTAGGTCCTTTATAAAGTCACGAAGGCTGCTGGCGAAGTCGGGGCTGGCATGTTCGAGTAAAACAGCTGACACTTGTATAAAGGCGGCGGGGATGGGGCGTACGCTTCGTTACAATTGGCGAGATTTCATAATTGGAAGCATAGTGGAAAATGGGTGCGCTGGCTGTCAAATACTTGACACAGGACAAGATTTCTTTCTTTACTGTGGCGCGTATTGCACAGGGGGCAAAAAAATTGACATGGCGCCCTGCTTTGGTGCAAAAGAATCGCCGCATGTCGCTATTGGCTCCGCAGTTGATCGTCGTATAAGATGAGCAACAAGCAAACAACAGGCAGACCATGGCTTATCCTATCGAACACAAACTGGTGATCGGGGTCGCTTCCAGCGCCCTGTTCGACCTGGCCGAATCGCACCAGGTCTACCTTGACAATGGCCCCGAGGAATACCGCAAGTACCAGGAAACGCATATCGACACGGTCTTGCCGCGCGGCGTGGCCTTTCCCTTCATCCGCCGCTTCCTGAACATCAACAAGCACTATCCGCGCCAATCGCCCGTGGAAGTGGTGCTGTTTTCGCGCAATTCGCCGGAAACGGGGCTGCGCGTGATGCACTCAATCGCCCACTATGGGCTGGACATTTCACGCGCCGCCTTCATGACGGGCAAGTCGCCCTACCCCTACCTGCCCGCCTTCAATGCATCGCTGTTCCTCAGCGCGAATGAAGACGACGTACGCAGCGCCCTGGCCTGCAACTATCCGGCCGGTCTGGTGCTGCCGTCGCGCACGGAAGACGACGAAAACGACGAAGAACTGCGCGTGGCCTTCGATTTCGACGGCGTGATCGCCGACGATGAAGCGGAAACCGTCTTCAAGCGCAACAATGACGTCGATGAATTCCACGCCCATGAAACCCTGAACGTGGGCACGCCGCACCGCCCCGGACCGCTGGCCGACCTGTTTCAGAAGCTGGCCACCATGCAGCGCCTGGAAGAAAAGGCGCAGCGGCGCGACCCCGGCTATAAAAAGATCCTGCGCATCGCCATCATCACGGCGCGCAACGCGCCTTCGCACGAAAGAGTCGTGACGACCCTGAAAAGCTGGGGCGTGGCGGCCGACGAGACGTTTTTCCTCGGCGGCATGGACAAGTCGCGCGTGCTGGCCGTGTTCAAGCCGCATATCTTCTTCGACGATCAGCTGAGCCACCTGAAATCGGCGGGCGGCACCATCCCGATGGTGCATGTGCCGTTCGGGATTGCGAATATGCGCGCGGGCGATGGTCTATAATCTCGCCTGTCGGCGCCGTCACTGGCGGCGCTGCGCGCACCACAGCTCTCCCATTCAACTGCCTCTGCCACTAGTGTCATCGCCTGCATGTCCTTAGACTTAACAAAAGCCCTCCCCAAGCCCGGCAACCGCTACGCGCTGCCCGCCCTGTATGGTTCATCCGACGCCTATGCCCTGGCGCTGGCCGCTTTGGCCTTGAAAGCGCGGGGCCAGATGCTGGCCGTGGTGGTGGCGCAGGCCAGCGACGGCCAGCGCCTGCTCGATGAAATTCCCTGGTTTGGCGGCAAGGAACTGCGCTGCCATCTGCTGCCGGACTGGGAAACCCTGCCCTACGACGCCTTTTCGCCGCACCAGGACCTGGTCTCCGAGCGCCTGGCCACGCTGCACGAAATCCAGACGCGCCAGTGCGACGTGCTGATCGTGCCGGCCACCACGGCGCTGGTGCGCCTGGCGCCACCGTCCTTTCTGGCGGCCTACACCTTCTTCTTCAAGAAGGGCGAAAAGCTCGACGAAGCGCGCTTGAAGTCGCAACTGACCCTGGCCGGCTACAGCCATGTCTCGCAAGTGATGTCGCCCGGCGAATACTCGGTGCGCGGCGGCCTGCTCGACCTGTTCCCCATGGGCTCAGCCCTGCCCTACCGGCTCGACCTGTTCGGCGACACCATCGAAACCATCCGCACGTTTGACGCCGACACCCAGCGCTCGCTGTATCCCGTGCACGAGGTGCGCTTGCTGCCGGGACGCGAATTTCCCATGGACGAAGCGGCGCGCACCACCTTCCGCAACCGCTGGCGCGAACAGTTCGAAGGCGACCCTTCGCGCTCGGTCGTCTACAAGGACATCAGCAGCGGCATCGCCTCGGCCGGCATCGAATACTATCTGCCCCTGTTCTTCGAGCAGACGGCCACCCTGTTCGACTATCTGCCGCCCGACGCCTCGCTGGCCCTGGTGGGCGAGATCGATGCAGCCATCGGGCGCTTCTGGACCGATACCCAGTCGCGCTACCGCTTCCTGAAGGCCGACCGCGAGCGGCCGATCCTGCCGCCAGAATCGCTGTTCCTGTCCGACGAGCAGTTCTTTGGCCTGGCCAAGCCGTATCCGCGCCTGGCCATTGCGAAGTCGAACGATGCGCTGGCCTCAGAACTGTCGGCCCCCGTGCCGAACATCGCCGTCAACCGCCGCGCCGACGACCCGCTGGCCAATCTGCGCAGCTACCTGCTGCAATCGGGCCGCCGCGTGATGATCTGCGCCGAATCGAACGGCCGCCGCGAAACCCTGCAGCAGTACTTCACCGAATACGATCTGCACCTGACGCCGGTGGAAGGCAGCGACGGCTTTTTGCAGTCCGACGCCAAGCTGATGCTGGGCGTGGCACCGCTGCACGCGGGCTTCGAGTTGTTCACGCCGGAAGGAAATTTAGCCTTCATCACCGAGACGGAACTGTATGCCGGTTCCGGCCGCCGGGTCGGCACCAAGAAACAGGAAGGCGTGACGCAGGTCGAATCGATGGTGCGCGACCTGTCGGAGCTGAAAATCGGCGACCCCGTGGTGCACATCAACCACGGCATCGGGCGCTACATGGGCCTGACCAGCATGGACCTGGGCGAAGGCGAGACGGAATTTCTGCACCTGGAATACGCCAAGGACACGAAACTTTATGTGCCGGTGTCGCAGCTACACGTCATTTCCCGTTATTCGGGCGCCTCGCCGGAAGACGCGCCGCTGCACTCGCTCGGTTCGGGCCAGTGGGAAAAAGCCAAGAAACGCGCGGCCGAACAGGTGCGCGACACGGCCGCCGAGCTGCTCAACCTGTACGCCCGCCGCGCGCTGCGCCAGGGCCACTCCTTCGAATTCTCGGCGCACGACTACCAGCGCTTCGCCGACAGCTTCGGCTTCGACGAGACGCCGGACCAGGCCGAGGCCATCCACAACGTCATCAAGGACATGACTTCCGGTAAACCGATGGACCGCCTGGTGTGCGGCGACGTCGGTTTCGGCAAGACGGAAGTGGCGCTGCGCGCGGCCTTCATCGCCGTGATGGGCGGCAAGCAGGTAGCCATCCTGGCGCCCACCACCCTGCTGGCCGAGCAGCATGCGCAAACCTTCGCCGACCGCTTCGCCGACTGGCCCGTGCGCATCGCGGAATTGTCACGTTTCCGCAGCGGCAAGGAGATCACGCAGGCGTTCAAGGGCATGGCCGACGGCACCATCGACATCGTCATCGGCACGCATAAACTGCTGTCGGACGACGTCAAATTTACCCGCCTGGGCCTGGTCATCATCGACGAAGAACACAGGTTCGGCGTGCGCCAGAAGGAGGCGTTAAAAGCCTTGCGCGCGGAAGTCGACGTGCTGACCCTGACAGCCACGCCGATCCCGCGCACCCTGGGCATGGCGCTGGAAGGCTTGCGCGACTTTTCCATCATCGCCACGGCGCCGCAAAAGCGCCTGGCCATCAAGACCTTTGTGCGCAGCGAGGGCGAAGCCATCATCCGCGAAGCGTGCTTGCGCGAACTCAAACGCGGTGGCCAGATCTACTTCCTGCACAACGAAGTGGAAACCATCCAGAACCGCCTGGCCATGCTGACGGAACTGCTGCCCGAGGCGCGCATCGCCGTGGCGCACGGCCAGATGCATGAACGCGACCTGGAAAAAGTCATGCGCGACTTCGTCGCCCAGCGTTTCAATATTTTGCTGTGCACGACGATCATTGAAACCGGCATCGACGTGCCGACGGCGAACACCATCATCATGCACCGCGCCGACAAGTTCGGCCTGGCGCAGCTGCACCAGTTGCGCGGCCGCGTGGGACGCTCGCACCACCAGGCCTACGCCTACCTGCTGGTGCACGACGTGCAGGGCCTGACGAAACTGGCGCAGCGCCGCCTGGACGCCATCCAGCAGATGGAAGAACTGGGCAGCGGCTTTTACCTGGCCATGCACGACCTGGAAATCCGCGGCGCCGGCGAGGTGCTGGGCGAGAGCCAGTCGGGCGAGATGACGGAAATCGGCTTCCAGCTGTATTCGGACATGCTCAACGAAGCCGTGCGCTCGCTGAAGGCCGGCAAGGAGCCGGACCTGGCCGCGCCGCTGGCCTCGACGACGGAAATCAACCTGCACGTGCCGGCCCTGCTGCCGGCGGACTTCTGCGGCGATGTGCACGAGCGCCTGTCGATCTACAAGCGCCTGGCCAACTGCGCCACGCAGGACAAGATCGACGATATCCAGGAAGAGCTGATCGACCGCTTCGGCAAGCTGCCCGACCCGGTGAAAGCACTGGTCGAGACGCACCGCCTGCGCATCGCGGCGAAAACCGTGGGCATCGTCAAGATCGACGTGCATGGCGAGGCGGCTACCCTGCAATTCATGGCCAAGCCGCCCATCGACCCGATGCGCATCATCGATTTGATTCAGAAAAACCGCCATATCAAGCTGCATGGCCAGGACAAGCTGAAAATCACGGCCGCCATGCCGGACCTGGCGGCGCGCGTGACGCAGATCAAGACCACCATCAAGCAATTGACGGTGTAGACCATTCGATAATCTATGCAGGACTGCCCCATGACCAACACCAAGACCATCACCATGAACCTGATCCTGCAGGGCCTGGACGGCGATAGCGCCCGCCTCGATCGCATCGCCGCGCTGGCCGCGCCCACGTCCATCACGCGCCTGGGACCGAACGCCGTGCGCTGCGAACAGATCGCCTATTCGCCCGCGCTGCGCCCCACCATCGAGGTGGCGGCCCAGGCGGCCCAGCTGGACGCCACCTACATGATGGGCCAGCGCGAACTGAGTGAATTCAAGCTCGTGGCGATGGACATGGATTCGACCCTGATCACCATCGAGTGCATCGATGAAATCGCCGACATGCAGGGCTTGAAACCGCAAGTGGCGGCCATCACGGAAGCGGCCATGCGCGGCGAACTCGATTTCGCGGCCAGCCTGAAGCAGCGCGTGGCCCTGCTCGAAGGCCTCGATGCGTCGGCCCTGCAGCGCGTCTACGACGAACGCCTGAAACTGTCGCCGGGTGCGGAAGCCATGCTGGCGGCCGTGCAAAAGGCCGGCCTGAAGACCCTGCTGGTCTCGGGTGGCTTTACCTTCTTCACCGAGCGCCTGAAGGCGCGCCTGGGCCTCGATTACACGCATGCGAACGAGCTGGAAATCGTCGACGGCAAGCTGACGGGCAAAGTCATTGGCGGTATCGTCGACGCCGAGGAAAAGCAGCGCACCGTGGAGCGCGTGTGCGCGGAGCTGGGCATTACGCCAGCGCAAGCCATCGTCATGGGCGACGGCGCCAACGACTTGAAAATGATGGGCATCGCCGGCCTGTCGGTCGCCTTCCGCGCCAAGCCCGTGGTGCGCTCGCAAGCCGACGTGGCGCTGAACTTTGTGGGTCTCGATGGCTTGCTGAACGTATTGACCTGAGTCGGTGCTATCTGGCGGACGGTGCGCGCACGATGGGCACGATGGCATAAGTTTGCTATATTGCAAACTTATGCGCATACCGCCAACCCATCGTGAAAGTACACCGCATGCCGCCACCGCTGCCAGAAGAGATACAACGCCACCTGGAGGTGTTCGTCGCCGCCGCGCAAAGTGCCTTCGGCGCTGACCTTGCCGCCGCCGTGCTGTTTGGCTCGGCCGCCGATGGACAGGTGCGCGCCACCTCCGACGTCAACCTGCTGTTGCTGCTCAAGCGCTTTACGCCGCAGGCTGCCGATGCGCTGCGCGGGCCTTTGCGCCTGGCGCACGCCGCCATCGATTTGCAGGTGATGTTCCTGCTCGAGAGCGAATTGACGCAGGCCGCCGACGCCTTCGCCGTCAAGTTCGCCGACATCATCGCGCGCCACAAGGTGCTGCACGGCTTTGACCCTTTCGCCAGCCTGCATACCAGCCGCGACGCCGTGCTGCGCCGGCTGCGGCAAGAGCTGCTGAACCAGCAGGTGCGCATGCGCGAACGGTATATGCTATTGAGCCTGCATGAAGAGCAGCTGGCTGGCGCCATCGCCGACGCAGCAGGTCCGCTGCGCGCGGCGGCGGCTTCGCTGGCGCAGCTGGAGGGCAAGTCTGCGCTGTCCGGCAAGCAGGCGCTCGAAGCGTTTGTCGACCAGCTGGGCGAACCGGCCCTGCACGCGGCTCTGCAAGCCATGTCAAAGGCGCGCGAAACGGCGCGCCTGGCGCCAGGGCAGGCCCTGCCCGCCTTCACAAGCCTGATGACGATTACCGAACGCTTGCGCGAACACGCGGAGTCGATGCGGTGAACGGCTACAATCCCTTTGACTGGAGCGGGCCATGGTTCCTGCTGGCCTACCTGATCTTCGGCCTGCTCGTGTACTACCTCGCGCGCGAGCTGCTGATCCGCCAGGAGCTGCGTAATCCGCACGCGCAGCTGTCGCTGGCCGATGACCCTTACCGCATCGCTTTTTTGCGCGGCGGCGCCCTCGAAGCCGTGAAAATTGCCGCCATCGTGCTGGTCGACCGCGGCTTGCTGCACGCCGATGGCCCGCTGCTGGAAACGGCCAGCGCCGACAGCCTGCGCTTCGCCAATCACGACATCGAACGCGACGTGCTGCGGCTGTACCTGGGCCGCCAGGGCCACAGCAGGGAGCTGGCCGAGCAGGCAGACATGCTGCCATCGTGCCGCGCCTACCTGGACACCTTGACGCGGCAGGAATTGCTGGTCGGCCCGCCGCTGCTGCGCCGGCGCGAACGCATCACCGGGGCCGCGCGCTACCTGCTGCTGACGGTAGCCGCCGTCAAGACCGTCATCGCCATCAGCCGCCAGCACTACAAGCTGCTGTTCCTGGCGCTGCTGCTGGTGATATTTCTGCTCATGCTGCGCGGCTTGCGCACCCAGGCGACCAGCTGGAGCGCGCAGCGGCTGCTGACCGACTTGCGCATGCTGTTTGGCCGCCTGAACATGCGCTCGTCGCGCCTGCACGCAGGCAGCAGCAGCGCCGACATGGCCCTGCTGGCCGCCATCTTCGGCCTCGGCGCCCTGCCCTTGTCGGTGTATGCCTATGTCGCCGAGCTGTACCCGGTGCCCCGGCAAAACACGGGCGGCGACTCCTCGTCCGACAGCTCGGGCGACTCTTCATCGGGCGGTGGCGACGGCGGCGGCGACGGTGGCGGGTCTTCCGGCGGCTGTGGCGGTTGCGGTGGTGGCTGTGGCAGCTAGCAAGGGCGCCAAGCGCGACCGCGTCGGCCTGGGCTGGCGCGGCGAACTGGCTGCCGGCATCCTGTCCAACCTGGCGCAGATCGACGTGCTGGAAGTGATCGCCGACGATTATTACCGCGCCTCACGCGCCGGCATCGCCGCCTTGCGCAGCCTGGCGCGCCAGGTACCGCTCAGCCTGCACGGCGTGGGCATGGGGCTGGCCTCGACGATTCCCGCCGACCCACGCCGCTTGCACGCGATGGCGCGCCTGATGCAAGAGGTACACGCCGAGTCCTGGTCCGAACACCTGAGTTTTGTGCGCGCCGGCGGCGTGGAAATCGGCCACCTGGCGGCGCCGCCGCGCACGCCGCACAGCGTCGCCGGCGCGATCGCCAATATTGGACTGGCCACGCGCATCGTCGGCAGCGCGCCGCTGATGGAAAACATCGCCACCCTGGTCGCCCCGCCAGCCAGCACGCTGGACGAAGCGGCATGGCTGGCGCAGATTATCCACGGCGCGCAAGTGCCGCTGCTGCTCGACCTGCACAATCTGTATGCGAATGCCGTCAATGTTGGCGAGGCGCCGGAGGAACTGCTGCTGCGCTTGCCGCTGGACAGGGTCGGCGCCGTGCACCTGAGCGGCGGCCACTGGATCGCTGCGCCTGACGGCAGCCAGCGCTTGCTGGACGACCATCTGCACGACGTACCGCCCGCCGTCTTCGCTCTATTGACCGTGCTGGCGCGCCACGCGCCCCAGCCCTTGACGGTGATCGTCGAACGCGACGGCAATTACCCATCGTTCGAGCATGTGCTGGGCCAGCTGGAACTGGCGCGCACGGCCTTGCGCGCGGGGCGGAGCGCATGAGTTCCCCCGCACTGGAAACCTATTTGGCAAGGCTGTATACGGACGACGCCCTGCGTGCAGCCTTCATGCTCGATCCTCGGGCGCAAGCCTTGCTGCATGGTTTGTCGCCGCAGGAGGCCGAGGCGATGGCGGCGATGGACCGCATCGGCCTGCAGATGGCGGCGGCCAGCTATCGCGCCAAGCGGTCCGCGCACGGTAGCAGGGCCACGCCGGCGCGACCCTGGTGGCGCCGGCTGCTGGCTGCCTGGACCTGACAGCCTACAGGTGCCACAGCCGCAGCGGCAGCAGTCCCCACCAGGCCAGCACCAGCAGCAGTTGCAAGGCCGCCAGCAAGGCGATCCAATCCCATTTCGCCCACGAACCCGCCTCGGCCGCCGTGCCGCGGCTGCGCCAGCAGCGGGCCAGGCCGAACGCCGTCGCCAGCGGCAGCGCGCCGGTCGCCAGTGCCAGCAGCACGCTGGCGATAGTGGCGTCGCCCAGGCGCAGGTAGGACTGGAAATAGAAAAACGGCAGCGGCAAAAGCAGCGCCAGCAGCGACAGCAAAGGCGCGAACAGATGGTCGCCCCGTCCCAGGCTGCGCAGCGCGGCGCGCCACACGCCTACCACCAGCACATACAGCAAGCCCGCCATGCCCAGCGCCAGGCTGCCCCACAACACCAGCATGCGCAGCATCGACGCGCGCTCATAGCTGCGCAAGCCGTCGCTGAGCACATGCTTGCCGTCCTCTTGCATCAGCACGTGCGACGGCGTGCTGCGGTCGCTGGCGCGGAACAGCAAGCCGCCCACCGGTTCCAGTTCCTTCGGCTCGCCCTGGAACGGGATCAGGAACAGCGATTCGCCATCCCATTTCAGGCGCGTGAAGCCGAAGACGGCATCGACCCAGGCCATGCTGGCCATGGGGCTGGGCGAAGGCACGTACACGCCCTGCCAGTTTTCCACCGTGGGCGCGGGCGTGCCGCGCGGGGCCGGCGCGCGCAGCGGCAGTTCCAGGTCGCGCAGCAGCAGGCGGTTGAAGCGTTCATAGTCGGCCCGCTCCGCATCCGTGTTGAAGGCCACGAAGAAGGCGCTGTTCTGTTCAGGATAAAGGCACAGCATGGCGCGGAAACCCACGGCCGTGCCAGGGTGGCAGGCACCCACCACGTTGTGGCGGTCGCGCACGGCCAGCGCCAGGCCGTGGCCCGTTGTCAGACCAGCCTGCGCCGCATCCGTGCCGGCCGGTTCGGACAAGGCGCCCATCAACGCCAGGTCGATGAAGCGCTTGCCCTGCAGCTTGCCTTCGCCCATCAGGAATTGCGCCAGCTTGGCCATGTCGGCCGCCGTGGTTGTAAATTGCGCGGCCGGACGCAAATACTGGGGCACGGCCGGCTGCGCCACGCCATGCTCGAAATGGCCCATGGCCAGGCGCGGATCGCGCTGCGCGCCCGCCTGCGTGACGAAAGTAAAAGTGCTGTCCGCCATGCCCAGCGGCTGCAGCAACTGCGCATCGAGGTAGCGCTCGTATGGCTGGCCCGTGACTTTTTCGATCACCATGCCCAGCAAGCCATAACCCATGTTGGAATACGCATAGCGGCTGCCGGGCCGCGCCCGCACGCGCAGCAAATTACGGTCGCCGTCGAAGGCCGCCGCCAGCGGCGTCTCCGGCGCCGGGTGCAGGCTGAACGCTTGCCAGATGCGCACATTATCCAGGCCGGACGTATGCGCCAGCAGGTGGCGGATGCGCACGGGGTCGCTGGCTTGCCACGGGTTTTTCAGCGCCAGTTCCGGCAGCACTTGCTGCAAGGGCGTGTCGAGCGTGAGCCGGTCTTCGCTGACCAGACGCAAGACGCCCAGCGCCAGCGCCACCTTGCCTACGGAGCCCACTTGCATGCGCGTGTCCGCCTGCATGGGCATGTGCTTGGCGGCATCGCGCAACCCTGCTGCGCCCGTGCGCACCGTGCCATCAGGCAAGACTTCACTCCAGACGGCGCCCGCCAGTCCCTCTTCCTTCAAGCCGGCGGCAAACTCCGCCTCCAGGGGTGCGCTAACGGCATGGGCCACGCTGGCGCACAGCAGCAAGGCCGGCAAAGCCTGCCGCAGCCATGACCTGGCGCGCGCGGCCAAGGCAGGATATCGATCTCGTTTCAACAATGTCTTTCACCTTTTTTCATGGACTGCGCTGGCGCGCCGCTTTGCTTGTTACAATTAGAAATTGCGCAACGACGGGAGCTTTCATGTCACAAGATATTATTTTGGATACCCCACTCCAGCAGACCAGAAACCTGGCCTGGTGGTTATACCTGATACATGGCGCCAGCTTTGTGTTTTCGCTGGGCGCGTTTTCCTTCATTCCGCTCATCATCAATTATGTGAAGCGGGACGAAGCGGCCGGGACCTTCGTGTACAGCCATCACAGCTGGATGATCCGTTCCTTCTGGTGGTATGCGGCCTGCATCGTCGTCGGCGCCATCCTGTGGATCACGCTGATCGGCATTCCGCTGGCCCTCCTCGTCTGGGGCGTGGCCTGGCTGTGGAAAGCCTACCGCTTGCTGCGCGGCTTCCTCGACCTGAACAACAACAAGCCCGTGCCCATGTAATTACTTCTGGGCAAGCCAACGTGCTTGCCCACTGCCGCTACATCGCCGCGAACGCCCGTTCGATATCGGCGATCAAATCCTGCGGATCTTCCAGTCCCACATTCAGGCGCACCAGCTGACCCGGCAACTGCCAGCCCTTGCGCATGGCGGCGATGCGGTACGGCATCACCAGGCTGTTCGCGCCACCCCAGCTGTAGCCTATCTTGAACAACTGCAAGGCATCGACAAAACGGTCCGTCTGCGCCTCCGTGTAGCGGGCATCGAACAGCACGGAAAACAGGCCGCCCGCGCCCGTGAAATCGCGCTGCCAGATGGCGTGGCCGGGGCAATCGGCGAAAGCCGGATGCAGTACCGTGGCGATCTCGCTTCTTCCCTTGAGCCAGGCGGCCACCGCGCGCGCGCCCGCATCGTGGGCGTCGAAGCGCAGCTTCATGGTGGGCAAGCCACGCAGGACCAGATAGGCGTCGTCCGCGCCCACGCCCATGCCCAGACGCATGTGCGCCTGCGCCAGGCGCTCGTGCAGCCCTCGTTCGCGCGTGATCAGCGCGCCCATCAGCACGTCGGAACCGCCCGACTGGTACTTCGTCAGCGCCTGCATGATGATGTCCACGCCCAGGTCGAAGCCGCGCAGGGCCAGGCCGGCCGACCAGGTGTTATCCAAAGCCACCAACACGCCGCGCGCGTGGGCCGCCTGGCAAATGGCGGGCAAGTCCGGCACTTCCATCGTCACGGAGCCTGGCGCTTCCGTCCAGATGAGTTTGGTATTTTCCTGGATCAAGGCGGCGATGCCGGCACCGATCAGCGGATCGTAGTAGCGGGCCGTGATGCCGAAATCCTGCGCCAGCCAGCGTCCCAGCTCACGGTTCGGGTTGTAGATGTTTTCCGGGAGCAAGACATCATCGCCCGTTTTCAGCAGGGCAAAGTCCGCCATGGCGATGGCCGCCAGGCCCGACGGTGCCAGCAAGCAGTGTGCGCCCCCCTCGATCTCGGCCAGCCGCGCTTCCAGGGTGAAGGTGGTGGGCGTGCCGTGCAAGCCGTAGGTGTAGGCGTTCTTCTCTTTCCAGTTGCCCGAGCGCATGGCCGCCACGTCCTTGAACAGCACGGTCGACGCGTGATGTATGGCGTTGGGAAAGGCGGCAAAGCCTTGCGGCGCCTGGTAATCGCTGTGGATCAGCGCGGTTTGCGGAGATTTTGGTGTGGTCATGGCGTCGGCAAAGTACGTGGGCAAATAAAAAGGCGGGCCAGCAATTGCTGGTCCACCTTGATTGTAAGGGCTTATGCCCTTGCCTGCCGTACTGTTGTTACACCTGCTTACTCCGCCGCGCCCCACAAGTCGTGCGCATCGGCCGACGTGATGGTCACGTCGACGAATTGGCCGACCGCCAGCTTGCGGTGCGGTTCGAACGGCGGCTTCACATACACGACGCCATCGATTTCCGGCGCGTCGGCGGACGAGCGGCCCACGCCGCCGGAGCGGGTGACTTCATCGATCAGTACGCGCACGGTCTTGCCGACCTTGGCTTTCAGGCGTTTTTTCGAAATTTCTTCCTGCAGCAGCATCACGCGGCCACGGCGCTCTTCGCGCAGCTCTTCCGGCACGGGGTTGGCGATGGCATTGGCGGTCGCGCCTTCGACAGGCGAATACGCGAAGCAGCCGAGGCGGTCAATCTGCGCTTCCTTGAGGAAGTCCAACAAGTACTCGAATTCCGCTTCCGTTTCGCCTGGGAAACCGGCGATGAAGGTCGAGCGTATCGTCAGGTCAGGGTTGATGGCGCGCCAGGCCTGGATGCGGTCGAGGTTTTTCTCGCCACTGGCCGGGCGCTTCATGCGTTTCAACACGTCAGGGTGCGCATGCTGCATGGGAATGTCCAGGTATGGCAGGATGTGGCCGCCGCTCATCATCGGGATGATCTGGTCGACGTGCGGGTACGGGTACACGTAGTGCAAGCGCACCCAGGCGCCGTAAGACTTGGCCAGTTCGCCCAGCGCTTCCGTCAGCTGCGTCATGTGGGTTTTCACAGGACGGCCATTCCAGAAGCCGGAGCGGAATTTCACGTCCACGCCATACGCCGAGGTATCTTGCGAAATGACCAGCAATTCCTTGACGCCAGCCTTGAACAGGTTTTCCGCCTCGATCATCAGTTCGCCGATCGGGCGCGAGACGAGGTCGCCGCGCATGGACGGGATGATGCAGAAGCTGCAACGGTGGTTGCAGCCTTCGGAAATTTTCAGGTAGGCATAGTGCTTCGGCGTCAGCTTGACGCCTTGCGGCGGCACCAGGTCGAGGAACGGCGCATGCGGTTTCGGCAGGTGGAAGTGGACGGAATCCATCACTTCGGCCAGCGCGTGCGGGCCCGTGACGGACAGCACTTTCGGGTGCACCTTCATGATGATGTCGTCGCCGGCAGCATCTTTCTTGGCGCCCAGGCAACCGGTCACGATCACTTTGCCGTTTTCAGCCAGCGCTTCGCCGATGGCGTCGAGCGACTCTTGCACGGCAGCATCGATAAAACCGCAGGTATTGACGATCACCAGATCGGCACCAGCGTAGGATTTCGCCGTTTCGTACCCTTCGGCGCGCAGTTGGGTCAGGATTTGTTCGGAGTCGACCAGCGCTTTCGGGCAGCCGAGTGAGACAAAGCCCACTTTCGGTGCCGCACCTGGCATGGCCAGCATGGCCTCGGGCTGGGCGGAAGGAACGGGAATACGGTGAATTTCAGACATAGTTGGCAGCTAGTAAAATGGTGAGGCGAATCGGCTATTGTACCCCGAGCCGCCCTTAGCTGTCAGCGCCGACTCCTTTTACTCGCGCATCTGCAACGCTTCCACGGCAGCTTTTTTCCGGCCGCTGCCATCGTGGCAGTGGTCGAACAAGGCCCCGCCATGCATCCCCCGTGTCAAGAAATTAAAAATAATGCCCTAAGGAAACTAATGCCTTAGCATATAATTGTTTTTTAAAAAACTAAATCAATCTCATGTCTTTTTCCTTTTCCAATCTGAAAGCGCGGCACCTGGCTGTCGCGGCTTGCGGTTTGACTGCACTCCTACTGAGCGGCTGCGTCGTCAACACGTCGGTGGTAGATCCACTGAAAATGAGTGCACAATCGGGAGAAACCCCGGTGGTGGTCAGCATCACGTCGAATACCAAAGATATTTACGGTTTCAATACGATCAAGTTACGCCGTGTGGTGGCGGGGGAGCAGCGCAGTGATTTCAAGCTGGTCTCCGCAAACCTGGTGATGAAAAAGGTCGAGAGCACAATGGCAGGCGATACGTCCCTGTTCATTGGGGCACTGCCGCCTGGCGAATATGAGTTTGTCGAATTGATCGATACCCGTGCCAACAAGCTCTTGCATGTGTACTCGACCATCGTGGGAAGCTTCAAAATCGAAGCGGGCAAATCGACGGATCTGGGTCGACTGATTGTGACACGCGGCAATTTCGGCGTGCAATACGGTCGTAGCGCCCAGGTGGCATCCAATGCGGAATTGATCCAGCGCTTTGCCCCCGACTACAGCAACATGTTCGGCGCCGCTGCCAGCCTTGGCTGGAGCAGCCCACGCCACGCGCACGACAATGTCGAGCAATTTGCTCGCGCCCACCCGGCAGGGGCCGAGTGTGCCACCGAAATGTCCGATGGCCGGGTGGCTGCCGCCAGCCGCATGGGTGCCGTCCTGATACGCTCGACGCAAGGTCAATGGAATATCATCAATGCGCAATCGGTGGAGTCGCTGTCCTGCGTGTTTCCTGTAGACCTGCCCAATGCCGAGTTGATTGCGGTAGGCGAATCCGGCTCCCTGCTACGCAAAGCGCGTGACGGCGACAAGCTGCTTCCTATCGATACAGGCAACCTGCCGCCCGGCAACCTGCTGCGCATCGGTGGCAACCCCAAGGATGGCTGGTACGTGATGCATCGCAAGGGAGATGAGCTGAACATTTTCCATGCGAATCAACTGGACGCGGGTCAATGGCGATCTGTGTACCATGCCACCATGCCCGGATCGTGGCTGCATGGCCAAGGCTTATTCTGGACGTGGCAAGACGCGGACCGGATCGGATATGCGCTGGAAAGCGGCTTGATCGGCGAACTCGACTACAGCACTGGCAAGTTTACCGAGCGCTTTAGTCCGCACAAGAAAAACTTGGCACAGTTTACCCATCAACCCAATGGGACAGAAAGCGTTCTGGTAGAAGCTGGCTTAGCAGGAAGGTTTCCCGACGCCTATGTTTCACGGGATCGCGGCCAGAACTGGACGCAAATCGTTTCGCCATTCAAAGTCCTGATGTCGCCTGTTGCGCCACTCAATGACGGCAGATTGCTGATGGAGGCCGGCATGTATAACGAGGGCGCACTGCTAGTCAGCGGCGACGAAGGTAAAACCTGGGGGCCGTATGCGCCATACATATTGCATAGGGCACCATTGATTTTCCCTTCCGGCCTTGCGCTCAATATCAGGGAAGATTTCAAGGGTAACGTCAGCATTCACAGTTCCATGGACAATGCCAGGACATGGAAGCTGGAGCATTCAAACCAGGATCTGCTCTCCACGCTGCAGCAACTGAAGCAATAGACGCTTCAACCACGCCGCCCAACCGCAAGCGCTTCTGATTACCCATCGGCAGCAGTCGGCATGACACCCGCAAATTATAACGGCACAGGAGTTCCTGTGCCGTTATGTGGACCGCATTGGCTGCGGCTTACTTTTTGTCCGTCGGCGGCACCGGCGGAACGAAGGGGAACGTGCCGAAAAGATTCTTGCTTTGGCTCTGCATCTGTTCCTGCATCTGCACGAACAGGCTCTTGCTCTGGTCGATGTAGTTGTTCATCATGCCTTGCATCATCGGGCCCTGGACATTCATGAACTGGGTCCACATTTCCGGGCTGAATGGCTTGCCTTCGAAACTGCCGGCCGACGTGCCCGTGAATTTGTGCTGGATGTCGGTAAACGCTTGCACGTTCTTTTCCAGGTAGGACCCCATCATGCCCTGCATGGCGTGGCCATAGTAGCGGATGATCTGCGACAACACGCTGCTCGAAAACATGGGCGCGCCGTTCGCTTCCTCTTCCAATATGATTTGCAGCAAGATGCTGCGCGTCAGATCTTCATTGGATTTGGCATCGACGACGGTAAACACTTCATTATCCAACACCAGCTGCTTGACGTCCGTCAAGGTGATGTAGGAACTGGTTTGCGTGTCATACAGACGGCGGTTGGGATATTTTTTAATCAGGCGGTCTATACTTTTTTTTGCACTACTCATCACAAGTTCCACTTATTGCGCCGCAGCGCATACTGAGTTAATCCGAAAAAAAAGCGAACGTGGGTCCGCTTTCGCACCTGCCTACTTTTTCCATTATAGAGTGGAAAACGGCTCCATTGCACATCAGGGTAGTAGATTCCCACATTTATTGCAACGCAACTAAAAGTAGATTCCTGACAAGACCGGAGATTACGCCGGTCTTGCCTGGCGAGAAGCTTTTGTAAACTAATCCGCCCTGACTTTAACATACCGCCCCGGCGCCAGCTCGATTGCCGCGTGGCGCTTATTGCCAGGTTTGGCGGGCGCCTTCACCTGGGCGCCGCCGTGTTCGGCCAGGAAGGCTGCCCATTCGGGCCACCAGCTGCCCACATGCTCGGTCGCGCCTTCCATCCACTGTTCGGCCGTCAAGGGCTTGGCTTTCGCCGTGCGTGCGCCTTTGCCCGCGTCATTGCTCCAGTAACTGCGCTTATTCTTCGAAGCAGGATTGATCACGCCGGCGATATGGCCCGAAGCGCCCAGGATAAAGCGGTTGGCTTTCGGTTTTTTCGGGTTCAGCACGGCCGTGCTGGCGTAAGCCGCGCCCCAGGGCACGATATGGTCTTCGCGCGAACCGTAGATGAAAGCGGGCGCGTCGATGCTGCCCAGGTCGACCTGTTCCCCGGCCACCGTCAGCTTGCCCGGCACTTTCAAGCTGTTTTCCAGGTAAGTGTTGCGCAGATACCAGCAGAACATGGGGCCCGGCAAGCCCGTGCCATCACCATTCCAGTACAGCAAGTCGAACGCGGGCGGCTCCTTGCCCTTCAGGTAATTCGACTGCACGTAGTTCCACACCAAGTCGTTGGGCCGCAGGCTGGAAAAAGTGCTGCCCAGGTCGCGCCCCGTCATCAGGCCACCCTTGGCCAGGCTTTGCTCGCGCAGCGCCACTTGCGGCTCGTCAATAAAGACGTCCAGCGCGCCCGCGTCGCAGAAATCGAGGAAGGTAGTCAAGAGGGTCAGGCTGGCGGCCGGATTCTCGCCCCGCGCCTTGAGCACGGCCAGCGCCGTCGAGACGATGGTGCCGCCCACGCAAAAGCCGAACATGTTCAGCTTGTCCTGGCCGGAAATGTCCTGCGTGACCTTGATGGCTTCGATCACGCCTTGCTCCACGTAATCGTCCCACGTCAGGTGCTGCATGCTCAGGTCCGGATTGCGCCAAGACATCAAAAACACGGTATTGCCCTGCTCCACCGCATAACGCACGAGCGAGTTTTCCGGCTGCAAGTCAAGGATATAGAATTTATTGATGCACGGCGGCACCATCAGCAGCGGCCGCTGGTATACCGTGGCCGTCGTCGGCGTGTACTGGATCAGTTGGAACAGGGCGTTTTCAAACACCACCGTGCCCGGCGTAGTGGCCACGTTGCGGCCCACTTCGAAAGCCGATTCGTCGGACTGCGAGATGCGGCCCTTCTGCATGTCGGCCAGCATATTGCTCAAGCCCTTGGCCAGGCTTTCGCCCTTGGTCTCGATCAGGGTTTGCTGGGCGTCGGGATTGGTGGCAAGAAAATTAGCGGGCGACATGGCGTCGACGATTTGCTGCACGGCAAACGCAATCTTTTGCTTCTGGTGCGGCGTCGCTTCCACGGCATCGGCCATGGCGCTGAGAAACTCCGCGTTCAGCAAATACGCTGCCGCATTGAAGGCCGACAGGGGGCTGGCGTGCCAGGCCGGCGCGGCGAAGCGGCGGTCTTTCAGTTCCGGCGCCTTGCCAGCCATAAAGTCGGCCCACAAGCCCGCCAGCTTGGCCACGTAGGCATTTTTCAGTTGCTCGATCGCTTCCGGCTTGATGCTGGCACCCGCATCCTGCAAAATGCCGGCAATCGGATTGCCCTGGGGCTGCGGTACCATGTTGAACCACGTCTTCCACTGCTCAGGATTGCTGATCTGCGCCATCCATTCCTTGGTCATCATTTGAGGATCGGGCATATTCATAGATGTATGTAAGTCCATTCAAGAATTAATAAATAACTACTTCCGGGCCACCTGCATGCAAACTCTTACTGACTGCCAATACCAATGATGCTCATGACCGCTATTGCCTGGATCTATGTCGTCGGCCTCATGGCGCTGACGGAACCATCCATCGTCGCCGGGCTGATGACCTTCGTGCTGTACTGCGTCATTCCGCTGTCCATCCTATTCTATCTGACGGGCTCGCGGCGACGCAAACGCAAGGCCGCGCGTATCGCTGAACTGAACGCCCGCGCACTTGCCTCAGCAGACGATAAAACAAAAACGGCAGACACATAAGTGTCTGCCGTGCAGATTATTTGCGCCAGATCAAGCTGGCCTGTCTTCCCGTGACGCCATCGCGCCGGTACGAGTAAAACCGCGCCGCATCGCTGACAGTGCAATATTGCCCGCCCGCCACTTGCGCCACGCCATCGCGCAGCAGCATGGTGCGCGCCAGCGCATACATGTCGGCCAGGTACTTGCCCGGCTTGCCAGCTATGGCGACGAAAGAAGCGCTCAACACTTGCCGCTCGACAGCATCACGCGCGCCGTCGCGGAACGCTTGCAGCACGTCCTGCCCCACTTCGAATTGCTGCGGACCAATCGCCGGCCCCAGCCAGGCGAGGATATCCGTCGCGCCCTGCGCCCGCATGCTGGCCACCGTGTGCTGCAAGACGCCGTTGGCCAGGCCGCGCCAGCCCGCATGGGCCGCACCGACGACCAGCCCATCTGTCGAACAGAACAATACCGGCAGGCAATCGGCCGTCATCACCACGCACACGGCGCCAGGCTGCGTGGCGATGCTGGCGTCGGCATCGGGCACGCAACCGTCCAGCCTGCTGGCATCGGCCACGGCCACGCCATGCACCTGCGACAGCCAGGCAGGCTCGGATGGCAAGACGCCCGCCAGCCGCGCACGGTTGGCCGCCACGCGCGCAGGATCGTCGCCCACGTGCGTGCCCAGGTTCAAGCCACCACCGCCCTGCCCGTCACCGTATGGACCCTGGCTGATGCCGCCCGCACGCACGGTTGCCAGCGCGCCCACGTTCGCGGGCAGGCCGGGCCAATCGGGATTGATGTAAGGCAAGGCAGCCGTCATCAGACCTGTTCCGGCTCGGGAATGCCGGCGGTGGCGATCAGCTGAGCGAAATCATCGGCCAGCGGCACGATCCACTCGCACGCTTCCAGGGTGCCCGGATGCACGAGGCCCAGGCGGCGCGCCTGCAGCGCCTGGCGCGAGAAGACGGATACCAGGTGCTGCTTGCCATACACGGAGTCGCCGACCAGCGCAAAGCCCAGATGCTGCATGTGGACGCGAATCTGGTGCGTGCGGCCTGTTTCCAGGCGGCATTGCATCAGGCTCACGGGACGGCGATCGAGTTCGCCGCTGCCGATCAATTCATAGTGCGTGATGGCAGGCTTGGCCGTAAAGTTTTCGGACACGGCCATCTTGACGCGGTCGCGCGGGTGGCGCGCGATGGAGGCGTCGATGGTGCCCGCCATTTTCGGCGTGCCCCACACGAGCGCGAAATACTCGCGCTTGACGGTGCGCGCCTGCAACTGGCGCACCAGGTCCGTTTGCGAGGCCAGGGTCTTGCCGACGACCATCAGGCCGCTGGTATCCTTGTCCAGGCGGTGCACGATGCCGGCGCGCGGCACGCCCGCCAGCTGCGGACAGTGGTGCAGCAAGCCGTTGAGCAAGGTGCCCGACCAGTTGCCGGGTCCCGGATGCACGACCAGTCCGGCCGGTTTGTTGATGACGATGATATGCTCATCTTCGTGCACGATGTTCAATTCCATCGCTTCCGGCTTAAAAGCCTCGTCTTCCGGCGCGCTTTGCGGCAGAATGACGATCTTCTCGTCGCCATAGGCGGTCATGTTGCGTTTGGCAACTTTTCCATCGACGGTCACGAAACCGGCTTCCAGCCACAATTGCAAGCGGCTGCGCGAGTATTGCGGCACCAGTTGGGCGATGACTTTATCGAGGCGGTGGCCGCAGGCGTCCGGCGTCAGTTCCAATGTAATCGGGGCCATTTCCTCGAAGACGTCGTCGGCGGCAAAATCGCCGTCAAACGCCTCTTCGGCAGCATGGTCAGAAAGGGAGTCAAACGCGGGGTCAGCCAAATTAGGCTTCGGAGTTAATATCACAGCATTCCCATCGGCTATAATCAGCCTATTGTAAAATCTTGGTTAAAACCTTCTTGCAAAACGTCATGCAAAAAAAATTATCGTTGGTAGTCGCTTCAGTCGTTCTGCTCGGCATGTCCGCTTGCAGCTTGTTGCCTGAAAAAGTGGATGAGACCAAAAACTGGTCCGTTACGAAATTATACTCGGAGGCGCGTGAAGAAATGGCCGGGCAGCACTATGAAGCTGCAATCGGCCTGTTCCAGAAGCTGGAGGCTAACTATCCTTTCGGCAACTATGCTCTGCAAGCGCAGATGGAGATCGCTTACGCGTATTATAAGTCGGGAGACCAGGCGCAGGCACTGGCTGCCGTCGAACGCTTCATCAAGTTGCATCCGAACCACGCCAATGTCGACTATATGTACTACTTGCGTGGCCTGATCAGCTTTAATGACCAGATCAGCTTCCTGAACTTCCTGTACGAGCAAGACCCGACCGAGCGCGATCCGAAAGCCACGCGCGAAGCGTTTGCGGCCTTCAAGCAACTGGTCGACAAGTTCCCAAATAGTAAATATGCGCCCGATTCGCTGGCCCGCATGAATTATTTGATCGATGCCATGGCGAAATACGAAGTGCACGTGGCGCGCTATTACTTCCGCCGCGGCGCCTACCTGGCCGCCGCCAACCGCGCGCAAACGACGGTCAGCGACTTTGCCGCCTCGCCGGCCATCGAAGAAGCGCTGTTCATCATGTACCGCTCGTATGACAAGCTGGGCTTGACCGACTTGCGCGAGGACACCTTGCGCGTGCTGACCAAGAACTACCCGAACACGGCATTCCTCAGCCCGGAAGGGGTAAACAAGGAACGCAAGTGGTGGAAATTCTGGCAGTAAAATAAAAAAACCGGAGCTTGCTCCGGTTTTTTCTTGCGTCAACCCCAAAAGCAAGGACCGGGGTCGTACCCTGAGGGTACGACCCCAGCTTTTGCAGCTGGGGTGCTTTACTGATTCCTTCGCGCCTACTCGCCAACCTTGCGTCGAAACACCCAGCTAGTATCATTCGACGCTTCCGGCACGAAACCATAGCCATCGACGTCGAACTGTTTCAGTTGTTCCGGATCGCGGATGGCGTTGACCGCCGCATAACGTGCCAGCATGCCGCGCGCGCGCTTGGCGTAGAACGAGATGATTTTATACTTGCCATTCTTCCAGTCCTCGAACACCGGCGCGATGACGGGCACGTCCAGCTGGCGCGGCTTAACGGATTTAAAATATTCTTCGGAGGCAAGATTGACCAGCACCTTGGCGCCCTGCTCCTGCGCTGTACGGTTCAGGCCGTTGGTGATGGTGTCGCCCCAGAACGCATACAAATCCTTGCCGCGCGTGGTCGACAAACGCGTGCCCATTTCCAGGCGGTGCGGGTGAATCAGGTCCAGCGGACGCAGCAAGCCATACAGGCCTGACAAAATGCGCACGCGCGACTGGGCATAGTCGAGCTGGGCCGGTTGCAGGCTGCGCGCCTCGAAACCGGCATACACGTCGCCATTGAAGGCCATGATGGCCTGGCGCGCCTCTTCCAGCTTGGGCGTCCAGGAAGCGTAGCGGGCCACGTTGAGGGCCGACAAGGCGTCGGAAATACCCATCAGGCTGCCCACTTCGGCGGGCGAAAACTGGCGCATGCGGGCTATCAGCTGGGCGGAATGGTCGAGAAAATCGGGGGTGCTGTGCAACGAGGTTGTTGGCGGCGTCTCCAGGTCGAGACTCTTGGCGGGCGAAAGCACGATCAACATAAATTATCACTACAGAATAGAATTGCCGACATGATACCTGCTCCACAAAAACTCGTCCTCGACACCAACGTTTGCCTCGACCTGTTCGTCTTCAACGACCCGCGCTGGGCACCTTTGCTGGCGGCCATGGAAAGCGGCGCCGTGCACGCCATCACGCGCGAAGATTGCCGCGCGGAATATCTGGTTGTGTTGCATTACAAGCATCTACCTCTCGACGAAGCCAGCCGCGCCGTTGCCGCCGCCCGCTTCGACGCGCACATCACGGTGGTGGCACCGCCCGTCTCCGGCGTGCGCCTGCCCGTCTGCACGGACAAGGATGACCAGAAATTCCTCGAACTGGCGCGCGACGCCAACGCCGACATCCTCATCACCAAGGACAAGGCCCTGCTGAAACTGGCCCGCAAGACGGCCAAGGCCGGCATGTTCAAGATCATGCTGCCGGAAGGCTGGGCATTGCCAGGCTGAGCCGCCAAAGCCCCGCACGCAACGGGGCGCGCTGCGCTAGAATGGGGACACGATTCCACTTTCCGCACCGCGACCCTACCGTTCATGAACAGCCCGTCCCTGCCCCATCTGACTCCCACCCTGACCACTCGCTTGCCTCTCGTGGGCACCACCGTGTTTAGCCGCATGTCCAGCCTGGCGGCTCAGCATGGGGCCGTCAACCTGGGCCAGGGCTTTCCCGATTTCGATTGCGCGCCGGAACTAGTCGAACTCGTCAGCGACGCCATGCGCGCCGGCCACAATCAGTATCCGATGATGACGGGCGCCGCTCCCTTGCGCTGCGCCATTGCCGCGAAGATCGCCAGCTTGTACGGCCACAGCTATGATGCAGGCACGGAAATCACCGTCACGGCCGGCGCCACGCAGGCGCTCACCACGGCCATTTTGTGCTGCGTGCATCCGGGCGACGAGGTCATCGTCATCGAACCGGCCTACGACAGTTACCTGCCCGCCATCGCCCTGGCCGGCGGCGTGCCCGTGCTGGTCTCCATGCAGGTGGGCGAACAAGGCTACAGCGTGCCGTGGGACAAGCTGGCCGCCGCCGTCAGCGCCAAGACGCGCTTGATCATCATCAACACGCCGCATAACCCGACGGGCACGATTTTGCGCCCTGCCGACGTAGCGGCGCTGGCCGACATCGTGCGTGGCACGCAAATATTGATACTCTCCGACGAAGTCTATGAGCACATGGTCTACGACGGCGTGCCGCATGCCTCGCTCTCGCGCAATGCGGAACTGGCGGCGCGCAGCTTCATCGTTTCCAGCTTCGGCAAGACGTATCACGTGACGGGCTGGAAAGTCGGCTATGTGGCGGCGCCCGCGGCCCTGACGGCGGAGTTTCGCAAGGTACACCAGTACAACGTATTTACCGTCAACACGCCGATGCAGCACGGCCTGGCCGGCTACATGGCGGACCCGCAACCCTACCTGGACTTGCCCGCGTTTTACCAGCGCAAGCGCGATGTGTTCCGCGATGGCCTGGCGGGCAGCCGTTTTACCCTGCTGCCGGCCGACGGCACGTATTTCCAGTGCGTGCGCTACGATGCCATTTCGCAAGAGACCGAAGCCCAGTTCGCCGAATGGCTGACGACGGAAATCAAGGTGGCCGCCATCCCGGTCTCCGCGTTTTACGCCCAGGGCAAGGAGTCGGGCATCGTGCGCTTCTGCTTTGCCAAGAAAGACGAGACCTTGCGCCTGGCCCTGGAGCGCCTGCGCAGCATATAACCGAGCACTGAGCATGGCTTCGCTGCGGCGGAGCAAAGGATGACAGCATGGTACAGCGTCGCATCGGCCCGGCCGACCTGATTCCCGGCGAACCCCTGCCCTGGGATCTGTTTCTGGCAGACCAGAGTGCCGGCCCGCAACTGCGCAAGGGGCAGATCATCACGGACGGCGCACAGCTGGGCCGTTTGCTGCAGCTGGGCCTCTACGTGGGCGCGCCCGAACAGCCATCCGTGCTGCGCCGGCTGAACGAGGCGGCGCAGCGCCTGGAGCGCTTGTTGCTGGACTTGCGCAGCGAAAGCAATGCCGAGCGCGACGTGCGCGATATCGCCCGCGAACTGCTGCGCGCGCTCGAACACGATGCCGATATCGCCCTGGCCAGCATCCTGCTCAACCAGATCGCCGGCAGCTACGCCGTGCGCCACTGCATCGAAACGGCCTTGCTGGCCATGCTGGTGGGCCGCAGCATGCACAAGTCCCACGATGAATTACTGTTGATCGGCGCAGCCGCGCTGACCATGAACGTGGGCATGCTGCGCCACCACGACAGCTTCCAGGACCGGCGCGGCCCCCTGAATGACGACGAAATGCGCATCGTGCGCCAGCATCCGCAGGAAAGCGCGGAACTGTTGCGCTGCGCCGGCGTCGATAACGAGGAATGGCTCAGTTGCGTGCTCTTGCACCATGAAAACGACGACGGCAGCGGCTACCCGCAGGGGCGCACGGCCGACGAAATCCTGCAAAATGCCAAGCTGATCGGCCTGGCCGACCGCTATTGCGCCCGCGTCTCCGCGCGCAACTACCGCCGCTCCATCATGCCCGACCAGGCGCTGCGCCACATCTTCCTCGACCAGGGCGTGCCCATCGACCCGCTGCTGGGAGAACAATTCGTCAAGCTGCTGGGCAAATATCCGCCCGGCACCCTGGTGCGCCTGCGCAGCGGCGAGCTGGGGGTGGTGACGCAACGGGGCGCCGCCCATGTCCACCCGCTCAGCGACGCGCTGGGCGCGCCGCTGGCCGCCGCCGAACTATCGCAAATGACGCCGCGCGACACGGCCGACAGCCGCTACGCCATCGTTTCATCGCTGCACGAAGACGATGCCGGCGTGCATTTCAGCATGCGCCATGTGTGGGGCGACGAGGCGCGCTTGTAAAGCTGCTTCAGCTCGCCCTCAAGGAAGCCTTAAGCAGCCGCTGTTGGAGACCAAGCTCCAACGTTGTCCACTCCAGCGTTTCCGGGGCGAGACAGTCGTGTGCGCCTGAGCGCGATTCACTTCACTGACTTCAAATACGCCCGCAATCCGTGCGTCAGCACAAAAGGAAACACGCTCGCGTGATCTTCATCCTCGAAGACGCGCAGGCGGGTTTTCAAGCCGGGGAACTTGCGCGATTTCAACTTCCCGTCGAACTCGCGCAAGTCGGCCAGCATGTCGGCCTCTTCCTCCGAACGCGAACGCTTCTTGCCCGCCGCCAGCTTTTCCAGGCCGCCGATGCCGAAGAACACGGACGCCGGCAAGTCCTTGTGGCTGACGGCATACGCCTGTTCGCGGTCGAACATGACGCCGGCGTCGTACCACAGCGACGGACTGCCAAGGATGTAATGCTCGAAGGTGCGCGGTTCCGTCAGCAGGAATTGCAGGCCCAGCAGGCTGCCGTAGGAGTGGCCGATAAACACCTTGCGCTGCATGTTGACGCGGTAATGCTGTGCGATGAAGGGAAATACTTCGCCCGAGATGAACTGGCCATACGCCTTCGCTTCGCCGAACGCGGGCTGCCGCCCCGGCATATCCGAGCGGTAGTCATGCTTGCGCGGCGTGGTGGGCGTGTAATCGCGGCGGCGGCTGTACACCCCGCCATCGCCATTCGCATATGACAGCCCCACCACCACCACTTCTTCCATCCCCGCATGCTTGTTCAGGCGCTGCGCGATATTGCGCACGATGGCGAACGAGTAATTGGCGTCCACGACGAACAGCACAGGATAGCGCTTGTTTCCCTGCCGATAGGAATCGGGCAAGGCAACATACAGCTGATAGTCCCGTTTCAGGGCTTGTGCACGGATGTCGCGCACTTCCGTATTGTCAAGAACGTAGCTGGCAGGCACGCTGGCGGGTGCGGCCAGAGCGCTGTTGCACAAACAGCAGAACGCAATGAGCAGGCCAAGAGGTTTCAAACGGGCTTCCTTCATGCCTGTTGAGGCGCAAGGTCTGCCACATGCAGGGGATGAAACGCGATAAGGTCGCCGTATCTGGCCGCCGGATGCTGCGGAGTATTCTCGATGCTGCCGGTGTACCAGCCTTCCTCTTCATCGATGCCGGTCACTAGCACCCACATTCTTTCGCACTGGCCATCCGCGCGCGCACCGTCTTCGGCGGCGAAGCGAAAAACCAGTTTCACGTACGAACCGATGGCCAGTTGCTCGCGCACTTCCGCGGGCGGAGGCTGGATATCTGTCAAATACTGGGCAAGCCAGATGGCGTCTTCCAGGTAATAGCCATGCTCCGCAAACGAGGGAAAAGGATGGTCCTTGAAACGCTCCCAGTTTCCTGCGCCTGCATGCCATTGCGCGCGCCAGCCATAGGGCAAGTCATGCAGGGGCGCCAGCAAATCATCGCTACCTATCATATATGCCAGACTGACGATTTTGACGGAGCTCGATGCCGTTGCGCCTGACGCGCCGTGAAATTGCCAATCCCCTTCGTAATCATGGAACACATGCACGACGGGAGCACCGTTCAATACCTCCGTGGTCGTGAAGCAGGCAGTATTGGGGGCATCGGGGAATTTCCAGGCAGTGGTCATCTTGTTTGCGGGATCATCCGCTTCAGTCATGTGGTACAAGTCCACCCCCACAGCCTGCGATGTCGCTTGCGGCGGAGGTGAAAGTGGTGCGCTCGGCCCGCGCCTATTTGGCGGTCGCCGCCGTCAACTGCACCAGCTTGCGCTCGACAAACGCCTGCAGCTGGGGCGACAGAGTTTGCAAGCCCTTGGCCCGCTCGAACGCCTGGCGCGCCTGGGCCGGGTGCTTGTCGGCCTGCAAGGCGATGCCAAGGCCCATCCACCAGACGCTGTTGTCGGGTGCTGTCTGCAGGGCCAGCTGGTAGTGCTCGGACGCTTCGCGGTAACGCTGCTCGCGCTGCAGCACGCCGGCCAGGAAGGCTTGGTATTCGCCGCTGTCGGTGGCGTACGGCAGACTGCGCATGAGGGTATCGAGGGCCGCCGCGCCGCCGTTGGGCTTGTCCAGCTGCAAACGGGCCAGCATCATCGCCTGCGCCGGCTGTTTCGGGTCCAGCGCCAGGCTCAGCTGCAACTGGCGCGCAGCCTCGTCGGGACGCTGCGCTTCGAGCAGCAGGCGCACCAGGGTTTCGCGGGCGCCCTGGTGGCGCGGGTCCACCTGCAGCGTCTGCTGCAAGCCGGCCAGCGCTTCCGAGACGCGGCCATCCTGCAACTGGCCCAGCGCGCGCCGGTATTCATTCTCCACGCGCTGCTGCGCGGTAACTTGCTTGCCATCGATGATGCGCTCGCTGGCGGCCGGTGCTGGCGTCTTCACCACGGGTGCAGCGGCAGGCTTGGCGGCCTTTTCCGTGATGCGCCGCACTTCGGCGGGCCGCGCCCTGGTCGGCGCGGGAGCGGCTTCCTCGGCCTTGAACACGGGTTCGGGTTCAGCCGCCACGACGGGCACTGGCGCGGGGGCAACGGCGGCAGGCGCCGGGGCCGACACGGGAGCCGACACAGGAGCCAACACAGGCGTACTGGCCACGCTGACCAGCACGGGCGGCACGGCCGGACGCTTCAGGTAGACCCAGCCCAGGGCGATGGCGGCCGCCGTCAGGCCGGCAGCACCGCCGAAGACCAGCGCGCGCGAGACGCCCCGCTCGCGTTCGGGCACGGAGCGGATGCCGGCCGCGTCGCCGCGTCCATCGGGGGTGCCGCGCGCATCGAGGTCTTGCAACATCTTGTTAATCAGGCTCATCTACAGGCTCATCTTCGTCATCGGTTCAATAAGGTCCAGCTCATGCTGCAGGCGGCGGCCAGCACGCCGGCGCCGGCCAGCCACGGCCATGGCCGCAGCCAACAACGGCGCAGCTTGCTGGCCAGGGTATCGCTGGCGGCCAGCGCCACGTGGCGGGCGCTGACTTGCTGTCGTCCTTCACCATACGCCACCATCAGCGCCTTGTGCGCCATGATGTTGATCAGGCGGGGAATGCCGCCGGACGCCTGGTACAGCTTGCCCACGCCGCCACGACTGAACAGGCGCGCGCCGTCGAAACCGGCCACGCGCAGCCGGTGCGCGACATAAAAATCCACGTCGTCGCGGCTCAAAGGACCCAGGTGGTAATGAAAGGTGATGCGCTGCGCCAGCTGGCGGATTTCCGGCAGGGCCAGCTTGACGTCCAGCTCCGGCTGGCCGAACAGCACGATTTGCAGCAGCTTGCGCTTTTCCGTTTCCAAATTCGTCAGCAGGCGCAGCGCTTCCAGGCTGTCGACGGGAATCGCCTGCGCTTCGTCCAGGCACAGCAGCACGCGCTTGCCTTGCGCCGCCAGGTTGAGCAAACGCAAGTTGAGGGACTTGAGCAGCTGATGCTGATCAGCATCTTTCTCCAGCAACACATCGAGGTCATCGGCCAGCGCCAGGATCAGCGAACGGGGCGGCAAGTTCGGATTCGGGATGTAGGCCGTGACAAAGTCCGGCCCCAGGGATTGCATGAACTTGCGGCAAAGAAAAGTCTTGCCGGTGCCCACTTCGCCAGTGATCTTGATGAAGCCCTCGCCATTGCGCGCCGCCACCAGCAAGGTGTTGAGCGCCTTTTGCGACTGCGGGCCGTTGAAAAAGAAACTGGTATCGGGCGTGAGGCCGAACGGCGCCTCGCGCAAGCCGAAATGGGCCTGGTACATTTAGCGCCGCTCCGACGGACGACGCGGGTCAAGCGCCTCGATGCGCTTGCCCGAATCGAGCAAATCCTCGTTCCAGCTATTCGCGCCCTCGACGATGGTGGGCTTGATCAGCACCACCAGTTCGCGCTTCTGGATCACCTGCCCCGTGTTGCGGAACAAGGCGCCCAGTACGGGAATATCGCCCGCGCCCGGCACTTGCGAGCGGTCCGCCGTAGTGGCCTGGCGCATCAGGCCGCCGATGGCGACGATGCGCCCGTCCTGGCTGCGCACCATGCTGTCCATCTCGGACGTGCTGGACGCGGCCAGCGGCAGTTTCAGCGAACCGGCACTGCCCAGGTCGATTTCCTTGCTGACGGTGGTGACCTGGCTGACGGACGGATGCACGTGCAAGATGATATTGCCCTGGTCATCGATCTGCGGCGTCACGTCGAGCACGACGCCGGAAAAGAAGGGCTGCAAGGTGACATTCGGGCTGGAGGTGGTGCCGCCCGCGGTGCCGGTCGAGGTCACGGTAGTGCTCACGCCAGTGACGAAAAATTCATCCGTGCCTATCTTCAGCACGGCCTTCTGGTTATTCATGGTGGCAATGCGCGGGCTCGACAGCACGTGCACGGCGCCTTGCGATTCCAGGAAGGTAATCATGGCGGCGAAATTGGCCGTCTGGAAGGCCAGGCCGAACATCGAGCCGGCCGCGTTCGCCGCCGAACTGAGGCCAAAGCCACTGCTGGCCGTCAGGCCGCTGCCACTCGTCATGTTCGGCGGTTTGCCGCCATTGAAGGGCAATGGCGCCAGGCTGCCACCGGGCTGGATGAAGCCCGTCGAGATGCGGTTCGTGTGGCCGCTCTTGATGGAGGCAAACGAGGCCCAGTTGATGCCGGTCTGAAAATTATCGTTCAATTCCACTTCAAGAATCTTGGCTTCCAGGATCACCTGGCGGTCCACCGACAGCTGCGTCGCCTTCAGGTACAGGTCGACGGCGCGCAATTCGTCGGGCATGCCACGCACCACGACGACGCCGGATTGCGGGCTGATCACTACCTTGCGGCCATCGCCCGTGCCGCCGATGATGGCGCCCAGCGATTCTTTCAATTCTACCCAGAAATTGCTGTCCGACGTGGTGCTCAGGTTGGCACTGTCTTGCTGCACCTGGCTGCCGGGCTGGCCTGGCTGCTGCGCCTGGTTCTGCGGCGACTGCTGGCCGTTGCTCCCCCCGCTCTGGCCGCTGTTGCTGATGCCGGCATTCGACACCGACGTCGAGGACACGCGCAAATTCGACGTGCCCTTGCGATTGCCCGTCAGGTAATTCACCTGGAACATGCGGGTTTGCATGGTGAGGGGCCGAATCGCAATGCGCGTGCCATCGACCTTGTAATCATAGCCATACATCTCGCGCACGGCGTCGAGCGCCTCGAACAGCGTCACATCTTTCAGGTTGGCGGAAATGTTGCCCTGCACATCCGGATGCACGAGCATGTTGTAGCGCGTGCCGTTGACGAGCGAGTGAAAGAACTGGCGTGCCGGAACGTTGTTGAAGGCGACATTGAAACGCTCGTCCAGCACGCCGCGCGCCTTGGGTAACTGCGCGGCCAGCGCGGACGCCGGCGGCAGCAGCGCGTTTTCCACCGCGGCCGACTGCGCCGCCGGGCTGGTGGTGGCCACTGCGCCTGCCATCTGCTCCTGGATCGCATTGTAGGTGTCGCGCTTCACAGGCGCGACGTTGCAGGCGCACAAACCCGCAGCAAGTCCCAGGACGCTTGCCCGCTTGCTTATTTCAAGTATCTTCCGCATTCCCGCCTTGTGTTTATTGGGTGACATGAACCTGTTTCCTTCGTACATGCATTGCATCATTTGCGTCGACCGTCTGCGGAGTCAGCCGCAGTGTTTCGAGCGTCTTGCCGCGCCGCAGCGCAACGCTCGCTTCGCCTATGCTGACGACGACTGCGCCGCCAACCTTGTCGCCCGCGCGCACGCTGCGGCCATCGATCACGGCCAGGCGCCGCCCGCCAGGCTGATTCGAAATCAGCACCGATTGCAGCTGCGGCCGCGCCGCGCCGGCAGAGGCCGCACTACCCAGGACAGGCGCCGCATCGGGCGGCCGCGTGGGATCGGCCAGCGCCTGGGCAAACACCCCCGTCGCCAACGCCAGCAGCGCGCTTGCAAGGACAACGCAACGACCGGCGCGCATCACAGCGCGATCCATTTCTCGTCCAGGCTGAGCGTGTACAAGGTCAGGCTCAGCGTGGCGTTCGGGTACTGCTCGACTTGCATATTGAGCTTGCCCCAGAACACATGGGACGGCATGGCCTCCACGGCATCCATATAATTCACCATATCCAGATAATTCCCACGCAATACAATTTCCACACCATGACGGTATAGCACGGCGGGCGCCTTCGCCGGCTCGGCGTCCGCGGGTGACTGCCCGGCAGGCGCTGCGGCAGATGCGGATGGCGCCGCCTTGCTGGCGACATGGCCGCCCTGCCCCACGGCGCCGGATGGCAAGGTAGCCAGCGACACCAGGCGCAAATTGGCCTGCTGTTTCAGCAATTGCTGCAGCATCGGCACGATGCGCTCTGGCGCCACCAGGCCATTTTGCGTCGATTGCAGGGCTTGCCGCATCTGCTGCACTTCCTGCCTGATCCGTTCTAGCCGGATGCGCTCCTGCTGGTTGGGGTCGCCCGCATGCGCGGCCATCCTTTGCGCCATCTCGGCATCGATGGCCGCGACGGCCTGCTGGCGCTGGGCAATCGTGTCGGCCAGCGCCTTGCTCCTGGCCAACTGCGGATTGACGAACAGATAAACAGCCATGAAAATCAGCAGCGCGGCACTGGCGCCAAAGACCATGATCCGTTCCCGCACGCTAAGCGCATCAAATTTCTGGGCAAATTGTTGCCATTGCTGTTTCATTGCTTGACCGCCCCTGCGCCGCTGGCGGGTGCCGCCGACGATTGCAAACTGAATTCGATAAAACGCGGCGCCGGTGCTGCCGGCGCTGACGCGGCACCCTGGGCAGGAAGCTGCGCGGTGGCCATGTCCAGGCGCGCGAACGATTTGCCCTGCAACGCCGATTCCCTGGACAAGGCGCTGATGTACTGCGGCAGCAAGTCCGGCTGCACGACGCGTCCCTGCAAGCCAATCTCCTTGCCAGCGCCGGCGATGCTCGCCCCCGTCAGCCACAAGCCATTGACCCTGGCGCGCGCGAAGGCGCGGAAATAGTCGGCATAGCCGTGTGTATTGCCCAGTTCGCCGCCCTGCAGAATTTGCCCGGCTTCCAGCAAGGCGCTGCGATCAGCCTCTGCCTGGCCCAGCGCGCCCGCGATCAGCGGGTCCTTGCCGGGTACGGGAAAGCGCGCGAACACATCGGCCCGCCGCGCCTCGCGTGCATCGAGCACGCCCTTGGCGTCGGCCGCCGTCCGCTCCAGCGCGTCCACCTGGCGCGCACCGAACCAGACCACTGCGGCACTGGCGGCAAGGACCAGCACCAGGCCCCGCAGCAAACCCACGGCGGACAGCGCCTGCTTGCGTTTTTCAAACGCAGGGTTGAACAGATTGATTTGCTGGCTCACGCTGGCATCTCCTCTTGCCGCAGGGCCGCACCCAGGGCCAGGAAAAAGCGCGCCTGGCCGGCAGCGGCCAACAGGTCCGGCACCTTGGAAAAATCAAACAGGGCCGTCAGATCCAGCGCCTCGACCGGCATGTACAAATTGTCCGCCAGGTAAGCATGCAGGCCGTCGCTACCGGTCGGCGCCAGGACCAGCCTGGCAACGGAAATAAAATGGAATTGACGGTCGAAATGGTCAAAGGAACGCTGCAGCTCCAGCGTGATCTTGTCGTAATACTGTTGCCGCTGGGCGTCGCTGGTATCGGCCAGCTGCGCCACGCTCACGTCGATGCGGCGCGCCAGGTACAGTTCGCCATCGAACGTCACGGTCAACAGCCCACCTTCGCCATCGAAAGACAGCATGGCCAGGCCGCGGCCCGGCGTTTCCATCAAGCCCGCGATATTGCGCTGGGCCATTTCCGGGATATCGATGACCGACAGGGCGATCTTGCATTCGCCATACAGCGCCTGGCGCTGGGCCACGGCCGTGTTGCGCGCCGCGACGGCGAACAGCGATTGCGCGCGTCCCGGCCCGTTCTTGTCGGCTGGAATATCGATGACGTCGACGGTGGCGTCCGCCGCCGGAAAGTCGATCATGTCTTTCAGGCGCCAGCGGACGGCAGTCTTGAGCTCTTCCGGCGGCACGTTCGGCGCATCGAGCGTCACTATCTGATACTCGCCCGCGCCGAGCAAAGTGGTGTTTCGATAAGACTGAGCATGCACATCCCGGTTCATTTTTTCCAGGGTCGCCGCCGCCAGCGGCTTGCGTCCGGGATACATGACCGCCGCCTGCACCAGCGGCTTGTCGTCCGCGCGCCGCTTGACCACGGCAGCGCACACGCCTTCCGCTGACAATGATGTCGCCAGCCAACCCTCGTGTTTTTTTGCTTTTGCGAATAAACCCATGCCACCGATCCAGATAATGAAATGTGACGACAGCGGTGCCGTCCGAATGATGCATTCAATCAATTTTAATTCATAGCAGGTATGAACAGGCTAAAAAAGAAATTATTGACAATATATTTCCAGGAAAACACCACGATTGTCACGACACGCCGAAAAATCACACGCTCTTCAATATATTTCACGCATGAAGAGCAGTATGGGGTCGCTCTTGAATGCGCCTATGGTTTGGCGCGCCTGTCCCGGCAGATACGGTATCAGCGACTGTAGCGTAAGCGTCCCTTTTTTGGTCACGGGTACGGCGGGTTTGGCCATCAGCACGCTGCCGGCGCCCTGCTGCAGCAAGCCACTGTCGAGCGGCAAGGTGGTCGCGGCCGGCAACTGCGCATCCGTCAGATTGAGATAATCCTTCAAGATGAAATTCTTGCGCAGCAGGGCCGTGCAATTGTCCAGCGTATTGGCGGCATACGCGCTGCCGTTCCAGTATTGCGCGAGCAAGGGCACCAGCAGCGCGCGCTGTTCCGAGCCATACATATTGTTGATGCGCAAGCGGCCATGACGCAGCCGGGTATCGCCGATGGCGACACTGGCAGCGGGCGCGACCGCCAAACCATTCACGCTGGAAATGAGCGCGCCGTCGCTGTCGCTGATGCCCACCACCAGCGAAAAATCCTCGTAGGGGCCATCCTGGCCGCTGGCCAGCCGGTCAAAGCTGTGCAGTACCGTGATGCCGGTGGCGCCGCTGGGAATCGCCTGCCGCAGGCCAGGCGCGGCGAGCGTAATGCTACCCGCGCCGGCAGTGCCTGCCTGCACCGTGTAGATGGCGGCGTCGCCGCCAAACTTGATCAGTTCGCCCGCCGACAGGCCGCCGCTGCCTGTCACCACCACTTGCGTGCTGCCGGCGGCATACGCGCCACCATCGGTGGTGTAGGAACGCCCGCTACGCCCCTGGTTCCACGCAAAGGCGGGCAAGGCTGGCGCCAGGCGGCCGATGGAAAGTGCCGCGCCGGCATTGCCCGCGCCCACGCTGACGCTGGCGCGTCCGGGATAGGCGCTGCCATAGCGGGCCAGAATCTGCTTGCCCTTGCTCAATGCCGTCGCCCCCAGCACGACGCCCAGTTCGCGCTGGCCCATATAGGTGAAGTCGCCGCAGGCCGCCGTCAGTGCGCCCGTGAGCGCGTAGTGGTCAGGGAAAAAGCGGCCGAAGACGGGCGCCGGGGTTTGCGCCTGGTTGGCGATATTGCAGCCAAATTTGCCATTCACGGCCGTATTGCTGCTGCTGCCGATCACGCAGTCGCCAGGCTGGTCGACGCTGGTGTAGGCATTGTCGAGCACCGCCTCGGGCAGCATGCGGAAGGTGCCCACATCGTTGTAAGTCACGCCGCCGCTGCTGGCCTGGCCGCTGGCCAGCACAGCCTGTCCCAGCGGGAATGGACTGGCGTTGGAGCTTGAACTCAGGCGGTCGCTATAGTCGCTGGCGCTGACGAAGCCGACGATTTTTTGTCCGGCGGCGGAATTGTCGACCAGCGGCGTGCCGTTATAGCCGGCGACGGCCGCTGCGCTCAAGGTGAACTGGGCGCCCGCCGCCAGGCTGGGCGTGCCGCTCAGGGCGCTGTTGCTCATGTTGGAACCGAGCGTGAACTGCTGTGGACGCACGGCGAAATTATCGGTCGAACAACCCACATTGGCCGTGCCGCACACGGCCGCAGTGCAAGTCACGCGCACGCGCACATCGCGGTAAGCGCTGTACCGGGGCGCCACGGCGCTGATGGCGGTAGCCGGGATATTCACATTGGCACTCGAATAGCCGCCTGTGAACGCCACCAGGCCCAGCGGAATAACCGCCGTCTGGGTCAGCGGGCAGTTATTCGCCCCCAGCGCGACGCCGGTGGCGGTATTGACCAGCAAATCGACCGTGGCCGCGCCGACGAAAGTCGTTTCCAGGCTGGCATCGCTCTTCAGTTTCACCAGGTCGAGCTTGAAGGCCGTGTCGGCCAGTTTGGTATTCAGGCGGGCATAGCTGATACTGCTGGTGCTGGGCACGCAGCGGGGCGAGGTCGCCTCGCAGGCATTGAAGCGCGCCACCGCGCACGCCTTGATCACCAGCGACTGGTCTTCCTGCTCCGTGAACTGTCCATCCGTCACATTCACGCTGACGGTGGCTGCCGTGCCGCTGCTCAGGCCAAACACGGCCTGGTATTCGCCGTTGAACAGATAGGTCGCCACGCCATCGTTCAAGGTGCCATTGGAAAGCACGCCGTAGCCGGAGATCAGGGCCCAGTCGCCGATGCCGTTCGAGGTACTCAGCTGGATTTGCGTGGTGTTATTGGGCATCACGATATTATTGTGATTGACGTCATGCGCCGTCACCGTGAGCGTGCTTTGCTGGCAGGTCAGGCCCGTGCCTGAATTGGTCACCGCATAATGGTTCAGGCAGCCGGCCTGGCTCAGGTTCTGGTCGCGCTGCACCAGCGCCAGGCCGCCCTCGTAATTATAGGCACGCAATTCGTCGATGGCGCCATCGGTGGAATTGCCGCTGCCGTTCTGTCCCGTCACCGCGCTGCGGTTGTCGCCAATGAACAGGCTGCCGATGCGCGGCGAGACCACCGCCGCGGTGGTAAACGCCGACTCCTTTTGCAGCACGCCATCGACGTAGATGCGCAGGCGATCGCTATTGGCTGCCGCCAGCGCATTGAAGCTCCAGCTCACGGCAATATGTTTCCAGGTGCCGGCGGGCACGCTATTGGCAGCCGTTTCCACCACGCGCACGTTGCCCAGGCTGTCTGTCACGACAAAACGCAAGGCGCCCGTGCTGCGCCGCACGAGAAAAAACCATTCGTTATTCAGCTGCGTGGCGTCCAGCAGTTGCGCATCGCGCGCCCCGCTGCCGGACCAGGCCGTATTGGCCTTGTACCAGAAGGTGATGGTGCCGGCACCGCCCATGCTGCCGGGTACCGACAGCCCGCTGTCGACCGCATCGATGGCGGCGGTGCTGGTATTGAGGGGGAAACTGGCGGCACGGCAGACGCGGCCGGCGGCAATCGTCTGTGCGCCACCCAGCACCGTGCCGTCGCGCCCGTTGCCGCTGGTATCTGACACCTGCCCAGGCGTATTGTTCCAGCTGGGCTGCTCCATGCGGTACTCGAGCACCGGGCGGGGAATGTAGAACTTGATCGCCGAGTTCGTCACCGGAAAACCGGTCTGCGGCGTATCGTAATCGTTGCTGTCCGCCTGCCAGCCTATCTGCCCCAGCTTGCCGGATGGCCCGGCCACGGCGGCGCCATACTGGTAGATGAATTCGCCGTTTTCCTGCAAGATCAATTGCAGGCTGTAGGAGCCGGTCGGATTGGAGCCGGTGGTCCATTCCGGCACATTATTCCAGGTCACCACGAAGCTGCGGTAAGGCGCTGTGCCGATGGTGGCATAGCTGACGTAGCACGTGAGGCGGCTGGCGCAGGCGGTATTGTAGGTGGGTACTTCCAGTTTCGAGGTGGGATCGAGGTCGTTGCCATAGATGCGCATGGTGTAATTCAAGCTGCTGTTCGGATAGGGCAGCGTCTGCACCGGACTACCGTAGCCGCAAGTGACATTGTTATTGAATTGCACCCGTCCGTTCGTCATCACGCGCAGGGTGCTGAAAGCCACGCCGGAATACATGAAACTGAAACCGATGGGCAAGGCATCGCTGAGCGTGTCGTCGAGGATGGGCGGCGTGGTACCGCAGCCGGCGGAACCGTTGAATCGGTAGGGCGTGGTGTTATAGCCGAGCTTGGCATGATTGCTGGCGTCGATCCAGCTGTAGGCAAAACTGGTGTTGGCATAGGTTGCCGCCTGGACCGGCGCGCAAGCAAGCAGGGCCACAACGGCTATCCATAAGGCGATGATTGCCTGCATATTGTTCCTTTAGAGTAGCGTGTTTAAAACTCCGCCTGCACGACGCGCTGCACATAATCGGGATGGTTGGTGGCGTTGGCAGTGGCGCAAACGCCGCCCACCGGCTGATTGCAGGCGGTGGCTATCACTTGAAAACGGGGCAGCGCTCCCGCCGCCTGCGTGCAGCGCACGGTCACGCGAAAGCCGTTCAGCGCGCTATTTGCCGGCAAGGCAAAATCGCGGCTGGCGACGCAACTGCCGTCCACGCGCTGCCGGTATACGCCCCACTCCATGCCGGCGCGAGCCGCCTGGTAGGCGCGCGCGCCCTGCACGTCCAGCGCCGACTCGGCATGCTGCTTGGTCGAGATGGAGAGCAGCGCCACGCCCAGCGCGGACAGCACCACCAGCAGGAAGATGGCGGTGACGATGCTGAAGCCGCGCGGCGGGCGGCATGGCTGCCGCCCGTGCGACATGGGGGAAATGGAGTTTCTCATGGCGAATTATTGACCTGTGCCTGCTGCACCAGCGTGATCTGGCCGGCGTTGCCGCCGGACGCGCCCAGGGTCAGGCTGACACTGACCAGGCCGCGCTGCAGGTTGGGTAGCGTAGCGAAAGAAAAACCGCAAGCGGCGACCTGATTGGCCATCAGCGCCGCAGACGGCGCGCCGGTCAGCGCCGCTGCGCTCACCGGCTGGGCCGCCTGGATGGCATAACCCGCATAGCGCGTCAGCGTGCCCGTGCCGTTCGCATTCGGCGCGCAATGATAAGTCACGACCGTACTGACCACCTGGAAACGATAGCTGAGCGAAGGCATGGATGGCGTTTGCGCGACAAAGGGGTTGCTGGCCAGCGTGACATCGTTGCCGCTGATGGAAGCGACCTGGGCGCGGTTGCATTGCCCGCTGCAATTATAGGCATCCACCGGAGGCTGATTGCCCAGGTTATTAACGACGATAAAGTCGCCGGCCACGATGGCTTGCAAGCCCGACGGCACGGCGCCGACGATGGTAAAGACGTTCGCATTGCTCACCGGCGTGAGGGGATCAAAGGCCAGCACATTGCCGGGCGTCACGCTAAGATTATCGTCTTCCGACAGATAGCGCCCGCCCGTCTTGGTCAGCAGCAGCTCCAGATAACTGCCGCTGCTATTGCTCGTCACGCGCACGCTGTTGGGCAGCGCCAGGCGCACGTCGCGCGTGATGCGCCGCGACGCCGTATCGGCCGCGTCCGCCAGTTCGGCGCGGGCGGTCACATCCAGGTAGCTTTGCACGGGGGCACGAATGAACACCGCCACCATGCCGGCGACGATGGCCGTGATGATGATGACCACGATCAGTTCGATCAAGGTGAAACCGCGCTGCCGGGGGCGTGAAGAAATCATCATGGCACGGCATTGCCTGCATAGCGCGTACGGTAGCCGGCCAGCACAAGCTGTTGATTCGTACCGTAAGTCACCGTGACCGTGATGCGCAAGACATTCATATTGATGGGCGTGGCATCCGAAGGCAGCAAGGCGTTTGCAGGCCCCAGTCCCGCGTCGGGGCTGATGGTCACGCTCACCACATAGCCGGCAGGAAAGGGCTGCCCGGCCGCGTCGTCCGTGTAGTTCAGGGGAGTGTTGAAGGCCCGCACATAGTCGCTGACATTGTAATACGGCCGTCCCGTGGCGGGCACCGTCGCGCTGACATTTTGCGGCGTGGTGCAGCCGGTGGGATTGGTGGCGCTGTCGAACGGTGCGGCATTCGTCGCCATATCGGCGGCCGGATCGGCGAGTGGATCGCAAAACGTAAAGCGTGCGCCTGCGATCTCATCGAGCATGGCTTCGGCGATGGCCAGCGCCTGCTTGCGCAATTGCGGATCGGCGCTGCTGGACGTGGTGCGGGCGAAAATTTGCAGCAGGCCAATCACGGCGATGCTGACCACCACGATAAAGATGACAAGTTCGATCAGGGTCACGCCGCGCTGCGCCGTCCTGCGCACCGGCAAGGTGGTTATCCTAGTAATGGACATAGCCCGTCTCCCCTTCGACGATGATGTTGCGCGTCATGCCGCCGCCGCTGATGCCGATGCTGACGCGCGCGGGAAAGCTGGAAACGGGTTCGGTGTCAATGGACTTGTAAGGGCGACCCAGGGCACTGAAGTAAAAGGCTGCCGCTTCCAGCGGCACGCTGTAGCTGATCTTGTTGGGCGGCGCTTCACACAGCCACGCCGTGGTATTCGCGCAGGCGCCCATAGTAGCGCTGCGGCCGCTGTTGCCGCCCGCAGGCGGCAAGACGCGGTTGGCCGCGTCGCAGGCAGTATTGAAACACAGGGCCATGCGGGTACCGTTGAGCTGCACGAAGACGGGACGGTTTTGCGCGATCGCCAGTTTTTGCGCATAGCGCAGCATGCTCACGTTTTGATCGGCAAAGCTGCGCGCGTCAAAACTGTCTTGCTGAAAGAATCGGGGCATGGCGACGGCAGCCAGCAGGCCCCCCACCACCAGCACGGCGATCAGCTCGACCAGGGTGAAGCCGCGCAGCTGGCGACCGCGACTGGCCCGTCCGGCAAACCTCAAACCTGCTGCAGACAGCATTGTGGACACCTGTGGCGATGAGCGGTATGTAGGCTGAAACATGCCCGGAAGAATAAAAAACGCCTGGCGAGCCAGGCGGATTGCATGCGGCGCGACTATCCGCCGCATGCGGGGCTCACGCTATTAGCAATCTGTCTTGGCAGCGAGAGCAGTAGGTGCAGGGCCTACCACCCCTGTAGCGGGAGTATAAGTGAACGCACATTTGAGATGGTCGGGATCGGCGGCAATCGATACCGGTGCCGTGCCGGAAACGTTGTAATCACTCAAGCCACCTGCCGCAGCCACAATGCCTTTGTCATCAGGATAGCCGTTCGTCATGGAGATGGTCGTACCTTCCATTATCACCGTGACGGGCGCAGTGGTGGGGGAACCATTGACCAGCCATTGCGCATGGGCCAGGGAAGCGGCGGCCTGAACCGAAGCGCGGGCACCGTTGATTTTTGCCAGGCGGGCGTCGATCGACAAATTGCTAAAACGGGGAATCGCGGTGGCTGCCAGGATGCCCAGGATGACGATGACGACGACTAACTCGATCAGCGTAAAGCCCGCTTGGCCACCTTGTTGAAAACGACGAATTGACTGCAGTTTCATGCTGATCTCCAAAAAATCAAAAAAATAATGCTGGCAAAATTTACCTGCCGAAAAAAAACTATTTCAGCCCGCCTGCCTCGCCCATCTGCATCAGGGCCACCTGCGGCGCATCGACCGGGCTTGAAGGCCTGGCCGAAGCAAGGGGCGCTTGCTGCAAGCTTACCTTGAATTGAAGCAACTCGGAACGGTATCCGCCAAAAATGTTGCCTCGACTTAATATATAAATTAATTCTGCATTACTTTGATCAAAAAACCAATGACTTTGGGGAAGTTTTTCTATCGCCGGCGCTGTATAAGCACCCAAATAATTGGCCGGCTTTTCGGCCAGCCAATCGATGGGATTTTGCCCCGCCAGCGCCGGCACCTGATTTTGCCGGTCGGACGCATACAGCTCCAGCACTTTCATGCGCAGGCCCGCCCGCAGCGCCACCACCGTTTGCCGCACCGCCACCCGCTCCGCGTCCTGCTGAATCACGGTCAAGCGGCTCAGCAGCACGGTCGCCAGCACGGCGATGACGGACATCACGACGGCCAGCTCAAACAAGGTAAATCCCCGCTGCAATGCCGTGCCAGCCACAACGTTGTTTTTTGGCGAATGGCGCTGTGTCATTTATGCAGGGCCACCTTGCCCAAATCCCACACCGGCAAGAAGATGCCCAGCGCCAGCACCAGCACCATGGCACCAAGAAAGGCGATCAGGATGGGTTCGATCTGTGCAGACAAGGTCTTCAATTCGTAATCCACTTCCCGCTCGTACATCTGGGCGATTTCATCCATCAGATCATCGAGTGAACCGGACTCTTCACCGACGGCGATCATTTGCAGCACCACCGGGGTGAAGACGCCCGCCGCCACCGAGGTGCGCAAGATGCTGTCGCCGCGCTCGACGCCGTCGCGCATCTGCTCGACCCGGGCGCACAGATAGGCGTTGTCCACTGTCTGCGACACCACCGTCAGCGCTTGCACGATGGGCACGCCGCTGGTGCTGGACAGGGCGAAACTGCGCGCAAAGCGCGCCATGGTGCCTTTCAGGATGATCTTGCCGGCGATGGGGAAACGCAACTTGTAGCGGTCCCACGTGTAGCGGCCGGGAATGGTGCGCAACCAGGCCCGGAAGGCGGCTATCGATGCAATAGTCACCACCAGCAACACCGGCCAGTAATTGACCATGAAAGCCGACGTGCCGATCAGGATGCGCGTCATCAAGGGCAGTTCGGCATTGAAGCTGGCGAACACTTTCACGAACTGGGGAATCACGAACATGTTGACGATGACCATGGCGATGAGCATGGCCACGATCACGAAACTGGGGTAGCGCGTGGCCGACTTCACGCGTGCGCGCATGTCGCGGTCGAACTCCAGGTGGTCGAACAATCGCAGGAACACTTCATCCAGGCGCCCCGTCATTTCGCCCACGCGCACCATCGACAGGTAAAACGGCGTAAACACGGTGGGGTGGCGCGCCATGGCGGCCGACAGTTCGCGGCCCGCGTCGAGCGATTCGCGCACATCCTTGATGATGCGCCCGAAGGCGGGGCTGATGGCGGACTCCTGCAGGCCAGCCAGGCCGCGCATGATGGGCACACCCGCCTTGAGCAGGGTGTACAGTTGCCTACTGAACAACTGCACGTCCATCGAACTGACTTTTTTCTCCGTCAGTCTTTGCCACCAGCCGATATCGGCGCCGGTGGTGGCGGCTTTTTTGGTCACCAGGATTTCCACCGGCGTCGCGCCGGTGGAAAACAACTGGTCGGCCACGGCGCCGCTGTCGGCGCCTTCCATCACGCCGGTCAGCAGCTCGCCGCTGGCATTACGCGCCTTGTATGCAAAAAATGGCACTTCAATCCTCGCTCTGGTTGCTGATGCGCATCGCTTCCATCACCGTCGTGCGGCCCTGGACCACCAGTTGCACGGCGTGGCGGCGCAGTGTTTCGCCCGCCATCTGCGCCATCGCCACCTTCATGAAGTGGGAAGGATCGGCATGGTTGGCGGCGTCGGCCACGGCGCGCGTGATTTCCAGCAATTCGTACACGCCCGTGCGCCCCCGGTAACCCATGCCGTTGCAATGCGAACAGCCCTTGCCGTGGAAATACTGGTTGCGCTCGACCAGCTCGCCCAGTTCCAGGCGCAGCCATTCATATTCGTTCGGCGTGGGCGCGTAGGGCGTGCTGCAGCTTTCGCAGATCACGCGCACCAGACGCTGCGCCAGCACGGCTTGCAGCGAGCTGCCCACCATGTAGCGCGGCACGCCCATGTCCATCAGACGCAGCGGCGTGCTGATGGCGTCGTTGGTGTGCAAGGTCGACAGCACCAGATGGCCCGTCATGGCGGCGCGCAAGCCGATCTGCGCCGTTTCCTGGTCGCGCATCTCGCCGACCAGCACGATGTCGGGATCTTGCCGCAGGGCCGAGCGCAGCACTCTGGCAAAGTTCAGCTCGATCTTGTCGTTCACTTGCACCTGGTTAATGCCGGGCAAGCGGTACTCGACCGGATCTTCCACCGTGATGAGCTTTTTTTCCACGGAATTGAGCTCGGACAAGGCGCAGTACAAGGTCGTCGTCTTGCCGCTGCCGGTCGGCCCCGTCACAAGCACCAGGCCGTTAGGGCGGTTGACGATGGCACGGAATTGTTGCACCAGCTTGGGCGGCATGCCGATGGCGTCCAGGCGCAAGGTCGTGCCGCCCTGGTTCAACAGCCGCATCACGACCGATTCGCCATATTGCGTCGGCATGGTGGAAATACGCACGTCGATGCGCTGGTTTTTCACGCGGATGGCGAAACGGCCATCCTGCGGCAAGCGCTTCTCGGAAATATCCAGGTCCGACATCAGTTTCAAGCGCAGCGCCAGCGAACTGGCGATCTTGCTGTCCGCTTCCGTCTGCAGGTGCAGCACGCCGTCGATGCGGAAGCGGATCTGCAGCCGGCCTTCCTGCGGCTCGATGTGGATATCCGAGGCGCGCACCTGCGTGGCGTCCTCGAACACCGATTGCAGCAGCTTGACGATGGGCGCCTCTTCCAGGCCCGGATTGGCGGCCAGTGCGCCGAAGTCGACGGAAACGTCGCCCAGGTCCTGCTCCAGCTCGCGCGTCAGGGTGGAAATATCTTCCGTGCGGCGGTAGATGCGGTCGATGGCGGCCAGCACTTCCGTTTCGTTGACCACGGCCAATTCGATGTGACGCTTGACCAGGCGCGCAATTTCATCGTACGCGAACAGGTCGGTGGGATCGGACATGCCGATCAGCAAACCCTCGCGGCGGTCTTCCAGCACCAGCGCGCGAAAACGCCGCGCCTGGGTTTCTGGCAGCAGCCGCACCAGTTCCGGATTGATGTTGAAAAACTTCAGATTGATATAGGGAATGTCGAGCTGGCGTGCCAGGGCGCCCGAAATCTGCTCTTCCGTGACAAAACCGTGCTCGACAAAGACGCGGCCCAGCTTGCGGCCCGAACGCTTCTGCTCCGTCAAGGCCTGGCCCAACTGTTCTTCCGTCAGCAACTCCTGCTGCACCAAAATTTCACCGAGCCTGACTTTCTCTGGCCTTGCCATGCTTGCTCCTCGACAGATTCAACAGATGCTGCACGCCAGCGGCGCGCACAGGCATTTTATTCCAGAACCTGTTGTTTCTTAAAGAAAATACATTCCGTGCCTTGATTTTCGCGCATTTCAACACTCTGCAAGGAAACACTTGCCGCCCGCCTGCGCCCATGGCAATAATGGCGGTCGTACGCCGTCTTGCCTGCCGACCATTGCCCCTATGAACGCCTGCGCCATCGAGTTTCACAACGTACATCTGCAACTGGCGGGCCACGCCGTGCTGCGCGGCATCGACCTGCAGGTGCGCGCGGGGGAGCTGTTCGGCCTGGTCGGCGTGAACGGCGCGGGCAAGACCAGCCTGCTGAAATGCCTGCTGGACTTTTGCACGCCCGAGCGGGGCGAGATCGCCATTTTCGGCCAGCCGCACCGCCACGGCGCGGCGCGCCAGCCCCTGTCGTTTCTGCCGGAACGCTTCCAGGCGCCCTACTACCTGACGGGCAACGACTTCCTGCGCTACCTGTCACGCCTGCACAATGTGCGCCCCGATGTGCAAGCCGTGCAGCAAGCCCTGGACGCGCTGGACCTGGCGCCGGACGCCTTGCTGCGCCCCGCGCGCGACTATTCAAAAGGCATGATGCAGAAACTGGGGCTGGCCGCCTGCTTGCTATCGGGCAAGCCGCAACTGGTGCTGGACGAACCGATGAGCGGACTCGACCCGAAGGCGCGCGCACAGTTCAAGCAAGTGCTGCGGCAAGCGCGCGCGCAGGGCCGCGGCGCCCTGCTCACTTCGCATGCGCTGGCCGACGTGGAAGAATTATGCGACCGCATGGCCATCCTGCATGCGGGCCGCATCGTGTTTACGGGCACGCCCGCCGAATGCCGCGCGCGCCATGGCGGTACGAAAGATGCCAGCCTGGAACAGGCTTTCCTCAATTGCATCGCGGCATGAACGCCGACACGCACATCCCGCTTTCCACGCCGCCCGGGCGGCCTTATGCGCCTTCCCCGCACGGTATGTATCTGCCCCATTTCGGCTTGCGCACGGCACCGTTCGGCATCACGCCCGATCCGGCCTTCTTTTATGCGGGCAATACACGCGGTGAACTGCTCGCTGCGCTGCTGTATGCCGTCACGCAGGGCGAAGGCATCATCAAGCTGACGGGCGAAGTAGGCAGCGGCAAGACCATGCTGTGCCGCATGCTGGCCGAACGCCTGCCGCCCCAGGTCGACGTGCTGTATTTGCTCAATCCCCGCCTGGAACCGGATGACGTTCTGCACGCCATCGCCGCCGAACTGGGCCTGGCACTGGACGACTGCCGCGCCGATGCCGTGCTGCGCGCCCTGCACGGCGAGCTGATCGCCCGGCATGCGGCCGGACGCCAGGTGGTGCTGCTGGCCGAAGAAGCGCAAGCCATGCCGGGCGCCACCCTGGAAGCGCTGCGCCTGCTGACAAACCTGGAAACGGCCAGCCACAAGCTGCTGCAGATCGTCCTGTTTGGCCAGCCGGAATTGCAGCAGACCCTGGACTTGCCCCAGTTCCGCCAATTGAAGGAACGCATCACCCACAGTTTTAGCGTGCCGCACCTGCCGCAAACCTTGCTGGGCGATTATCTGGCATGCCGCCTGGCCGCCGCCGGCCGGACGGCCCCGCTCGCCTTCTCGCCGGCTGCACTGCGCCAGCTGGCGCGCGCCGCGCAGGGCATCGTGCGCAGGATCAATATTCTGGCCGACAAGGCCTTGCTGGCCGCATTTGCGGACGATGCGCAAGAAATCAGCGCGCGCCATGTGCGCCTGGCCATTGCCGACAGCCCCTTCCACCGTCCACCCTGGCACGCGGGCAAGCTGCTGGCAGGCGCCTTGAGCGCGCTGATGCTGCTGCTGGCCATTGCGCTGCTGTGGCAATGGCTGACGAGCAAGCAAGGTCAGATGCGCCGCACTGCGCCCGCCGACGCAGCTCCAGGCGCGTTCCAGGCAGCCGCCGCGCACGTGCCGCTGCCGGCACCGTCAACACTGCTCGACAGCAAGCTGGCCGAATCGGGCGACTGGCTGGCAAGGCAAGGGCCGCAGCAACTGGTGCTGCAAATCGCCAGCCTGCCTGCCACCGAGACGGTCGCTGCGGAAACTTTCCTGCAACAGGCGCAGCAAGCCATCGGCCTGCGCAACATCCACGTGTTTCGCCTGCCAGGCGCAGCGCCGGCGAGCGCCACCGCGCGCCTGGACATCGTCTATGGCAGCTTTGCCGACCGAGCCAGCGCCGAAGCCGTCTGGTCCAGGATAGCACCCACATCGCCACAGAAAATATTGCTGAGCGACATAGACAGTATCCGCACGGAAATGAAAGCCTTGGCAACGGTAAAATCGGGGCGTGGCACTCCCTGACTTTATTTCGGCATATCGCCTCCCCGGCCTGCACATCCGATTGCTTTTAGGCGATCATGCTGGGTAAAATTGCAAAAGCACAACACGACTCCAAGGGCGAACTTTTCATGACTCAACACCCTATTTCTGTGCTGGCCTCGTGGGTCGCCCTCGCCTGCAGCAGCGTGCTGGCCGGCTGCGCCACGCATCAAACGCCGCTGTCGCCTGTGCACCTCAATGCCGCGCCCCTTCCCGCCGGCGTCATTCCCGAACCGGTGCAGCAAAGCAGCGCGCTGGCCGCGCCCCTGCCTGCGCCCAAAGTGGAAACCTACAGCGTCACCGTGCACAAGGTACCCGTGCAATCGCTGCTGTTTGCGCTGGCGCGCGACGCCGGCATGAATATCGACATCCACCCGCAGATCGAAGGCAGCGTCACCCTGAATGCGCTGAACCAGACCCTGCCACAACTGCTGGCGCGTATCGGCAAGCAAGTCGATATGCGCTACGAAATCGATGGCAAGAACCTGACGGTGTTGCCCGACGCGCCCGTGTGGCGCAATTACAAGGTCGATTACGTCAACATGGCGCGCAGCACCAACAGCAGCGTGAATATCGCCACGCAAATTTCCACGGCAGGCGGTGGCTCGAACAATGCCAGCAACCCCGTTGGCAGCACGCAAGGCAGCGGTGGCAACGGCAATAACAATTCGACCACCCTGGTGGTGAATCGTTCGGAAAATAACTTCTGGTACAGCCTGGAAAAAAATATCCGCGACCTGCTGCGCGAAACCACGCTCAACGACGTGCAGGTGGACCCGCTGGCACAGCTGAACCAGCAATTGACGAGCATGCCCGGACAGCAAGGGCAGCAAGGCCAGCAGCAGAACCCGGCCGGCAACTCCCCTGCCACCGGCGCCACCGGGCAGTACGGCGCCCAGCCGCCGATGCAGAATGGCGCTCAATATGCGCCTGCGCCGGGCCAGCAGGTGACCGGCCAGAACACGAATCCTGGGCAGCCGCTGGACGCGAACGGCATGCCGCTGTTAAAACTGGCCAACAAGGGCAGTCCCTCGTCCGTCGTCGTCAACGTGGAGGGTGGCTTGATCGCCGTGCGGGCCACGGGGCGCCAGCATGAAAAGATCGCCGAATTCCTCGACGCGGTATTGCACAGCGCCAAGCGGCAAGTGCTGATCGAAGCGACCATCATCGAAGTGCGCCTGAGCAATCAATACCAGCAAGGCATCAACTGGGCGCGCCTGACGGGCAGCCTGAGCCTGACCCAGAAGCAAGTGGGCTCTGCGGCCCTCAGCAGCGGCGTGACACCGGGCGCCACGCCCGGCATCTTCGTGCTCAATTACCTGAAAGACAGTTTTTCCACCACCATCCAGCTGCTCGAATCGTTCGGCAAGGTGAAAGTGCTGTCCAGTCCGAAGATCAGCGTGCTCAACAATCAGACGGCCATGCTGAAGGTGGTCGACAACAATGTCTTCTTTACCATCAAGGTGACGCCCGCCGTGATCAGCTCGACGGGCACCATCACCACGCCGGCCACGTATGAATCGAAACTGGAAACGGTGCCCGTCGGCTTCGTCATGAGCGTCACGCCGCAGATTTCCGACAGCGATGAAGTAACCCTGAACGTGCGCCCCACCATCACGCGCATCGTGGGCTACGTGCAAGACCCGAATCCGGCCCTGGCCACCGCCAGCGTAGTGAGCCGCGTGCCCGTGATCCAGGCGCGCGAACTGGAATCGATCATGAAAGTGGGCAATGGCCAGATCGCCGTGATGGGCGGCCTGATGCAGGACTCCATCGACAATGCCAGGGATGGCGTGCCGGGCCTGTCCAGCCTGCCGTTGGTGGGCAATCTGTTTACCTACCGCAATGAGGCAAGCAGCAAGACGGAGCTGGTGATCTTCATGCGCCCCGTCGTAGTCAAGGATGCCAGCGTCGATGGCGATTACCGCGACTACCGCTACCTGCTGCCCGGCCAGGCGCCGCTCAACAGCCAGCCTTACACGGATGGCCCGCCTGCGCCGGCCGTCCGGCCGCAGGCGCGCCTGCAGGGAGACTTCCCATGAGCTTGCTGATGCAGGCGCTCAAGAAGGCCGAGCGCGCCAAGCAGAACAGCCTTTCCGACGAGGAACTGGAAAAGCCGTCCGAAGCCTACGACCAAGTGCTGGAACTGGCGCCGGCCGACGCCCTGCCGCCCCATCCCGCGCCTGCCGCGCCAACGCCGACGCCCGCGCAGCCGGCAAGCACCTTGCGCCTGGAACCGCTGGCGGACGCGCCCGCGCCGCAGCCGGCGCGCAATGCGACCCAGCCAGATTCACAGCCAGCTGCGCAGCAAGGCGCGCAGCCAAGTCCGCAGCAGCCCCCTCGCCCCGAACCGCCGCCCGCCCGGCCCCGTGCCAGCCGCAGCAATCCGCCGCCGAAAGGGCCCACGGGGCCCATCAGCGTCGACCCGGCCACCGTGCGCCTGGCCGTGCTGCTGGCGATATTGCTGCTGGTGGCCGGTTCCATGGCGTACTGGTACTGGCGCGCCAGCAGCAGCCCCGGCGCGGGCGCCAACCTGCCCGGCGTGCCCATGCCGCTGACGGACGCTCCGGGCACGGCCGGCGTTGCCGGTCCCGTGCTGGTGGTGCCGGCGGCGGGCGGCGCCATGCCGGACGCCCCTGCGCCCGCACCGATGCCGCAGGATATGCCGAGCGAACAGCGCCCGCCAGCCGGCGCGGCGGAACAGCAGGCGATGATCCAGGCGGCAGCCCAGGCCGCCGTGGCGGCGCAGCTGGCGCACATGGCGCCGCCCGCGCCGCCCAGCCTGCCGCCGGTGGCCGCGCCCGAGAATAGCCAGATCCAGGTGCAGCGCAGCGTGGCCGCGCCGCAAATCAACCCCGGGGTGCAGCAAGCCTATCAAGCCTTCAACGGGGGCCAGCTGGGCCTTGCTCGTCAGCAATATGAAACGGTGCTGCGGCAGGATGCCACCAACCGCGACGCGCTGCTGGGCCTGGCGGCCGTGGCCCTGCGCGAGCAGCAGGGCGCGCAGGCGGCGGCGCTGTATGTGCGTTTGCTGGAAATCAATCCCGACGATGGCGAGGCGCTGGCCGGCCTGATCGGGCTGCGCCAGGGCGACGTGGCGCAGAGCGAGGCAAAATTGAAGGCGATCCTGGCGCGCAGCCCCGACAGTGCCCCCGTGCTGTTTGCACTGGGTAATGTGTACGCCAAGCAGCGCCGCTGGAACGAAGCGCAGCAGCAATTTTTCCGTGCCTACGGCGCCGCGCCCGGCAATCCCGACTATGCTTTCAACCTGGCCGTGGGCCTGGACCGCCTGAACCAGCCCCGGCTGGCCGCCACGTATTACCAGCGCGCCCTGACGCTGGCGCAGACCACGCCCGCCGCGTTCGACCAGGCCGTCGTGCAAACGCGCTTGCGCGAACTGGCGACCCCCTCGGCCCCGGCCGAGCCGGCCACCATCACACCCCGTCAGGAATAAGCATCACATGGCAGAACAGGCAAAACTTCCCCTCGGCAAGCTGCTGATCCAGAAAGGCGTGATCAGCGAAGACCAGCTGCGCATCGCCCTGATCGAGCAGCGGCGCAGCAGCGAACCGCTGGGCAAGCTGCTGATCACCCTGGGTTTTGTCACGGAAGCAACCGTGCGCGAGGCCCTCAGCGAGAACCTGAAACAGGTCAGCGCGGACCTGGCTAGCCTGGTGGTCGACGCCATCGCCTTGAAACTGATCCCCAAGGACGTAGCCAAGCGCTACCGCGTCTTCCCCATCGTCTACGAGCGGCAGGCAGACAATCTGATCCTGGCCATGGCCGACACCAGCAACATCGTGGCGCTCGACCAGATCAGCGCCATGCTGGTCAAGGGCATCACGATTTCCACCGTGCTGGTCAACGAATCGGACATTTCGCGCGCCATCGACCAGTACTATGGTTTTGAGCTGTCGATCGACGGCATCCTGCATGAAATCGAGACGGGCGAAGTCAGCTATCAAAGCATGGCGTCGCCATCGGACGAGTACAGCCAGCCCATGGTGCGCCTGATCGATGCGCTGCTGGCCGATGCCGTGCAGAACGGCGCCTCGGACATCCATTTCGAGCCGGAACAGTCGTTCCTGCGCATCCGTTATCGCATCGACGGCATCCTGCGGCAAATCCGCAGCCTGCACAAATCGTACTGGCCGGCCATGGCCGTGCGCCTGAAGGTGATGTCGAACATGAATATCGCCGAGGCGCGCGCGCCGCAGGATGGGCGCATCAGCATCAAGTTTTCCGGGCGGCAAATCGACTTCCGCGCCTCGGCGCAACCCACCACGCATGGCGAAAACGTCGTGCTGCGCGTGCTGGACCGGCAAAAAGGCATCGTCCCCCTGGACGCGCTGGGTCTGGCAGAAGCGGAACTGAAGCTGCTCAAACTGATGATCGCGCGCCCCGATGGCGTCATCCTCGTGACGGGCCCGACGGGCAGCGGCAAGACCACCACCCTGTATTCGATACTCAACCATATCAATACGGAAAGCGTCAACATCATGACGCTGGAGGATCCGGTCGAGTATCCGATGAACATGATACGCCAGACTTCCGTCAACGAATCCGTCAAGCTGGGCTTTGCCGACGGCATCCGCTCGATGATGCGGCAAGACCCGGACATCATCCTGGTGGGCGAAATCCGCGACCGCGAAACGGCGGAAATGGCCTTTGCCGCCGCCATGACGGGCCACCAGGTGTATTCCACGCTGCATACAAGCTCGGCCATCGGTTCCGTGGCGCGCCTGCTCGACATCGGCATCCTGCCCGACATCATGGCCGGTAACATCATCGGCATCGTGGCGCAGCGCCTGGTGCGCCGCTTGTGTCCGCATTGCAAGGAAACAGCGGTCGCCGACGACGTCGAGCGCCGCCTGCTGGGACTGGCGCTCGAAGCGCCTCCGGTCAACATCTGCCGCGCCGCCGGCTGCGAGCGCTGCGCGCACCAGGGTTACAAGGGCCGCCTGGCGATCATGGAAATCCTCAAGATGACGGCCGAACTCGACGAATTGACGGCGCGCCGCGCCAGCTCGCGCGAATTGAAGAACGCGGCGCGCGCGGCCGGCTTCAAGGGCATCGTCGACGATGGCATGCGCCGCGTGCTGGAAGGCGTCACCACCCTGGAAGAAGTGGGCCGCGTGGTCGACCTGACGGAAAGGCTGGCCTGATGGCGCAATATGTCTACCGCGCCATGGATGCCGCCGGCGCGCTGATTCCCGGCAGCATGGAAGCGGCCAACGTGCCGGACCTGGAAGCGCGTTTGCACCGCATGCAGCTCGACTTGATCGACTGCAAGATCACGGGCCAGTATCTGGTGCTGCTAGGCAAGCGCATCATCCACCGCCGCGACCTGATCAATTTCTGCTTCCACATGGAGCAGTTGACGGGCACGGGCGTGCCCATCCTGGAAGGCTTGAATGACTTGCGCGAAAGCACGGACCACCCGCGCCTGCGCGAAGTCGTCACGGATCTGATCGAAAGCATCGAGGGCGGCTTGCCCCTGTCCGGCGCGCTGGCCCAGCATGGCGACATTTTCGACGCCACGTTTACCAGCCTGATACTGGCGGGCGAACAGAGCGGCAGGATCGCCGACGTCTTCAAGAACCTGTCGGAAAGCTTGAAATGGCAGGACGAGCTGGCCTCGCAGACGCGCAAGATCGTCATGTACCCCGTCATCGTGGCCATCGTCGTGGCGGCCGTGACGTTTTTCCTGATGATTTATCTCGTGCCCCAGCTGACGGCCTTCATCCGCAACATGGGCGGCGAGCTGCCGCTGCATACGCGCGTACTCATTGCCGTGTCGAATGTGTTCATCGATTACTGGTATGTGCTGCTGACCTTGCCCGTGCTGCTGTTTTTCGGCTTGCGCGCCCTCATCCGCAGGAGCAGCGCGGCACGCTATGCGTGGGATGGACTGAAACTGCGGCTGTGGCTGGTCGGCCCCGTGCTGCACAAGATCATCCTGGCCCGCTTCGCCACGTTTTTTGCCCTGATGTATGCCTCCGGCATCACGATACTCGAATGCATCCGTTTGTCCGAAGGCATCGCCGGCAACCAGTTGGTAGCGGCCGGCCTGCGCCGCGCCGCGCAGCTGATCAGCGAGGGCTACGGCGTCACCGCCGCCTTCCAGCACACGGGCATCTTCCCGCCGCTGGTGATCCGCATGCTGAAGGTGGGCGAAGCGACGGGCTCGCTGGACACGGCCTTGCGCAATGTCAGTTACTTTTACAACCGTGAAGTGAAGGAATTGATAGAAAAAGTGCAGGCCATGATCGAGCCGGCCATGACGGTCATCCTGGGCTTGCTGCTGGGCTGGATCATGCTGTCGGTGCTGGGGCCGATCTACGACACCATCAGCACCATCAAAACCTGAGGCCGCCGTGTTCCGCAAACAATTACTTTACATTACCAGCGACGCCCTGTGCGCCTACGACTGGGACCACGGTGCGCTGGGCCAGGGCCAGGCCTTCCCCGCCAGCGCGGCCGGACTGGACGGTTTCGCCGCCTGGCTGGAAGACCCGCAGGAGCGAAGGCGCGACGTGCCCGTCTACCTGCTGACGGACTTGATCGAGGAAGATTTCCAGCGCCAACTGCTGCCCCACGTGCGCGGCAAGGCGGGCCGTGCCTTGCTGGAGCGGCGCAAGCAACAGTTGCACCGCGATACGCCCTACCGGGGCAGCACCCTGCTGGGCCGCGAAAACACGGGCCGCCACGACGACCAGGTGCTGTTTTACGCCCTCACCAATCCGTCGCTGCTGCAGCCGTGGACGGAGGCGCTCGAACACTTGCGCCTGCCCGTGGCAGGCATCTATTCAACCAGCCTGCTGAGTATCGCGCTGGTCAAAAAGCTGTCGATCGCGCATGAACACTTGCTGCTGGTGACGCAGCAGTCAGGCGGCTTGCGGCAAAGCTATTATGAAAAAGGCCAGCTGCGCTTTTCGCGCCAGACGGCCACCATCGCGCTCGACGGCGTGGCCGTGAATATCGCGCTGGAAACGGAAAAAACGCGGCAATTTCTCACCAGCACGCGCATGCTGGCGCGCGGCGACGTCCTCAATACCGTCATCCTGGCGCCGGCCGCGCAGATCGCCAAGCTCGAATTGCTGTGCGACAACGGCGTGGAAGTGGCCTACCACTTCATCGACCTGCAGCTGGCAGGCGAACGGGTAGGCTTGCGCCAGACGCCGGCGCTGGCCGACGAATTGCTGCTGACCTTGCTGGGCAAGCATCCACCGCCCAGCCACTATCCGCCCGGCGCGCTGGCCCGCTATTACCATTTCCAGCGCGCGCGCAACACGCTGTATGGCGCCAGCGCACTGATCGGCGCATCGGCCGCCCTGTGGTGCGTGATTAATTTACTGGGCGGCATTGCCGACGGGGCCGCCACGCAGCGCCTGGCGCAGGAAACGGCGTCCGACCAGGAACGCTACCGCAGCGTCATGTCGACGCAGCCGCCGGCCCCGGCCAAGACGCAGAACATGAAAGTGGCTGTCACTCTGGGCCAGATGATCGCCAGGCAGGCGCCGGAACCGGGCCGCCTGCTGGGCATGCTGGGCGCCGCGCTGGAGCAGGCGCCGCAAGTTGCACTCGGCCAGCTGCACTGGCATGCGGGCCGCGCGCCCGCGCGCGTGGCCGGCGGCCAGCCAGCGCAGCCGCAGGATGCGAATACGCCGCCCCGCAGCGCCCTGGCCGGCATCCCTGTCGCGCCGCCGCAGGCGCTGCGCCTGGAAGCGGACGTGGCCATGCCGAACAATGATTACCGCGCCGCACTGGCTGCCATCATGGCCTTCGCGCAAACCCTGGCACGCCAGCCGGGCATGCAGGTGACGATCGAGGAAACGCCGCTGGACTTGCGTCCCAGCGTGGCCCTGTCCGGCAAGAGCGCCGCGCCGGCGCCGGACAGCCAGGCCCGCTTTACCCTCTTGCTGGAGTGGCAGCCATGAGCGGCCCCGTCAAGCAGCCCCCCCTGCCCGGCATGCAGCGCGCTGCCACACGCACGCACACCCTGCCCGCCTGGCTGGGCGAACTGCACCTGGTGCGCGGCGCCCTGCTGTGCTTTGCCCTGACCCTGCTGGCCAGCGTGGTGCTGCTCAGCCTGAGCGCGGCCTACCGCATGCGCGAAGCGCAACGGCTGTACCTGGCCCAGCACACGCGCGCCGCGGCCGCTACCCTGTTCAACCACGCGGAAACGGAAAAGCAGGAAATCCGTGCCTACGAACCGCAATTCCTGGCCCTGCGCCAGCGCGGCCTGATCGGCGAGGAAAACCGCCTGGCCTGGATCGACGCCATCCGCCACAGCCAGGAACAGCGCAAATTGCTGCCGATCAGCTATGACATCAGTGCCCAGCAAGTGCTGCAGGTGCCGTTGCCCATGGTGATGGGGCAATATCATTTGCGCGGCAGCCGCATGCGCCTGCAGATGGATTTGCTGCACGAGATGGACTTGCTGAACCTGTTTGACGATTTGCGCCAGGCCGGCTATTTCGCCGTGCAGGATTGCACGCTCAAGCGCCATGCAGCAGCCGGGACTGGCAACGGCAAGGCAATCGCCACGGGCGCCATGGCGCCCGTCCTGGGCGCCGAATGCGAGCTGCTGTGGCTCACCGTCAACAGCGTGCCCGTGCCGGGGCGGCCATGAGGCACATCCGCGTCCCGTGCGCCCTCATCCTGTGTGCGCTGCTGGCCGGCGCCGCGCTGACGGCCCGCGCCCAGTCACCGCAGCTGGGGCGATTGTTCCTGTCGCCCGAGCAACGTGCCCAGCTCGACGCACAGCGCTACGGGACGCCACCGTCCGATCCCGCCCTGGCTGCGCCGCCTCCGCCACCGCCACCGCCGCCCGCCCCGCCCCTGGAATTGAATGGCGTGGTGCTGCGCAGCAGCGGGCGCTCCACCGTCTGGCTGAACCAGGAAGCGCAGAACGAGCCGCACAACCGCCTTGCCAGTGGCAAGTCCGGCACATTGACCCTGCGCCTGTCGAACGGCCAGATGGTGCTGCTCAAACCCGGCCAGCGCTACGACCCGGCCAGCGGCACGGTCAGCGAAGTGCAGGAGACGCCGCCATGACGCCACGGCAAACTCATCGCAAACCGCGTCGCCAGCGCGGCGCCGCCCTGTTGCTGCTGGTGGCCGTGCTAGGCCTGGGCACAGCCAGCCTCCTGATCAGCGCCTTCGGCCGCCGGTCGGGCGAGGCCGAACGCCAGCAGCGTACCCTGGCCACCCTGGCGCAGGCGCGCGAAGCCTTGCTGGGCTTTGCGGCGACCAATGGCCGCCTGCCCCGTCCGGCCGCCTCCGCCCTCGACGGGCGCGAACGGGCGGCCGACTGCGCCGACGATGCCGCATGCAGCGGCTTTTTGCCGTGGGTCGCCTTGGGCGTGGACGGCGTGGATGCCTGGGGCAAGCTGCTGCGCTACAGCGTCACGCCGGAAATGGCGCGCGCCCCCATCGTCTCGTTTTCCGCCGTCGCCAACAGAGTCGTGCTCGAGCGCGACGCGCGCGGCGATTTCACTTATGTGGCGGGACAGGACCAGTGCGACGTCAGCGCCCAGTGCCTGCCTGTCGTGCTGTTCTCACAAGGCAAGGATCAGCATGGCACGGCTGCCAGCGGCGTGACGCAGATCAATACGGCACGCGGCAATATCGACGAGGCCGCCAACGACAGCGCCAGCCGCCGTTTCATTGCCCGCCCCGCCAGCGGCAATGCCGCGCTGCCGGGCGGCGCCTTTGACGACATGCTGACCTGGATTACCTTGCCCACCCTATACCAACGCATGCGCGCCGCGCGCAACCTGCCATGAGCAAGATTTACGCCTCCCGGCGCCACCAAAGCGGCTTTTCCCTGATCGAGATCGCCATCGTGCTCGTCATCGTCGGCCTGATGATAGGCGGCCTGGTGACGCCCTTGACGGTGCAACTGGAACAGCGCAAGGTGACCGACACGCAACAGGCGCTGAATGAAGCGAAGGAAGCGCTGACGGGCTACGCGCTGCGCTACGGCTACCTGCCGTGTCCCGCCGTCTCCGCCATGAGCGGCCTGGAAGACCGGCGCGGCACGCGCTGCACGGGCGAAAAACGCGCCGGCTTTCTGCCGTGGGCCACACTGGGGCTGCTTCCGGGCGACAGCTGGAACCATCTGTTGCGCTACAGCGTGACGCCGGCCTTCAGCGACAGCGGCCAGCAGTTCAACCTGGGCACGCCGCGCGATATCAGCATCGTCACGCGCCATGGCGGTGCATTGCTGCAAGCGACAGCCTTGAACGACATCCCCGCCATGATCATGTCGCACGGCAAGAACGCTTTCGGCGCCACGAGTCTGCAGGGCCAGCGCCAGGCTGCACCTTTCGGCAACAATGTCGACGAGCGCAACAATGCATCGAACGCCACCACCTTCATCAGCCGCGCCGCCAGCGGCCCGCAGCAGCCCGGTGGCGAGTTCGACGACCTCGTCGTCTGGCTGTCGCCGAACATCCTGTTCAACCGCATGGTGACGGCGCAAAGGCTGCCCCGCTGATGCCAACGTTCTTTCCCGCCCTCACCATCGCCCGCTACACGCTGCTCGAAGCGCGGCGCAGCCGCCTGCTGTGGCTGTTCGTATTGGCCGCCTGTGGCGCCACCGCCCTGGCCGGCTTCCTGCAGCAACTGGCGCTGACGGAAAGCGGCGCCGTGCAGGCGGCGCTGCTGGCGGCCACTCTGCGCCTGGCCAGCGTCTTCCTGCTGGCCACCTTTATCATCACCGGCATGGCGCGCGAAGCGGCCGACCGGGGCCTGGAATTGCTGCTCGCGCTCCCCATGCCGCGCGCCGCCTACCTGCTGGGCAAGCTGCTGGGCTATGGGCTGCTGGCGGCCGTGCCCGCCTTGCTGTTCGGCCTGTTGATGGCGCTGTTCGCCGCACCCGGGCAAAGCGCGCTGTGGGCGCTGTCGCTGCTAGGTGAATTGTGGATCGTCGCCGCCTTCAGCCTGCTGTGCGCGGCCAGCCTGCAACAGGCGCTGCCGGCGCTGGCCGCCACGGCCGGCTTTTATCTGCTGGCGCGCATGCTGGGCAGCCTGCAACTGCTGGCGCACGGCCCGCAGGCGGGCGATTCCTGGCCGCAACAGGCGATGGCGGGCGCCATCGACGCGCTGGCCCTGCTGCTGCCCCGCCTCGACGCCTTTACGCGCACGGAATGGCTGCTGTACGCCACCGGCGACTGGCAAGCCTTGGTGAGTGTGGCGGCGCAAACGACCATCTATGTCGGCTTGCTGGCCAGCTGCGCGCTGTGCGACTTTTACCGCAGGAACATCTGATGGCCACCGCCCAGCGCCCCTGGAGCAGCGTGCCGCGCCCCCTGTGCTGGCTGCTGGCCGCCTGCCTGCTGCTGCAGCTGGGCTGGCGCCTGGCGCAGCAGCACGCACCGCCACAGGCGCGTCCGCTGCCTGCCGCGCCGCCGGCGAGCATGGCGCGTCTGGCCAGCCTGGGCGAGCCGCTGGCCATGGCTAAGGCCATGCTGCTGTACCTGCAATCGTTCGAGGACCAGCCCGGCGTCAGCCTGCCCTGGCGCGCACTCGACTACGACCGCCTGGCGGGCTGGCTGGAGACGGCGCAAACGCTCGATCCACGCAGCAACTACGCGCTGATGGCCTCCAGCGAAATCTACGCTGGCGTGGCCGACCCGCAACGCGCGCGGCGCATGCTCAATTTTGTCGCCGCCAGCTTCGCGGCCGACCCGCAGCGCCGCTGGCCCGCCATGGCGCAGGCCGTGCTGGTGGCGAAGCACCAGTTACACGACCTGCCGCTGGCGCTCGGCTACGCGCGCGCCCTGCGCCGCCTGGCGACGGGGCAGCAGGTGCCGCCATGGGCGCGCGAGATGGAAGCGTTCATCCTGGAAGACATGGACCAGCTCGACAGCGCCCGCCTGGTGATCGGCGGCCTGATCGCCAGCGGACACATCAGCGACCCGCAGGAACTGGCTTTCCTGGCGCGCCGGCTCGACGAACTTGCCAGGAAGAAAGCAAAGGCGGCGCCATGAGCCGCCGTTCGAAAGACCCTGCGCATCCGGCATCAATTGCAGTAAACTGCTCTCTCAAGTTGTCGCACTTTTTTTCAAGGAAATCCCATGCTCCCACGCCGCCAGCACGGCTTTACGCTTGTAGAAATCGCCATCGTCCTGGTCATCATCGGCTTGCTGCTCGGCGGCGTGTTGAAAGGACAAGGCTTGATCGATAGCGCCAAGGTGAAAAACATCATCCAGCAATCGAATGCGCTGACGGCCGCCGTCAATGCCTACCAGGACAAATTCCGCGCCCTGCCCGGCGACGATATTCAGGGCACCACCCACGTGCCCAATTCGGCCGGCAACGGCAATGGCGACGGCCAGATCGGCGACGGCCAGCCGCGCGAATTCACGCTGGCGCCGCAACACCTGGCGCTGGGCGGCTTCATTACCGGCGCGTTCAACGGCACCTCGCAATTCATGACCAGCGCCCAGGGCGGCGCCGTCTACCTGTACAACGACGAAGTGGGTGGCCGCGCCGGCAACGGCATCCGTTTCGACAACTTGCCCGAGAGTTACGCGGAGCAGATCGACAGCAAACTCGACGATGGCGTGGCCGGCACGGGCAGCGTTCGGGCGAACATGCCCTATGGGAATGCCGGTGCTATCATTCCACGCACCGCCGTGTTTTTCTGAGCCTCCCGTCACTATCAAAGGAATAGCATGTCACTGCACCGCAAACTCATCCTCTCCCTGGCCGCCTGCGCCTTGCTGGCCGGTAGCGCGCAAGCCCAGTACGTGGGCCCGACGACCGGCCCTGCCGCGCCCGCCAATGTGGCCGCCATCCTGAAAAATCCCGTCGACGACCAAGCCGTCGTGCTGCGCGGCCATTTGCTGCGCAAAGTAGGCAACGAGAAATACACGTTCTCCGATGGCACGGCGGAAATCCGCGTGGACATCGACGACAAGGTCTTCATGAACCGCAAGATCGACGCGAAAACCCGGGTGGAAATCCGTGGCGAAGTGGAAAAGGACTTCATGGAAAGCCCTGAAATCGATGTCGACGTACTGACCCTGGTGCCGTAAGCGGCCTTGCCATCCCGCCGCCACGGCGGGATGGGTGTCACCCCTCTCCTGTATGCCTTGCGCAACCTTTTTTCCATGCCGGAAACTAAGTAATCCTCGGGAAATTATTGTGAATTTATGACGAACAGAACCGGATGCTGTGCAAGGCGCCTGCAGTGACGCAGTGCGAGCACTGCTAGCTGCGGGCAACACCGCACAGCGCCGGTTATGGAAGTCAGAAATCACCATAATTTATTGGGGGTTACTTATACTTGTCAGAACAATCAATTTCGTCTAGCATCTTTTCATTCAAGGTCAGCCAGCGCCAGCGTGAGCCTGCCTGTCGACTCATCCATTCTGGGAGCTTTCCGGGTGCAAGATTTGCCTTCGATACGCTCAAGAATTTCATGGCTGGTGCTCGCATGGGTCATTCCGACGGCGCTCGTATTTCTCTTGCTCGTGGCGCAAAGCTACACGCGCGAACGCGAGCATGTCGTCAGCGAAACAGCGCAGGCGGCGCGGGCCGTCGCCGCCGCTGTCGAACGCGACCTGAGCGGCGCCCAGATGGCCGCGCGCATCCTGGCGGCCTCGCCTGCCCTGCAAACGGACGACATCGCTGCCCTGCGCGCTCTGGCCGACAGCCTGCTGCCGCCGGGCCCGGCCTTCAGTGGTTTCATCGTCTCCGACGCCAAGGGCCGCCAGCTGATCAATACGACCCTGCCAGTCAGCCAGGCGCCGCCTCCCCTGCCGCAAAAATGGGCCGCCAGCATGCAGCGCACGCGCGACTATGGCAAGGCGCGCCTGACCAGCCTGCTCATGGCGCCGGACGAGGTGCCGCGGCTGGCCCTGAACCTGCCCTTGCCGCCTGACAAGGGTGCCGTGCACGTGCTGACGGTGCTGTACCCGGACGACTACCTGCCCTCGCTGCTGCGCGAACTGCACCTGCCAGCCTACCTGGGCGCGGCCATCATCAATGCCGACGGCATCAACGTGGCGCGCACCCTGGCGCCGCAGCGCTATGTGGGCCAGCGCAGCGTGGCGCCCCTGCTGGAACAGATACGCCAGGCGCGCGAAGGCGTGCTGCGCCATGCCACGCTGGAAGGCATCGACGTGTATACGGGCTTTCGCCGCGCTCCGGACGCCTCCTGGACGGTGACCGTGACCATGCGCACCAGCACGGTGGCAGAAGCACTGCTGCGTTCCGTCGTCACGGGATCCATCATCCTGGCACTGCTGCTGGCCACCGGCTTTGCCCTGGCCTGGCGCGTGGGCGGCCGCCTGGCCCGCACCCTGCAGGATCTGACGCAACAGATCCACGCACTGGCGCAGGGCAAAACGCTGCCTTCGAACAGGCATGCGGACCGCGAATCGGCCGACATGGCCGCCGCCTTCGGCGCGCTGGAACGCGACTTGCGGCGCCACCGCACGCAGCTCGAAAGCCTGGTGGCCGAACGCACGCTGGCCCTAGAAAAATCCACGCGCCTGCTCGAAACCGTGTATGCGACGGCGCCGATCGGCATGCTGTTCGTGGATCTGGACTTGCGCATCGTCATGATCAACCATTACCTGGCCACCATCAACGGGGCCAGCGTGGCGCAGCACCTGGGCCGTCCCGTGGGCGCCATGCTGTTCGACGAGGCCGTGCGCGCGGAAGTGGAGCGCTGCGTGCGCCAGGTACTCGGGACGGGACAGCCCATCGTCGACATCGAATTGCAAGGCTATAGCGGCCAGCAGCGCGAGCAGCTGAGTCACTGGATCGTCTCGTATCACCCGATTTTCGGCCCGGAACAGCAGTTGCTGGGCGTGTCGGGCCTGTGGCTGGACATTACAGAACGCAAGCGCAGCGAAGCAGAATTTCGCCGCTCGAAACACTTGTTTGGCAGCATCATCGAAAACATCCCGGCCATGGTCTTCGTCAAGCGCGCCGACAAGCTGCGCTTTGAAATGGTCAACCGCCACGCGGAACTGACCCTGGGACGCTCGCGCGAGCAATTACTGGGCAAGACCGACCACGACTTCTTCCCGCCGCAGCAGGCGGCCGCCTTCATCAGCGCCGACCGCAAGCTGCTGGCGACGGGGCAGATGGTGGAAATCGAACAGGAAGCGATCAATACGGCCGACGGCACCACGCGCCACTTCACCACGCGCAAGGTGGTCTTGCGCGACGATGCGGGGCGCGCCAGCCATGTGCTGGGGGTCTCGATCGACATCACCGAACGCAAGCGCGCCACCGAGGTGCTGCACGCCACCACCCGGCGCCTGGAACAGAACGAACACTTCATCCGCACCGTCACCGACAACCTGCCCGGCATGGTGTCGTACTGGGGCGCCGATTTGCGTTGCCTATTTGCAAATAAATTCTATAACGAATGGTTTGGCCGCAGCAGCGCGGAGCTGGTCGGCATCCATATGCGCGAATTGCTGGGACAGGAACTGCTCGACGTATATGCACCCCACGTGGAGGGCGTACTGGCGGGCCGGCCGCAAAGCTTCGAGCGCGACCTGCTCGATCCCGGCGGCCAGGTGTGCCATACCTGGACCAACTACATCCCCGACATCGACGACAGCGGCGGCGTGCGCGGCTTCTTCGTGCTGGCCTCGGACGTCTCCGAGCTCAAGCGCACGCAATTGCGCCTGCATGAACTCAACGAGCAGATGGTGCGCGCACGCGACAAGGCCGAGGCGGCCAGCAACGCGAAGAGCGAATTCGTCGCCAACATGAGCCATGAAATCCGCACGCCAATGAACGCCATCATCGGCCTGGCGCGCCTGCTGGAAGAGTCGCCGCTGGAACGGCGCGAGCGCAGCTATGTGGGCAAGATCCAGATGGCCACGCAGTCGCTGCTCAATATCGTCAATGACGTGCTCGATTTTTCCAAGATCGAGGCCGGCCAGATGGTGTTGGAACAGCGCCGCTTCCAGCTCGAACGCATGCTCGACAGCGTCGGCGTGTTGCTGGCCAGCAGCGCCTGGGCGCGCGGCGTGGAGCCCGTGTTCGTGCTCGCCCCCGGCGTGCCGGATGAACTGATCGGCGATGCCCTGCGCGTGGAACAGGTCCTCATCAATCTGGTGGGCAACGCCGTCAAGTTCACCAAGCAAGGCGAAGTGGTGCTATCCATTGGCAAGGTGGCCGAGGATGCGGCCGGCGTGACCCTGGAGTTTTCCGTGCGCGACACGGGCATCGGCATCGGCGCGGCCGAGCAGGTACGCATCTTCGACGCCTTTTCCCAGGGCGACACCAGCACCAGCCGCAAATATGGCGGCACGGGACTGGGGCTGGCCATCTGCCGGCGCATGGTGGAATTGATGGGCGGCACCCTCAGCGTGACAAGCACGCTGGGTCAGGGTTCCGACTTCCGCTTCCGCTGCCGCTTCGACAAGGTGGCGCCGCCCGAGCTGCCCGCCAAGGGCGTGCCCAGGGATCTGTCGCTGCTGATCATCGACGACAACGCCAGCGTGCGCGCCATGCTGGAAGACTGGTGCGCGGCGCAGGGCTGGCACAGCCGCAGCGCCGACAGCGGCGCGGCCGGCCTGGCCCTGCTGCGCCGCCACGCCAGGGGCCTGGACGGCTTGCCGCCGGCTGACCTGATACTGCTCGACGCGGCCATGCCCGGCATGGATGGCATTTCCATGCTCACCGAGGCGCGCGCCGATGCACTTCTGGCGCTGCCGCCCGTGATCATGCTGGTGGCCGACCAGGATAGCGAAAACCTCGAACGCCTGGCCGACAGCCTGATGCTGGCCGGCATCGTCTCGAAACCGGCCACCCCGGCGCGCCTGCTGGCGGCCGTGACGGCCGTGCGCGAAGGCCGCAGCAGCCCTTCCGCGCTGCCCGTGTCCACGCCCTTGTCGGGCTTGCTCACAGGCATGCGCGTGCTGCTGGTGGAAGACAATGAAATCAACCAGGAAGTGGCGCAGTACATCTTGCTGCACTCAGGCGCGCGCGTGGCCGTGGCCGCCAACGGCAAACTGGCCGTCGACTTGCTCACCAGCACGCCGGACGCCTGGGACGTGGTGCTGATGGATTTGCAGATGCCCGTCATGAACGGCTATGACGCCACCCTGGCCATCCGCGCCCTGGGTTTGCCGGACTTGCCCATCATCGCCATGACGGCCAATGCCATGGACGAAGACCGCCTGCGCGCCATCGCCAGCGGCATGAACGCGCATGTGGCCAAGCCCATCGATGTCGACGAAATGATCCAGACCCTGACCCGGCTGGTGCGCGCGCGCCCGGGTGGCGGCGATGGCGCCGTCCAGGCAGGCAATGGCGTCACGCAGACGCTGGACTTGCCAGCGACGGTGCCCGGCATCGACCTGGCGGCCGCCCTGCACCGATTCGGCGGCGACTACGGCGCCTTCCTGGCCCTGCTCAAGCGCTTTGAGAATTCGCAAGGCGACGCCGTCGAAGAAACGCGGCGCCTGCTGGCCGACGGCCAGGCGCAGCAGGCGGCGCAACTGCTGCATCGCGTGTGCGGCGTGGCGGCCAACCTGGGCGCCACGCATATCGCCAGCCTGGCCGCCGAGACGGAAAAAACGCTGAAAACGGGGCAATCGCACGCCACGCCCGCCTTGCTGGGCCGTCTGGAACACGCGATGGCCGAAGTCATCGACGCGGCGCGCACCCTGCCCTCGCCCCTGCGGCGCAGCCAGCCGGCGGCGGCCGCACCCGGCAGCGGGCCGGTCGACCTGCGCGCCGGCCTCGCCGAGCTGCTCGTCTTGATACGCAACAACAACCTGAAAGCGCTGGCGCACTTCCACGCCCTGCACCCCGCCCTGCAACAGTCAGACCGGGAAGCGGCACTGGCGATGGCACATGCGATAGAAACGCTGAATTTTGCCGAGGCGGAAAAACTCGTGCTCGATCAGCTGAAACGAGAGGAAAACAAGTGAGCTGGACCAACCTTGCCATGAACGGGCGCATCCTCATCGTCGATGACGCCATGGAAAACATCCAGATCCTGCACCAGCTGCTGCGCGAGGAACACGAAGTGCTGTTCGCCCTGAGCGGTGACAAGGCGCTGGAAATTGCGCAAAATCAACTACCGGACCTGATCCTGCTCGACGCCGTCATGCCCGGCATGGATGGCTATGCCGTGTGCAGTGCGCTGCGCGAATCGGCCATCCTTTGCGCCATCCCCGTCATCTTCGTCACGGCCCTGAACCAACCCGAAGACGAAACGCGGGCGCTGGAAGCGGGCGCCGTCGATTTCATCACGAAACCGTTCAACGCGGCCGTCGTGCGCGCCCGCGTGCGCAGCCAGCTGACCATCAAGCGGCAAGCCGACGCCATGCGCGAGCTGTCGCTGACGGACTCGCTGACCGGCGTGGCCAACCGGCGCAGCTTCAATGACACGATGGACAGCGAATGGCGGCGCTGCGCGCGCGACGGCGTGCCGATGTCCATCATCATGGCCGATATCGACCACTTCAAGGATTACAACGATACGTATGGCCACCAGGCCGGCGACCTGTGCCTGCAGCAGGTAAGCGCCGCCCTGCGCCGCTGCGCCGTGCGCCCGCCCGACCTGCTGGCGCGCTACGGCGGCGAGGAATTCATCATCCTGTTGCCGCAGGAAACACGTGACGGCGCCGAAGTGGTGGCCCAGCGCATCCTCGACGAAGTGCGCGCCCTGCACATCGCGCACGCCAAGTCCAGCGTCGGCCCGCACGTCACCGTCAGCCTGGGCATGGCCAGCGTCATGCCGACCGAAGGCATGGACCCCAGCGCCCTGATCCGCGCAGCCGACGCCCTGCTGTATCGCGCCAAGCAAACGGGACGGGACAGGTATTGCGCGTCGGAGGGGACGTGATCAGGGATAGCAGCGCATCAGGAACTCCGCCACGCACACGGGTTTGCTGTCGCCTTCGCGCTCCATGGTGACGGCCCAGTTCACTTGCGCCCCTTCCGGCACGTCCTCGACGGAGAGGATGTCGAGCCGCGCGCGCAATCGGCTGCCGACGGGTACAGGGGCGGGAAAGCGCACTTTATTCAGGCCATAGTTGATGGCCATGCGGATGCCGGCCATGTGCAGCGCCCCCTGCAGCATGGCCGGCAGCAGGGACAGAGTCAGGAAACCATGCGCCACGGTGCAGCCGTAGGGCGACTCGCGCGCGCAGCGTTCGGCGTCCACATGGATCCACTGATGGTCGTCGGTGGCGTCGGCAAAGGTGTCGATGCGCTGCTGGGTAATGGTGAGCCAGTCGGAAACGGCCACGTGCTGACCCGCCAGCGCTTGAAAACCGGTGATGCCGGCGATATCACGCATGACTCTGCTCCACAGGCTCCACCGGACGACGGCCGAACATGCCCATGCCTTCCACCGTCGTCACCACGTCGCCATGCTGGTTGCGCACGCTCCACACGGAAATGACGATGCCACGGTCCGGTTTCGATGTGGATGGACGCACTTCCTTGACCTGGTAAGTCAGCTGCAGGGTATCGCCCGCGCGCACGGGTTGGAGCCAGCGGATACTGTCCAGGCCGGGCGAGCCCATGCTGGACGAATGCTTGAGCAGATTATCCACCACCAGGCGCATCATCATGCCGCAGGTATGCCAGCCGCTGGCGATGACGCCCTTGAAGATAGTTTTTTCTGCGGCCGCATGGTCGACGTGAAACGGTTGCGGGTCGAAATCCGTGGCGAAGGCGATGATTTCCGCTTCCGTCACGTGGCGCTGGCCCAGCTCGATTTCCAGTCCCTGCGTAAAGTCTTCGAAATACCAGTGCTTGGGTTTGATTCCGGTCAATGCGGTCATGCGGTCTCCGTCGGCAAAAAGCCCGGCTGGGCGATAAAGCGCTCGATATGGTGCTCCACGTCGCCCAGGGTCAGGGCGATCATGGAGAGGCGCTTGAAATGGTGGGCGGCGGGCAACTCATCGGTGACGCCCATGCCGCCATGCAATTGCACGGCTTGCTGGCCGACAAAGGTGGCGGCCAGCCCCACGCGCGCCTTGGCGGCCGAGACCGTGCGGCGGCGCTCCGCCACGTCGTCGCTATCGACCTTGGCGGCGGCCAGCATGGCCATCGAGCGCGCTTGCTCCAGGTGAATGAACATGTCGGCCATGCGGTGCTGCAAGGCCTGGAACTTGCCGATCGGCGCGCCGAACTGCTGGCGCGTCTTCAGGTAATCGAGGGTGGCGGCAAAGAGGGCGTCCATGGCGCCCACGGCTTCCGCGCACAGCAGCGCTGCGCCATAGTCGAGCGCGGCATCGATCACGGGCCAGCCCTGCCCCACATGGCCCACCAGCGCGTCATGCCCCAGCACCACTTGCACCAGGGTCACGCTGGCGGCGCGCTGGCCGTCGATGGTGCGGTAGTCGCGCACGCAAACGCCGGGCGCGTCAACGGGCACGAGGAACAGCGAGATGCCATCCGTCTCCATCTGGCCACCGCCGCTGCGCGCCGAGACGATCAGCGCGCCCGCCTGGGCGCCGTGGATGACGACGGTTTTCTCGCCATCGAGCACGAAACCGTCGCCACTGGCGATGGCCGTGGTGGCAATATCGTGCATATCGTGGCGCGACTGCCGTTCGCCCAGCGCGCACGCGAGCTTCAGGCTACCGCCGGCGACCTGTTCCAGCACCCCATCGTGGCCGCCCGCCAGGGTGAGGAAGCGCGCGCCCAGCACGGTGGCCAGATACGGTTCGACCACCAGGCCACGCCCCAGTTCCTGCATCACCAGCAGCATGTCGACGGCCGTGCCATCGAAACCGCCCGCGCTGGCCGGCAGCGGCAAGGCCGTCATGCCCAGCTCGGCCAGGGTGGCCCAGGCGGCGCTTGAGACGCCCGTGGCTGAGTGAACGATCTGCTTGCGCGTTTCAAACGGGTAATCCTTGTCGACCCAGCGCTTGAGCGCATCGGCAAATTGCTGCTGTTCCTGATTAAAATGGAAGTCCATGTCGTCTCCTTCTGGCTTACAGGCCCAGGATCATCTGCGTGATGATGTTTTTCTGGATTTCATTCGAGCCGCCATAGATCGATGTCTTGCGGTAATTGAAGTAATACGCGGCCAGCGGCGCGGCCAGGTCGTCGCCGCCACTGCTGTGCGGCGCGCTGCCGTCAAGGAAGTCAGGATCGAAGGGCAAGGCTTGCGGGCCGAGGGCTTCGACCATCAGTTCCGTCAGCTGCTGCTGCAATTCCGAACCGCGCACTTTCAGCATCGATGCCTGCGGGCCCGGCCCCTTGCCTTCTTCACTGATGACGCGCAAGACCGTCATTTCCAGCGCCATCAATTCGATTTCCAGGTGGGCAACCTTGGCGGCAAAGGCGGGATCGTGCAGCAGCGGCGCGCCGCGCTTGGTTTGCTGCATGGCCAGCTGCTTGAGGAACGTCAATTCACGCTTCGAGCGGCCCACGGCGGCAATGCCCGTGCGCTCATGCCCCAGCAGATACTTGGCATAGGTCCAGCCCTTGTTTTCCTGGCCCACCAGATTGCTGACGGGCACGCGCACGCTATCGAAGAAGACTTCGTTTACTTCATGTTCTTCATCGAGCATGATGATGGGGCGCACGGTGATGCCCGGCGTTTTCATGTCGATCAGCAAGAAACTGATGCCTTCCTGCTTGCGCACCGTGCTGTCCGTGCGCACCAGGCAAAAGATCATGTCCGCGTGCTGGCCCAGCGTGGTCCAGGTTTTCTGGCCATTCACGATGTAATGGTCGCCATCGCGCTGGGCCGTGGTTTTCAGGGAAGCCAAGTCGGAACCGGCGCCCGGCTCCGAATAGCCCTGGCACCACCAGTCGTCGCAGTTCAAAATGCGCGGCAAGTAGTATGCTTTTTGTTCGGCGTTGGCGAAAGCCATGATGACGGGCGCCACCATGTTGACGCCGAAAGGCAAAATCGGTGGCGTGGCGGCGCGCGCGCACTCGTCTTCCCAGATATGGCGCTGCACGGCCGTCCAGCCCGTGCCGCCATATTCGACGGGCCAGGCCGGCGCGGCCCAGCCTTGCTGCGCGACTATCTTATGCCAGCGCACGTAATCGTCGCGGTTCAGGCGCAAATGCTGGCGCACCTTGCGCTGCAAGTCCGCCGGCAAATGCGTGTCGAGGAAGGCGCGCACCGTGTCGCGGAAGGCGCTCTCCTCGGCCGTGTAATGCAAGTCCATGTCTGTCTCCTTGTTCTTATAAGTTGCCGTGATGACTGCACGCAAGGAAGCTCAGCGCACAAAAAAGCACGACCGTTCTCAAGGATTGTACAACAGAATATGAGCGGCGCCAGGCCTTTTCAATGACTGGCGCCGCAAGGGGTAGTGGCTGAAGTTGCTTGAAAGTGGCCGGAATTGGCTGGCTGCCGTCGTAGGCAGCTTTCGCCCATTTGCAGACGTTGAGCCAACTATCGGCGATACTCCCTACTAGGCGTCTTCCTCGCGTTCGATGACCTCATTAATGACTGTCCCTCCACAACTAATGCAGAGTCCCTCGAGGAAGACCTTCATATTTTCCTCGTACTCAAAGGGAGACGTCATCCCTAGGTCGGCTTGACCGCAAAAATCACACCAAGTGTTTTTCAAAATCCACTTTTGCTCAGCAACGGGTCTAGCCGCAAAATCACGTGCTTTTCTCATGAGGTCGATCTAACTCTATGAATGCTCCTTGCCAAAATCACCCATACAAATGCAACAGCACCTGCACGGCCACAATCTTGACGATGGTCATGCTGGGGAAAATCATGGCGTAGCCGAGGTTGGGCCGGTCCGACTTGGCCAGGCGGTTGGCGAACACCAGCACGGCCGGGTTGCCCGTGGCGCCGGCCGCAATACCTAGCAGTTCAGGAAACGGCAGGCGCAGGAAGACCTTGCCCAGGATCACCACCAATGCCACCACCACCAGCACCGTCACGGCACCCAGCGCCAGCATGGGCAAACCATCGGCGCCCACTTGCTGCACGAAGGGCAAGCCGGACGCCATGCCGACAGAGGCGAGGAAAATCGTCAAGCCATAGTTGCGCATGACCAGGTTGGCCGACAGGGGCAAGCGCCAGCTGATCTTGCCGACTCTGCCCAGGCGCCCCAGGATCAGCGCCATCACCAGTGGCCCGCCCGCCAGGCCCAGGCTGAACGAACCTATCCACGGCAAGGGGATAGGCACCAGGCCCAACAGCACACCGAGCACCATGCCCATGCCCAGCGAGACATAACTGAACTCGGCCGTGGCCGTGATGGAATTGCCGAACAGCTTGCGCACCTCGACAGCATGTTTCGCCGGCGCAATGGCCATCACGCGGTCGCCGAATTCCAGGGTCAGGAAGGGATGGGGCAAGATCATGGCGTCGCCGCGGCGTATGAACGCGATCTGCAGGGGAAAGTCCTTGGACAGGTTCAGTTCGCCCAGGGGAACGCCGACGATTTCCGCGTCTGACACAAACACTTCCGTGCCGTCGAAAGCGCTGCGGTCCTTCATCAGCCGGCCCGGGTCCAGGTGGCCCAGCGCCGTGCGCGCCGCTTCCACGCCCGCCACCGTGCCCGACACCATCAAGGCGTCGCCCACGCCGAGCACAAGGCCCGGATCGGGCAAGCGGTTCTGGTGACCCTGGCGCACGCCGATCACTTGCACGCCCGCCAGGGGACCATCGGCCAGTTCGGACAGGGCCGCACCCGCCAATTTCGCTTCGTCGATGGTAATTTCGGATACGACGATGGGCGCGGGCGGCGGCGTCAGCACGGGTTTCAGTATGCGCCCGGCCAGGTACAGGCCCAGCATGGGGCCGACCACGCCGAACGGATACGCCACCGCATAGCCGACGGCCGCATCGCCATTGCCGTGCGACGCTTCCAGCGCCGCCTGCAGGGCCGCCGTGCTGGTCATGGCGCCGGCAAACACGCCGCTGGCCATGCGCAGGGAAATATCGATCCACTGCCCGCCCCAGACCGATACGGCCAGGCCGCCCATGACGGCGGCAAAGGCGATCAGGTTGTGTTTCTGCCCCGCGCCGCGCAAGCCGGCGAAAAACTGCACGCCGTACTGCACGCCGATGCCATACAAGAACAGCAGCAAGCCGATGGAGCCAACCATCGGCGGCGGCACGGAGCCGGGAGCGAACGCGCCCAGCGCCAGCCCCGCAAACAGCACGCCGCCCACGCCCAGCGAAAAGCCGAACACGCTGATGCGCCCCAGCGCATAACCGGCGCCGATGACGAGAAACAGGGCGAGGATGGGCGTGGACTCCAGCGTGTGGCGAAATAATTGAAGCATCAGGAACCTTGGTCTGGGGAAGGCCCAGTTTAGCATGCACAAAAGCAACACCATGCCTGGATGACAAGCAAGCGTGCGCGATATAGATCAACAAAAGCGGGATCGGGTAGGAGGCGGGGTTGCCCCCGCCGTCCTCCCACAACACCGGACGTACGGATCACGTATCCGGCGTTTCCTGACTACTGGGTTGCCCCAGCGAACTTGGTTTCGTGCGTCGTGTCGCCTGTCGGTCTGCAAGCACCTCGGTTACGGCAAAGACTTCCGGTCTCGTCCATTGACCAAGGCCCTCCTTTATCAGAGGCTTGCGCCCTGCCCGCTCAGAGAGCACGCGTGACATTTTGCCTGCGGCTTCCTTCAGATTCCGCCTTGCGACGGACACCCTTGCCGTTCAGCTAGCACTTCCCCTTGCCGGGTGTGCAGAGGACTTTCACCTCCAAGTCACTCAACTAACCACCACAGTCAGTCGAGCCGCGCTCGCGCGCGTCGCGCCATGCCTGGCGCACCAATAAAAAAGCCCGCTGCGGGAGCGGGCTGAATCTAAATCCTGTGAGGAAGTAGAGGAGACAGGTGCAATCATGCCGCATCGCAGCATAGCTATCCAATTGCATGTTGTGATGATAGAAGTATGATTTATTAATATCTTGCAGCGCCATCCATGACGCGACGGTGACGTCAGCCTCACTCGCTTCTGGAATGTCAGGATCGGCCCATTCGATACGGCCACCGGCGTAAATAGGTCAATGGCGCCGACGCCGTTTACCTTGTGCGCTTTCGTCGATCTGCCGCCGGTGGGTAGGCGTTTTACGATCACGTATCCGCTAACCGAAAGTGGCAAAGCATCGTCTCATAAAGACCGGAAACGCACTCTTTGCGGCTTTGATACCATTAATGAATAATGCATCGCAAGTTCTTATCCAAAAGGCGAAGTAGAAGATATCCAATCCCACTTGTTCCCCGAAAAATCGAAGGATCCTCCAATGTCAAATTAAAAATAGAAGCAACTTGATAATGACCGACCGACTTCTTTTTCATGATAATTTCTTTAATGTTATTTTTTACATACTGAAACAATTTTTTATCACCCAGTACCCTGGATGCTTCGATTAAAAAATCCAAACGGCCGCTATTGCCACAGCAATAAAAATCTTTGTTGTTCGACGAATATTTCTTGGCTGCCAAAATTGAAGACCTTACATCTTGCAATAGTCGCGCATCCTTCAATATCTGATAAGAATACAAGCGACTTAATCCGATACCAGGTGCGCCATGACACCATGCAGTTTGAGATACCGAGAAGTTATCCCGTAAATCACGCCAATTATTGTATTTTTTCTCAAAATAAAAATTCTCAAAGTCCACCGCTTCGTAGAAGGCTGTCCGATATTTTTCATCAGAAGTGATTGAGTATAGTCGCAATAGCGCATACGCGATACCTGAGGCACCGTGAGAAAATCCAGTCAACGCTCTTGGAAAACTATCTGTTACCCAGGAAGAATAGCCGGACCGTACATCGAGCTGCCTGCTCGACAAAAGATGCTCGCCGATTAAAGTCATTGTCGTCAGTACTTGAGGGGATTTTGTGCGGCCATATAGATCTGACAGGACAATCAAGCAACCGGCGCAACCACTCATGTAATCCAGATTAGCATCCTTTAGTATTGCATCAGCTGTAATTAAATTAGATAACTCCAGTGCCTGATCTTTATACTGACAAAAATTAATATTCATTATTGAATAAATCAATCCGGAAATTCCGACAGAATATGATAAATCAATATCGGCCTTGTTGCCACCACTCCTGCCACTAAGCACTGAAGATATCTCTCTATCAACAACAGAATATATTATTTCATCATATTTAGACTCATTTTTATATTTCGCAACAGAAGATAAAAACAAGGCAACACCTAAAGATCCACAATAAAGTGATGTTCCAATGGTGTCGCGTGCTGTTCCCCCATTGATTTCCGAACTGGAGCCACTCCAACAATATGTATCGTGGTCTTTTTTTGCAGCGATTTTTATCGAGCTTGCGATGATGTCAATTTCATCTTCAAAAAATAAGGGACTGATTTCCGTTTTCTTCAGAAAATTATTTAATTTGGTCTTCTTATACCTTATGCCGTAAGCAGATTTTATTAAATTTGCCTGCTTATCAATATCATGCCTATCTATTTTCCTTATCCTATCCAAAACAAAATCATAGGGGGATGTCAGGTAATGGTTGCTGCAAATTATCCTGTCACCCTCTTTCACGTACAAGCTTGATGTATTTGCAAGAATGTACGGAGTGTCCATGCGCTCTATTGCTGCTGACTCAAATTTAACTACTTCGGCCTTTTCGGAATCCGCACCGAGAAAAATGATCGTGCGCTCGTCAAGACAGGCATCAATAATTTTTTTTCTTGCCACTATCGAAAAAAATGCTTCCGGAACATAAGAATTTTCAATTATTGTTTTATAATTTTGAGTCGTTCTTGGTATTATTCTAAAATTTTTATTCTTGAATTCGTTAAAAATATGGTCCTCATTTATGAACTGATTTTTATTCTCGAAAAACCAATTGCATGTCGCATAAAATCCTTCAATAATTTTCTCAAGATGGTATTTTGGCGGTATTTTTCTTCCATTCATTATAGGAAGATTTTTTTTTGCTTTAAAATAACCCATTTTTCGCGCAAGAGATATCGAATCTGAATTTATGTCATTCCACGTCCATACCTCAATTCCTGACATTATAGTTCCCGCCGCACCAAAGCCACTAGTATCGTACAGACTACCACTCCCCCCAAATTGCTCCGTAGCTGGAATCAATCCAGTATTGAGGACGCTATAATAATCGCTATCGGTGAAGTTAAAAAAACATTCAAGATCGATCAGAACTGGATATTCTCCACAAGCTACTATGTTTTCAAAGTGCAGATCCGTGCCCATTAACACATACGCAATTGCAGTCAAGAAACCGCAGCGCCAGTAATAATTACTCAATTCTTTTTCTGATGAACATGGAAAATTTTCGACAAACTCCACCCATGAATACGTTTTCTTGTCCACAATAGAAAAGGTTTTCATGCCCAGACTCGGCGAAGGCATTTTCATGGAATTTACTAATGAATTGAATGCGATGTCGAGGGCACCGGAGCGGGGTTTATATACGAACTTGCTTCCGCAACTCAACTGAATTATCGCCGTACTTTTTCCATTTTGGTGGGTATCGCCAAGATTTATTTTTATACTTTTCAACTCGCCGATTACCCCTGATCCTTTGAGAATTTCCGCAATTTCTTTCCTGTCAGCACGAAAATTTTCTTCAATCTCAATCAGGTAATTGTTGCATTGTGTAATTTGAACGCCCACCAATGAAAAAAGAAGCGGGTATTTCTCCTTCAATCGCTGCACGCCATTATTCCCCTGGAAATCCTCAACATAGTCATCTATGCTTGATTTTCCTATTTTTAATGTTTCGCTCAGCTCAGGAAACAATGCGGCAATAACTGATCGGCCCTTGATGAAATCACTATAGTCTTCATCCAATACAAATTTAATCATCCACAATAAATTATCCTCGATGCCATTTTTATGGTATCTTTTCAAATATTTTAAATCAGAAAATAACTCATGATGCATCATTAAGCTGCGCACTATTTTTATGAAGGGGTTATTTTTTCTCATTAGCATCTGCATTAACTATTTTTAACTCATTCATAAAAATTGGCGCCCATTTAAAAGGCCGCCCTCATCGGCGGCCTGCACTATATTAAACGGAACAAACCGCAGTCCACGCGGTACTTACACACCCAACCTGCTGATTACTTGTGTACTTCTTGACATCCGATTCGGTATGTTCGAAACCATGTTTTTTTGCGACTGCTATTGATGCATGGCGCACTGCTTCGCTTAATTCTTTTTGCAAATTTGGATTGCTATTTACTGCATCTATAAATTTTTGCATAATAAATCTCCTTAAGTTTCACTGTTATTCACAAAGAAAATTTTGCGAATCCGTTTTTTAAATGGTTCTGGCCTCCATTTATTTTACGTGACTCGATTTGGTCAGCGCAAAATTCAGCAAAAAAATATTCTCAAACAACCTCGCCATTGAGAGAAATATTTTAAATTTTTAGAAATCGACAAATACCAGACGGTAGGTTACAAAAAGTATCACTGGGAAATATTGCGCTCCACGGAAAATATTTCCGTGGAGACGGTTGTGGATTTCGAAATTTTTTATTTGTTAGATCTATTTTAATACTGTTTTTATCGCTCCAACCTCACCAATTGTCACATTGGAAAAATATTACCGGCTATACTTACATAATTAATCGCGACTTATAGCGCCATGGACGCGCTGATTAATCCATCGAATTCCGCACCCTGTGGCGCTACGGCCTGAGGCAATCAGCGCATGGCCCCAGCATCGAACGTGCAACAGCGCTTTTCCAACATCAACTGCGCGACCAGGAAGACACCGGCGCGGCGCGATCGTTTCCTCGACAGCTAAGATCGATAGCATGGCCCCGTGGGCAAGCTGCATTAAAGCGTTGTGCCCGCCATCCGACGGTTGAGGCGCCGCGCGTGTGCTGATCGGAATGGCGCGTAGGCCACACATATCCGCCGTCCAGCGAGAGGGGAAGAATGACGTTAAACAATCCTGGAACCATGCGCATGGCGTATAACGCGACACAGGCGAACACGCAAGTCGAGGCGACCTGTAGCCGCGTATGTGCTGTGGCCGGTAAAAACAGACAAAAAAAACCCGCTGCGGGAGCGGGCTGAATCTAATTCCTGTGAGGAGGTAGAGGAGACAGGTAAATGATGCCGCATCGCAGCATAGCTATCCAATTGCATGTTGCGATGATAGAAATATTTTTTATCAGTATCTCGTCAGATCGTTCCGAAAATAATGAGTTTTCGATGCGATCCTGGTTCACCCGTCACCAGCACGCGGGCTTGCTCTACGGTTACGCAATCCTGCGGCGCAAACCCCGCTGGCACCGTCTGCACATCGCGCGCGATGCGTTGCGGATCATTGATCACGTCATAGTCTGCACGCTTGAAAAACAGCTGCTCGATACCGGCGTCTCCCTGCGGCAGCGGCTTGACGACGATGAGCGACCAACGACCTTCATCCCCGAGAAATTGCTTTTGCTTCAGGAACAAGTTAACGCGATCTGCATGAGGCGCCGAGTCGCTCAGCTCGCTCTGATAAAGACCCATCGGACACAGCAGCGTGCCGGCCGGCCACCCCATATCGGGCAGCGCTGCGACCGTGTCCGGACGCAACTGGGCCAGATGGCGGTCGAACGGGTGTTTTTCCGCCGAACAGGCGCCGAGCGCCATCAGCGCAAGCATGCCCACGGCGCGCAACAAAGAAATCATCAACTTCCCTCCTTTTATGTGTATGGTAAAACAAGGGTATCTTAAGCGATGAAGCAAAAAAAGCCCGCTGCGGGAGCGGGCTGAATCTAATTCCTGTGAGGAAGTAGAGGAGACAGGTGAATGATGCCGCATTGCAGCATCATTATCCAATTGCATGTTGTGATGATAGAAATAGCTATTCCCTATATCTGCCCTCTCCCCCGCTCAGCCTCAGGCCACGTTATCGCCGCGCAAAGTTTTCGCCGCCGCCACCATGTTCGCCAGCGCGGGAATCACTTCTTTCCAGGCGCGCGTCTTCAGGCCACAATCGGGGTTGACCCACAGGCGCTGCGCGGGAATGCGCTCGGCCGCCTTGCGCATGAGTTTCACCATCTGTTCCTGACTTGGAATGTTGGGCGAGTGGATGTCGTAGACGCCAGGGCCGATTGCGTTCGGATAGTTAAAATCATCGAAGGCGTCCAGCAATTCCATGTCGGAGCGCGAGGTTTCGATGGTGATGACGTCCGCATCCATGTCGGCGATCTGCGCGATGATGTCGTTGAATTCCGAATAGCACATGTGCGTGTGAATTTGCGTTTCGTCAGCCACGCCATTGGCCGTGATACGGAACGATTCCACGGCCCAGCGCAGGTATTCGGCCCACTGGGATTTACGCAATGGCAAGCCTTCGCGCAGCGCCGCTTCGTCGATCTGGATCACGCGGATGCCGGCCTGTTCCAGGTCCTGCACTTCGGCGCGGATGGCCAGCGCCAGCTGGTAGCACGACACGGAGCGGGGCTGGTCGTCGCGCACGAAAGACCAGTTGAGGATGGTGACGGGGCCCGTCAGCATGCCTTTCATCGGCTTGTCCGTCAGCGACTGGGCGTAGGTGCTCCACTCGACCGTCATGGCACGGGGGCGGCTGATGTCGCCGAATAGAATGGGTGGTTTCACGCAGCGCGAACCGTACGATTGCACCCAGCCGAACTGGCTGAAGGCGTAGCCGTCGAGCTGCTCGCCGAAATATTCCACCATGTCATTGCGTTCCGCTTCGCCGTGCACGAACACATCCAGGCCCAGGGCTTCCTGTTCTTTCACGCAATGGGCGATTTCCGCCTGCATCAGCTGTTTATAGCTGGCTTCATCCAGCTGGCCACTGCGGAACTGGCTGCGCGCCTGGCGGATTTGCGCCGTCTGCGGGAAAGAGCCGATGGTCGTCGTCGGGTACTTGGGCAGTTGCAGCAGCGCAGCTTGCTTGGCGGCACGCTCGGCATAGCCGCCGGTGCGCTGGCCCAGGCTTGCGTCTATGCGGGCCACGGCCGCTTTCACTTCCGGATTATGCACGCGGCTCGACTGGCGGCGCGCTTCTATGGCCGCATGATTGGCGTCCAGCGCCGCTTGCACGGAGGCGCGGCCGTTATTCAGGGCGCCGGCGATGGTGCGCACTTCATCGAGCTTTTGACCGGCAAAGGCCAGCCAGGATTTGATATCAGCATCGAGCTTTTGTTCGCTGGCCAGGTCGACGGGCACGTGCAGCAGGGAGCACGACGGGGCGATCCACAGGCGCGATTGCAGGCTGGCATGCAGGGGTTCCAGCCATGCCAGCACGTCGTTCAAATCCGTCTTCCAGATATTGCGGCCATTCACCACACCCAGAGACAGCACGCTGCTGGCAGGCAATCGGGCGATGACTTGCGCCACTTCATCGCGGGCGTTGATGGCGTCCAGGTGCAAACCTTGCACGGGCAGCTTGCACGCCAGCGTTAAATTGTCTTGCAGCTTGCCGAAATACGTGGCCAGCAGCAGTTTGACGTTATCGACCTTGCGCAAGGCATCGTAGGCCGTGACGAGCGCTTGCTGCCAGGCGCTGCCCAGTTCAGTGACGAGTATCGGCTCATCGATCTGCACCCACTCCACGCCCTGCGCGGCCAATTCCTGCAGCAGTTGCACGTAGACGGGCAGCAAGCCTTGCAGCAGCGCCAGCTTGTCGGAGTCGTCCTTGGCCTTGCCCAGCCACAAATAGGTGACAGGGCCGATCAGCACGGGCTTGGCTTTTACATTCAGCTGGCGCGCTTGCGCCAGTTGCTGCAACAGGCGGCTGCTGTCGAGCTTGAATTGCGTGTCGGCCGCAAATTCCGGCACGATGTAGTGATAATTGGTGTCGAACCATTTCGTCATTTCGCCCGCGTGGACGCAGCTGCAATCGCTGTCGCTGGCCGAGCGGCCACGCGCCACGCGGAAATAGTTATCGAGCACCGCGCCTTTCATGCCGCGCACGCGCTGCGGCAAATTGCCCAGAGCAAAACTCAGGTCCAGCACCTGGTCATAGAAGGAAAAGTCGCCCACGGGTGCGAAGTCCAGCGCGTTCTGGTCTTGCCAGTGGCGCTGGCGCAACTCCGCGCCATGGCCTTCCAGTGCTTCCAGGCTGCTTTGGCCCTTCCAATAGTCTTCCAGGGCGAATTTCAATTCGCGTTTGGCGCCAATGCGCGGGTAGCCCAGATTGTGTGTCGTGACGGTCATGACGGTGCTCCTTATGAAGTATGCACACATCATAGAAGGTTCCATCCATTAAAAATAATGATAATATTTTATAAATCCATGAATATTACTCATGTGAAATCATGCTCGAATGCATCTGGGCGTCTTGCGCGGGTCACACCTGACCCGCTGAAACGGACGACGGCATCGACGACCAGCACTTTGTGATGGCGACGGGCAAAAAAAAAGCCCGCTGCGGGAGCGGGCTGAATCTATTTTCTTGGAGGAAGATAGAGGAGACAGATGCATGATGCCGCATTGCAGCATAGTTATCCAATTACATGTTGTGATAGCGGAGATATGAATTATCCATATCTCGTACAAGTTGCGAAACAGGCAGCGACATCAACGTCAGTGGCGGCCACTATTCAATCCTGGGGCGGCGAACAAAAGGCAAAGCGTTGCCGATGCATGCGCAGGTAATACTTCTGTTCTTCCCTCAAAACAATACGCAACGGAGCGGGTAAACCGAGGAGTTCACGATGCCGCCCCAGCAGCGAGGGGGAACACAACATCGCGCCATCATCAGCAAAGCTGATCAAGCCTCGATCAAACAAGGCATCCAGGGTCGCGATCAGCGGCAAGCCATTATGGGGATCAAGCCGCTGCTGATCAGTGGCGCCTTGCCAGGACAGGGCATGCGATGCACGCAAGACCGGCTCAAGATCGCAGCCCGTTACGGCACATTTCCTATCCCATAATGCCAGCAATTCGTCTCGGTACCTGCCTTGGCCGCGCCGGGCCTGGCACAGTATCTCTATCTCCGTTGACCGGCCCTTCCCCCTCGAAAGCAAATCATGGATATCATTTTGCTCCACCCTGCTAGCGATCAATGCCAGGATGGCTTCCTTCCCCTTGCTCAGGGCCCCAAAAGCTTGTCGGGGATTGGTACCGTGAAAAACGACGACTTCGGCAGAGGAAACAGGCGTCTTGCGCAGATCCGCATACCAGCGCACCATGCGGTGATACTCTTCCGGCTCATTCGGGCTGATCACTCCCCCTTCCCGAAACACGATGACTGGCGCGTCATCGAGCACCGTGCCAGCAGCAACAATGCCGATCTTGTTTACCCATAACAGCAGGGTATCGCCGCGCTTGGGCCGCTTGATCTTTTCCAGGAACTCGGGGCCGCCACTGGTCACCGCAACGCCCCTGAGCAACCATTCGTTATGAAAACTGAACTCATTATTTGAGGTTGCATCGCTGTTGATGAAAAACGTGTCCGCCTCAGGAACTTTTTGATGTCCTTTGCTGAGATTTTCATGTGCCATGTCGGACTTTCATAGGAGGATAGCCGCGCATTGAAACATGCATTGCCATTCAAGGTCCACAAAATACTCTTCAGACAACAAATATGAATTTTCAGGCAAAAAAAAGCCCGCTGCGGGAGCGGGCTGAATCTATTTCCTTGGAGGAAGATAGAGGAGACAGATGCATGATGCCGCGTCGCAGCATATAAAACCACTTTATATTCGTGATGTCAGAAATACGCCATAGTGATATTACGGGCAACGAAGCATTCCATGCGGCAACTTTTATGCTGCCGCTTCCGCTTTCCCGTCGCCGGAACGCAACATATTCTTGATGCCGCGTAATGCTTGCCGCACCCGCGCCTCGTTTTCGATCAGGGCGAAGCGCACGTATTCATCGCCGTATTCGCCGAAGCCGATGCCGGGCGAGACGCTCACCTTGGCCTTTTGCAGCAGCAGCTTGGCAAATTCCAGCGAGCCCAGGTGGCGATACGCTTCCGGGATATGCGCCCAGATATACATCGAGGCCTTCGGTTTTTCCACCATCCAGCCCGCTTCATGCAAACCTTTGACCAGCACGTCGCGGCGGCGCTGGTACTGGGCGCAGATTTCCGTCACGCAGCTTTGATCGCCTTCCAGCGCGGCAATGGCCGCCACTTGCACGGGCGTAAAACTGCCATAGTCGTGGTAGCTCTTGATGCGCGCCAGGGCCGCCACCAGTTCCGCATTGCCGACCATGAAACCGATGCGCCAGCCCGCCATGTTGTAACTTTTCGACATGGTGAAAAACTCGACGGCCACGTCGCGCGCGCCCGGCACCTGCATGATGGACGGCGCCTTCCAGCCATCGAAGGTGATGTCGGCATACGCCAGGTCGTGCACCACCAGAATATTGTGCTGCTTCGCCAGCGCCACGACGCGCTCGAAAAATTCCAGTTCCACGCACTGCGCGGTAGGGTTGGACGGGAAGCCCAGCACCATCATCTTCGGTTTCGGGTAGCTTTCACGGATGGCCCGTTCCAGTTCGGCAAAAAAATCCACGCCCGGGCCCATGCGCACGGAGCGGATGTCGGCGCCCGCGATGACGGCGCCCCAGATGTGGATGGGGTAGCTGGGATTCGGCACCAGCACCGTGTCACCACGGTCGAGCGTCGCCAGCATCAGATGGGCCAGGCCCTCTTTCGAGCCGATGGTGACGATGGCTTCGCTGTCCGGGTCGATGTCGACGTCGTAGCGCTTCTTGTACCAGTGTGCAATCGCGCGGCGCAGGCGGGGGATGCCCTTGGAGGCGGAATAGCCGTGCGTGTCGGGGCGTTTCACCGTCTCGACCAGCTTGTCGACGATGTGGGCCGGCGTGGCGCCATCGGGATTGCCCATCGACATGTCGATGATGTCCTCGCCGCGGCGGCGCGCAGCCATCTTGAGCTCGGCGGTGATATTGAAAACGTAGGGGGGAAGGCGATTGATGCGCGAAAAGCTGCGCGGAGCTTGGCTATCGGTCATGGTATCTCTATACGTAAGCGCCCGGATCCGTCCGAGCGACGTTGGCGCAATGCATGCGCCTGCAACGATACTAACCCGAGCTTGCGCAAACTGGCAAGGGCGATTCGGACGCGCTACAATACGCTCTGATCGAAAATGAGCGCACCGGTTGGTAAGCCGGTAAGTGCCCGGCACCGTCCGGCATGCTCCCGCCCACGCGGACCCACGGCGCTGACCCTTGGCTGTTACACCGGCCGGGGAGGTGTACTGGTTCGTGCATTTTCCCGCCGCGCCATCCCTCCCCTGCTTTTATTTTAGGAATGAGACGGATGGCAACACAAGACTCAACAGTAACCGGCATGCCCCTGGACCGCGCTGGCATCGAACAACAGCTGGCCCAATCGGCGCGCCACTTCATCGATTGCGCGTTCGACGGCGAAGACTTGTCGCGCCTCGATTTGCAGGGCTGCACTTTCGAGCGTTGCACCTTTGCCGAAACGATCTTATTCGCCAGCAAGCTGGCGCGCAGCACGTGGCGCCGCTGCCGCGCGGGCAGCGCCGATTTCGAATCCGTCGACGCCGTCGATGCCACGTTTGAAGGCTGCGACCTGAACAACACGAAATGGCGGCGCGCCAAGCTGGCCTCGGCCACCTACCGGGGCTGCAAGCTGACGGGCGCCTCGTTCGAGGAAGTGGCGCACCTGGGCCTCAGCTTCGAAGACAGCCTGCTGGTGGGCGCCGACCTGCGCGGCTTTTCGTTCCGCAAGGCAATACTAAAGCAGCTGGATTTTTCCGACGCCTACCTGGCCGGCTGCGACTTCCGCGACGCCGTCTTCGAAGGCGGCAGCTTGCGCAATGCCACCATCAAACTGGCGAAGTTCCAGGGTGCCGACCTGCGCGGCGCCGATATCGACGGATTCAAATTGAGCGAAGCGGCGCTGCTGAAAGGTGCCGTCATCACGCATGCGCAGGCGGCCAACTTCATGCGGGCGCTGGATCTGGTAGTAATCTAATGGGTATTGATTTAATGTAAAAAGCAAAAAAAAAGCCCGCTGCGGGAGCGGGCTGAATCTATTTCCTTGGAGGAGATAGAGGAGACAGGAGCATCTTGCGGCATAGCGGCATATCACGCCACTTTATATTCATGATGATAGAAATAGTCATCAGTGATAATGAGCCGCCATCAGGGTTTCACGCCCTGCGACGCGTGGCCAGCGGTAAAAATTCTCCCAGCCACACCAGCAGGCCCAGGCCCGGAAACGCCATGCCGGTCAGCAAGGTTGCTTGCCAGCCGTAGCTGGCATACACCCAGGCGCCGATGGCCGAGCCGGCCGCGCCGCCGGCGAAGAACAGCGCGAAATACAGGCCGTTCAGGCGGCCCCGCACTTCCGCCCCCAGACTGAAGATGGCGCGCTGGCCCAGCACCAGGTTGGCGGCCACGCCCATGTCGAGCACGATGGAAGCGACCACCAGCAAGCCCAGCGCCACGTGTTTCGATTCCGGCGCCAACATCGGCAAGGCAAACGCGAGGATGCCCAGCGCCAGCGCAGCGGCAGTGGCGGGCAAGGTGTGGCCCGCATCAGCCAGGCGGCCGGCGATGGGTGAGGCGACGGCACCGGCCATGCCCACCAGGGCAAAGATGGCGATGCCTGTTTGCGACAAGCCAAACGCGGGGCTGGCCAGCACCAGCGGCGTGACGGTCCAGAACAGGCTGAAGGCGCCAAACAGGCCCGCGTGATAGGCGGCGCGGCGGCGCAGCACGGGCGTGCCCAGCAGCAAATGCCACAAGGACGCCATCAAGGCCGGATATTTCATGCTGGACACGGGCTGGCGTACGGGCAAGGCGCGGCGCAACACCAGCGCCAGCAGTACCATCAGCACGGCGGCGCCGCCAAACACCACGTGCCAGCTGGCGTGGGCCGCCACCAGCGAGGCCACGGGACGGGCCAGCATGATGCCCAGCAACAAGCCGCTGACCACCTTGCCCACCGTCTGGCCCCGCGTCGCTTCCTGCGACAGGTGGGCGGCAAACGGCACGATCACTTGCGCCGCCACGGAGCCCAGGCCAATGGCCAGCGCGGCGGCCAGGAACACCACGGCACCCGTGCTCAGCGCGGCCACCAGCAAGGCCGTGGCCGTCACCAGCAAGGCAGTGACGATCAGGCGGCGGTTTTCCAGCAAGTCGCCCAAGGGCACGACAAACAGCAGGCCCAGGGTATAGCCCACTTGCGTCAGGGTGACGATCAGCCCGGCCGCCTTGGCCGACAGGCCCGTCGATGCGCTGATGGGCCCGACGAGGGTTTGCGCGTAATACAGATTGGCGACGATCAGGCCGGAAGCGATGGCCAGCAGCAGCACCATGGCGGGCGCAATGTCGTGGGGAGCAGGAGATGAGGCCTTGTTCATATTGTTTCCTCGGTTCGGTAGGGTATGGCCATTCTAGGCAAACCTGAGGCAAAGATAATTAGGGCATAATCCACTTACACTTTTCACATAAGATGAACAATTAAAACGGAAACCATCCCATGGACAAGATCAAGGCCATGCAGACCTTCGTACGTATTGTCGAAGCCAACAGCTTTTCCAAGGCGGCCGAGACACTGGATTTGCCGCGCGCCGCGCTGACGGCCACCCTGCAAAAGCTGGAAGCCTACCTGGGGACGCAGCTGCTGCAGCGCACCACGCGCCGTTTGTCCCTGACGCCGGAAGGCGCCGAGTACTTTCGCCATTGCATCGACATCCTGAAGGCCGTCGATACGGCGGAACTGGCCTTCCGTGGCCCTGACGCGAAAAAACCGCGCGGCCTGTTGCGCGTCAACCTGCCCAATACGGTGGGCCGGCGCCTGATCATTCCCCATATCGCGCAATTCCACGCTGCCTGGCCGGACATGCAATTGCAACTGAGCTTGACGGACCGCCTGGTCGATCTGACGCAGGAAGGCATCGATTGCGCCTTGCGCGTAGGCACCTTGCAAGATTCCGCCTTCATCGGCAAGCAGATCGGCCTGATGCGCTTCGTCACCTGCGCGTCCCCTGCTTACCTGGCGCGCCACGGCACGCCGCACACCCTGGCCGACCTGGCCGCGCATCAGGGCATCATGCATTACTCGGGCCGCACGGGACGCGCCTTCGACTGGGATTTACTTCAAGGCAAGGAAGTCGTGCGCGTGCAGATGGCCGGCCCCATCGCCGTCAACGATGCGGACGCCAGCGTCGCTTGCGCACTGCAGGGACTGGGCCTGGCGCAGGCGGCCATGTACCAGGTGCGCCAGCACCTCGACAGCGGCGCCCTGGTGGCCGTGCTGCCCGACTGCTCCCCGACGCCCATGCCGATGTCGCTGCTGACGCCGCAAGGCCGCCTGGCCACGCCCAAGCTGCAGGCATTTGCCGGCTGGATCTCGGCCCTGCTGGCTGCCTGCCCAGACGTGCAACTGCCCACGCATAAAATCTGAGGCAAAAAAAAGCCCGCTACAAGGAGCGGGCTGAATCTATTTTCTTGGAGGAGAATAGAGGAGACGAGTGCATTATGCTGCGTCGCGGCATATCAATCCAATTGATTGTTGGAATGATAGAAATACGCGAAACAGATAACTCCCCCCTTACTCCACGTTCATTACTTCGATGTTGCCGCCACCGGCGTCGCCTTGACATCCGCTGCATACGGCAAGACCTTGGACGCCAGACGGGTATCGGCCTTGATCAGCGCCACTTCGTCGGCCAGGATGCGCGCCGCTTCGTTCAGCAGCACGTCCTTGGCGCTCTTCGCGGCCGTTTCAGCATCCAGTTCGGCACTCAAGGCGCGCTCGTCGCCCTGCAAGCCGTCGTCGGTGCGCAAGGCGCCTTTCACGGCGGCAATTTGCTTGGCCGTCTTGTTGGCCGCTTTCGCGCCTTTCAGCACGTCTTTCGGATCGGGAATCACCACCAGGTCATCGGCAGGATTCGAAATCTGCGCGATCAGGCGTTTTTCACGGGCCTTGGCGCGCGCTTCCTGGGCATCGCGCTCCTTGCGGCGCACGGTTTCATTGAGCGAAATCTGGTTTTCCTTGCGCTGCTTGACGACCAGGGCGATGTCATCGAGCAAGTACTGGAAATCCTTGTCCTTGGCCACGCGCGCATCATGTTTCTTGTCCAGCAGCGGCACGATATCCTTCAGGTCGCCCGTCGGCATGTAGGGCGCCGGCTTGATGGCTACCCATGGCAGGGCATTGTCATAGCTCGATTCGCCGAAGTTTTCCGCGTCGGACATGGCTGGCAGCTTGATGTCAGGCGTGACGCCGCGCAACTGCGTGGTGCCGCCATTGATGCGGAAGAACTGGGCGATGGTCATTTTCAGCTCGCCGAAACGGGCTTTCTCGCTGCCGCCGAAACGGTCGAGGTTGAACAGGGTCTGCACCGTGCCCTTGCCGAAGCTGCCTTCCCCGATGATGATGCCACGGCCGTAGTCCTGCACGGCGGCGGCAAAAATTTCGGAAGCCGATGCCGAGCCGCGGTTGATCAGCACACCCATCGGGCCATCCCAGGCCAGGCCGGCACTGGTATCGCTTTCCACGTCGACCTTGCCTTCGGCATTGCGCTGCATCACGACAGGGCCCTTGTCGATGAACAGGCCCGTCAGTTCGACGGCTTCGTTCAGCGAACCACCGCCGTTGTTGCGCAAGTCGATCAGGACATTGTCGACCTTGTCCTTCTTCAACTCGCCCAGCAAGCGGGTGACGTCGCGCGTGGCGCTTTTAAAGTCTTTGTCGCCACGGCGGCGCGCTTCGAAGTCCTGGTAGAAGGTCGGCAAGGAAATGACGCCGATGCGGCGCTTGACGCCATTTTCACGCACTTCGATGATCGATTTCTTCGCCGCCTGCTCTTCCATGCTGATTTTCTTGCGCACCAGCGGCAAGACCACGTGCTTGGCGTCGGGGCCCGCATCGGCCGGCAGGATGTCGAGGCGCACCACGGAATCCTTGGCGCCGCGGATCAGCTGTACCACATCGTCGATGCGCATGCCCAGCACTTCAGTGATGGGGCCACTTTCGCCCTGCCCCACGCCGACGATGCGATCGCCCACTTTCAGCTTGCCCGACAAGCCGGCCGGGCTGCCCGGCACGACTTCGCGCACCACCGTGTATTCATCGCGCGTCTGCAGCACGGCGCCGATGCCTTCGAGCGACAGCCGCATGGCGATGTCGAAGTTATCCGACGCGCGCGGGCCCAGGTAGTTGGTATGCGGCTCGATCGACATGGCATAAGCGTTCATGAAGATCTGGAACACGTCTTCGCTGTTGAGCTTTCGCGCACGGGTCGTGTAGCCTTCATAACGCTTGTCCAGGGTCTCGCGGATGGCCTTGTCTTCCTTGCCTGCCAGTTTCAGACGCAGCCAGTCGTTCTTGACGCGCTTGCGCCACAGGTCGCGCACTTCCTCGTCGCTCTTCGGCCACGCGGCCTTTTCGCGGTCGAGCTGATAGCTCTCGTCGGCCGTAAAGTCGAACTTGGTTTTCAGCAATTCACGCGCATACGCCATGCGCTCGTCGAAACGCTGCTGGTACAAGTTATAAACGGCAAACGGCGCCGTCAGGTCTTCATTCATGATGGCGTCATCGAGCTTGGTGCGTAGCGGCGCGAAACGATCGATGTCGGCTTGCACGAAAAACAGCTTTTCCGCGTCCAGTGACTTGAAATAGCGGTCGAAGATTTTCTCCGACATGGCGTCGTCGAGCGGCGTGGCCTTGTAATGGACGCGCGTCAATACGCGCGATGCCCACAAGGCGGCCTGCGTTTGCTGGGCCAGCGGCTTCATGGGTAGCGGAGGAGCGGCGCTCTTGTCCGTCTGGGCTGCGCCAGCGTGGGCTGACAGGGCAAGCACCAGGGTGACCAGCATCATTTGCTTCTTCATCGGCTTCTCCGAAAATTAGTTGAATCAATTCCAGGCGGCGCAGATAAGCATGCGCCAGCCAGCAAGACAGTAAGGGGAATACACGACTGGTCTGCATATTATGCTACAGGATACGGCCTGGCAGCCCCCCATGGAAAATCAGTTTCTTCCTGGAAGCTTAAACGCGAATTAAAGGCGGCGTCTCATTCATTACAAAGTGAAACATTCGTGACAAAAATCGCATCATCCGCCAGCAACGCTGGTACCAACATGCATCATTGAAATCTAAAAAGTCAATGGATATTTTTTGCAATCGTTGATGCAGATGATGTTTTTGCGCGAAAAAAATGATTCCTGCGGGAAACACTTAGTAACAAAACGCAAGCTACATGCTATCATCGCGCCCTGAAATTTTGCTTCCCTGTGCGCGGCCCTCAAGCCGGCGCGCCTCCGTTTCAAGCGCATTCCCCAGCAGATCCCCTCCCCGCGTGTCATGTCATGACCAGGAATGGCCGGGCTGATTACCATTTTCCAGACTCACACTATGCCTACAAAATCGTTCTCCCTCCGCCACTGTAGTGTCGGCGGCAAGATTACCGTCTTCACGTTTGCGCTCGTCAGCCTGATCCTCGCCAGCCTGACGACCTTGATCAGTATCCGCACCTCGTCTGCCCTGGAAGAACGCGCCGAAGCGGCCGTCACCAGCGAACTCAATAGCGTCATGACGACCACGGAAGTGTTTCATACCGCCATGGTCAACGAGGCAGCCAGCTTTGCGCGCCTGTTCGCGGCCGAGTTTCCCGGCCCGTTCACGGTCGACACGGGCGCCATGGTGGCCGTGGCCGGCAAAGCCACGCCGGCCCTGGCCAACGGCGGCAAGGTGCTCAACCTCGATACCGCCCTGGTCGACCGCTACACGGCCCAGACGGGCGTAATCGCCACCATCTTTGCCGCCAACGGCGATGAATTCGTGCGCATCAGCACCTCGCTGAAAAAACAGGACGGCGAACGGGCCATCGGCACCCTGCTCGACCATAACCACCCCAGCTATGCGCCGCTGCGCGCCGGCCAGCGCTTCGTGGGCATGGCCACCTTGTTTGGCAAGCAATACATCACCCAGTACGACCCCGTGCGCGATGCGGGCGGCAAGGTGGTGGGCGTGCTGTTCATCGGCCTGGACATCAGCAAGAATCTGGCCATGCTGAAAGAGAAGATTCGCCAGGTCAAGGTCGGCCAGACGGGCTACATCTATATCGTCGACACGGCGCCCGGCGCCAATTATGGCCACCTGGTGCTGCACCCGAACAGCGAAGGCAAGAGCGCGCTCGAGTTCAAGTCCAGCGATGGCCGCCTGTTCATCCAGGAAATGCTGGCGCAAAAGAATGGCGCCATGCGCTACACCTGGACGGCAGCCGGCGAAACGGCTGCCGTCGCGCGTGAAAAGCAGCTGTATTACCGTCAATTCAAGGATTGGCAATGGATCATCGCGGGCGGCACGTTCACGGACGAGATCACCTTGGAAGCGCGCCAGCTGCGCAACCAGCTGGCCATTTCCGGCTTCATCGCCCTGCTCGTCTTCGTCCTGCTGCTGTACTGGCTGGTGCGCACCCTCGTGTCGCGCCCGCTGGCCGCCGCCGAAACGGCCGCCGCGCAGATTGCCGCCGGCGACCTGACGGTGCACCTCGATACCAGCAGCCACGACGAAATCGGCCGCCTGCTGCGCGCCATGAACCGCATCAGCGACAATCTGTCGCAAGTGGTCAGCAATGTGCGCGGCAGCGCCGGACAGATCGCCACGGCGTCCGGTGAAATCGCCAGCGGCAACCTGGACTTGTCGAGCCGCACGGAGCAGCAAGCCAGTTCGCTGGAAGAAACGGCCGCCTCGATGGAAGAACTCAGTTCCACCGTGCGCCAGAACGTCGACCATGCCCAGCAGGCAAGCCGGCTGGCGCACGACTCATCGACCCTGGCAGCCGAAGGCGGCGCAGCCGTGGCGCAAGTGGCCAGCACCATGGACGCCATCCGCAGCGCATCGGGCAAGATCGCCGACATCATCGGCGTCATCGACGGCATCGCCTTTCAGACGAATATCCTGGCCTTGAACGCGGCCGTGGAAGCGGCCAGGGCCGGCGAACAGGGACGCGGCTTTGCCGTCGTCGCCACCGAAGTGCGCACCCTGGCGCAGCGCTCGACGGCCGCGGCGAAAGACATCAAGGACTTGATCCAGGCGTCCGCCGGTACGGTGGACCTGGGCCACGCGCAAGTGCGCCAAGCCAGCGCCACCATGGACACGGTGGTAGCCAGCGTGCAGCAAGTGAGCACCATCATGGCAGAAATCGCGCAGGCCAGCGAAGAGCAGCGCAGCGGCATCGAGCAAGTCAACCAGGCCATCGCCCAGATGGACCAGGTGACACAGCAGAACGCGGCCCTGGTGGAAGAAGCGGCTGCGGCCGCCGACGCCTTGCAGGAGCAGGCGCAAGAGCTGAACCAGGTGGTGGGCGTGTTCAAGCTGTAAGGGCTAGCCTGGTGCTAAGATGGGTACGAACTCACCTTACCAGGAGGCAGCATGCACGACGACTATGTTTTGATTGCCCGGCTGATGATCCCCACGGACGCCCACGTCATCCGCGGCTGCCTGGCAGCGGCCGGCATCGACGTGCTGCTGACGGACGACCAGCACATGCAGGCCGACATGCTGCTGGCAGCCGCCATCGGCGGCGCCCGCGTGATGGTGCGCGAACACGACGTGGCGCGTGCCAATGACATCCTGGCAGCCTTCGAACGGGGCGATCTGGCCTTGTCCGATGATGCGGACGTGGGCGCGCCCGTCGCCGAATAGGCCTACGAGTAGAAACAGCGCCCGCAAGCCTGGCGGTAACTCTCGTTGCCGCCAATACTGATCTGCTCGCCTTCCTTGATGCGGCGGCCCTGCTCATCCACGCGGATGCTCATCGTGGCCTTCTTGCCGCAAGTACAAATATTCTTCAATTCCTCGATATCGTCGGCCAGCGCCAGCAGATAGGCCGAGCCGGGGAACGGTTCACCCTTGAAATCCGTGCGCAAACCGTAGCAAATGACGGGCACGCCCTTCACTTGTGCCAGCTGGTGCAATTGTTGCACCTGTGCCGTGCTGAGAAAGTGCGCTTCATCCACCAACAGGCAAGCCACCTGGGAAATATCGTCGAGGAAATTCGTGTCGGCATGGAAGATATCGACCTGGCGCTGCGGGCCCAGGCGCGACGTCACTCTACCCACGCCATAGCGGCTGTCGATGGCGGCCGTGTACAGGCGCACCTGCTGGCCCTGCTCTTCATAGTTGTGCGCGACCTGTAACAAGGCCGTCGACTTGCCCGCGTTCATTGCGGAATACCGGAAATAAAGTTTTGCCACTGCCGCCTGCCCTGTCTGAGTAATTTCAATACTATTTAGTCTCTTTTCGAGGCGTGATTATAAATCGCAATGGTAGGCTTGCGGCAGCTTAATAGTCGTGTCCTTGGCGCGGCAAGCGGGCAAAAAACGGCGCATACTCGCATCGCGTGCCTTGCCGACCATATGCGCAGGGCGCATATGCAAGCATGCAAACATTCGTTCGCCGCACTCGTCCAACCGCCTACACTGCGCGGCACGGAAGGCGGCTCGGGACACAATCCGGGGCCGTTGTTTCTCTGACAGGAGCCACCATGAATGATCGAATGCCATCCCCATCCCAGCCGCCAGCGCTATACAAGCTGATCGGCAATACCCCCCTGGTCGAAGTGACCCGGCTAGCCACGGGCATGTGCCAGCTGTTCCTGAAACTGGAATCGCAAAATCCCGGCGGTTCCATCAAGGACCGCATCGGCCTGTCCATCATCGAAGCGGCCGAAGCCGACGGCCGCTTGCAGCCGGGCGGCACCATCGTCGAGGCGACGGCCGGCAACACCGGCATCGGCCTGGCCCTGGTCGGCCGCATCAAGGGCTACCGCGTGATCCTTGTCGTGCCCGACAAGATGTCGACAGAAAAAGTGCTGCACTTGAAAGCCCTGGGCGCGGAAGTGCACACCACGCGCTCCGACGTGGGCAAGGGCCATCCCGAGTACTACCAGGATTACGCGGCGCGCCTGGCGCGCGAACTGCCGGGCGCCTTCTTCGCCGACCAGTTCAACAATCCCGCCAATCCGCTGGCCCACGAAACGACGACGGCGCCCGAAATCTGGGAGCAAAGCGGCCATGACGTGGACGCCATCGTCGTCGGCGTCGGTTCCTCCGGCACCCTGACGGGCCTGACGCGCTACTTCCGCAAGGCGCAGCCGAAACTGGAATTCGTGCTGGCCGACCCGCAAGGCTCCATCCTCACCGAATACATCGACACGGGCAAGGTGTCGGACACGAGCGGCTCGTGGGCCGTGGAAGGCATCGGCGAAGATTTTATCCCCGCCATCGCCGACATGAACGGCGTCACGAAGGCCTACACCATCACGGACCAGGAAAGTTTTGATTCCGCGCGCGCCCTGCTGCTTGCCGAAGGCATTTTAGGAGGCTCGTCGACCGGCACGCTGCTAGCCGCCGCCCTCAAGTACTGCCGCGAACAGACCACGCCGAAGCGCGTCGTCACCTTCGTCTGCGACACGGGCACGCGTTACCTGTCAAAGGTCTACAACGACGGCTGGATGCGCGACCAGGGTTTGTTACAGCGGGCGCTCTCGGGCGACTTGCGCGACCTGATCGGGCGCCGCTACGACGAGGGTGACGTCGTCAGCGTGGCGCCGGGCGACACCCTGCTGACGGCCTTCAACCGTATGCGCGCCAGCGACCTGGCGCAGCTACCCGTCATCGATGCAGGTCAATTGGTCGGCATCCTCGACGAATCGGACTTGCTGCTGCGCGTCTCGGGCGACGCCGCGTATTTCGCCTCGCTGGTGGGCGCCACCATGACGACGCAGCTCGAAACGCTGGCGCCGTCAAGCGGCTTGCCCGCCCTGCGCGCCACCCTGGACCGGGGCTTGACGGCCGTCGTCGCCGACGATAGCGCCTTTTATGGCTTGATCACCCGCTTCGACCTTCTCAATCACTTACGCAGGACACTATCTTGAGCCAAGAAACCACCCGCAAGAGCCGCCTCGCCACGCGCGTCATCCACGCCGGCCAGTCGCCCGACCCGTCGACGGGTGCCATCATGCCGCCCATTTACGCCACCTCCACCTTCGTGCAGGACAGCCCCGGCGTGCACAAGGGACTCGATTACGCCCGCTCGCACAATCCCACGCGCTGGGCGCTCGAACGCTGCGTGGCCGACCTGGAAGGCGGCAGCGCGGCCTTCGCGTTTGCCTCGGGCCTGGCCGCCATTGCGTCCGTGCTGGAATTGCTGGACGCCGGTAGCCACATCATCGCCGGCGACGACATGTACGGCGGCACCTACCGATTGTTCGAGCGCGTGCGCCGGCGCTCGGCCGGGCACGAATTTACCTATGTCGATTTGACCAATCCCGAGAATCTGCTGGCCGCGCTGCGTCCAGAGACGAAGATGGTGTGGGTGGAAACCCCCACCAATCCCATGCTGAAACTGGCCGATTTGCGCGCGATTGCCGACATCTGCCGCGCGCGGGGCATCATCGCCGTGGCCGACAACACCTTCGCCAGCCCGCTGGTGCAGCGCCCGCTGGAACACGGCTTCGATATCGTCGTGCATTCGACCACCAAGTATCTGAACGGCCATTCGGACATCATCGGCGGTATCGCCATCGTCGGCGCGGAAGAACGCCAGGCGGAGTGGCGCGAGCAGCTGGGCTTTTTGCAAAATTCGGTGGGCGCGATTGCCGGACCGTTCGACAGCTTTTTAGCCTTGCGCGGCGTGAAAACCCTGGCCATCCGCATGCAGCGCCATTGCGAAAGCGCCCTGGCGCTGGCGCAGTGGCTGGAGCAGCAGAAGGAAGTGAAAACGGTGTTTTATCCGGGACTGGCTTCGCATCCACAACACGCGCTGGCGCAGCGCCAGATGGATGGTTTCGGCGGCATCGTCTCGATCGACCTCGATACGGATTTGGCCGGCGCGCGGCGCTTCCTCGAACGCTGCGAGGTGTTTGCCCTGGCCGAAAGCCTGGGCGGCGTGGAAAGCCTGATCGAACATCCTGCCCTGATGACGCACGCCAGCATCCCGGCCGAGCAGCGGGCAACACTGGGCATCGGCGATGGTTTGATCCGGCTGTCGGTGGGCATCGAAGACATCGAAGACCTGCGCCATGACTTGCGCACGGCGCTCGACGCGATTTGATCGGCCGGCTCCTATTTTTTTCAGTATGGTAGCGGCGCGCCAGATGCTGTTCCAGTTGCTCTGGATAAACAGCACCTTTTTGAACTCAAGCCGCGCATACATGGCCGCCCGGCCCTGGAAATGGGGTGAGCGCGGATCGCTGCTCTGGCCATACGCGGCCAGCGCGCGCCAGTTGCCCGAAGCGTAAGGCACGGGCGAACTGGCATGGTCAACTCAGCATCAGGACGCGTCGATTAGGGCCGCAATACGCTGCTTGAGTTCCACATTTTCCGCCTGCAGCTGCGCCACCCGCTGTTTCAGGCTGGCGATCTCGCCGCGCAAGCGTTCCGTTTCCGAAGGCGCCTGGGCTGCATTCTCGGCCCACGGCTCATTGCCCGTCTCCGGCGTATCCTGCGATACATGCACTTTCGGCTCGCGCGGCGTGCGCGTGGCGGCGCGCTGTTCGCGGATTTCCTTGGCCGCCTGGCGTAATAATTTCTTGCCGCCGGCGACGGCCGCCACCTGCTCTTCCGGCGGCAAGGAGGCCACAGTGGCCGCCGCGTTGATGGAGATCGTGCCCGAGCGGACGGCTTCCACCAGTTCCGGCGCAGCCGCTTTCTGGATCTTCTCGATCTGGCTGATCTGGTTGCTGCTCAGGCGCGCCGCCTTGGCCACTTCTTCGCGCGTGCTCATGGCCGGTTTTGGCGCGCTTTCGCCGTCCGGCGCATCCTGCGCGCTGACGGGCGCCGGACTGCGCGCGGCGACGATTTCCTTCTTGCGCAGGGCCAGCACGCCGCGCTGGAAGTCCGACACGCTACGGCGCGCCAGGTGATTGTCGATCATCCACAGCATGACGTCGTCGAGCGACGTAAAACTGGTGTTCTGGATGGTCTTGAATTCGATGCCGTGCTGGCGGCAGATGGCATAGCGATTATGCCCGTCGATCAACACGTCGTTCCACAGTACCAGCGCGTCGCGGCAGCCTTCGGCCAGCAGACTGCGTTCGAGCGCCGCGTATTCGCTGGCGGTGAGCGGATCGATATACGACTGCAGTACCTGATTGATAGTGATATTCATGGTTGTCCTCAATATTACGGCGCGATGGTGCGCGCCGGCACGCATGCTACACCATCGGCCATGCCTGGCCGGGTAAAATCACGGCGGCACAGCTCAACCAAAAACACAGACCATGAAAAGAAAGTACGCCACCGCGATCATTTTTACCGTTGCCGCCATCGGCTTCACCTGGGTCAGCCCCTACATCGCCATGTACCGCATCAGCATCGCGGCGAAATCCGTGCGCCTGGAAACCCTGGCGCAGCAGGCCGACCTGCCCGCCGTACGGGCCAGCGTGGCGCGCCAGTTGCGGGCGGCCGGCGAAACGGCCAGCGAAGACGATTTCAAGGAAATGCTCGACACCATCGTCTCGCCGCCCGGCATCACGGTATTGATCTTGCACGGCAAGCAGGGGCCGGACGGCAAGCGTCACGACTTCGGCATGGCATACCGCTCGTGGAACGAAGTGGTGCTGCGACGCAGCGGTGCCGGCCCCGCCGCCAGCCAATTTTTGCTGCGCCGCCAAGGCGTCTGGGACTGGAAACTGACGGACATTAGCTTGCCGCCAGAATTACTCTGAAAAAACTTGATCTAAAACAATACTTACCTAAACCGCCATATTGATTTTCGGAAATATTATGTAGAATACCAGCACTTCAGGCGCACCGGGTCGCCAGACATCCGAGAGATCGCACGATGAAAAGAATGATGCTTCTCGCTGTAGTGGCACTGGTCGCGCTGGCCGGCGTCTTCTATGGCAGCCCGTATTTCACCATGAACAATATCCACGCGGCGACCATGGACGAGGATAGCCAGGCCTTGGCTGCGCATATCGACCTGCCCCAGCTGCGCGGCAGCCTCGGGCAGCAACTGCACGCTCTGTTCTCGGCACCGGAAGTGGCCGACGACATTAGCCCCGACGTCATCGCCCCCTTGCTCGATACCATGCTGATGCCCGAGGGCATCGTCGCCTTGATGAAGCTCAATGACCGCTACGAAAAACCGATCGCCAAGGTTAGCGATATCAGTGGCCGCGAGCGTACTACCAAACCCGACTACAAACTGCGCTACACCTCCTGGGACAGCGTCGTGGTGCAGCGCGCGCACAGCAAAAGCCATATCGGCGAGCTGACCCTGACGCGCGACGGCCTGTGGCACTGGAAACTGGTGTCGGTAGCCCTGCCGAAGAACTTGCTGGCCGACGCGTAAGGCGCCGGCCCCGCGTATCGGCAAACCAGCGGCTGTGCGGCACTGCTATCATCAAGCTTTGATTTCCATCGGAGGCTCCATGTCAGACCTGGTCCAACACGCATTGACCCACGCGGGCAAACCGGCCACCACGCCCTGGGTGGTGACCCTGGTCAGCGGTGAAAAACTCACCGGTCCCATTTCCCCGCTCAGTGACGGCTGTTACGCCATCGGCCTGGGACAAATCAAGTATTTTTCCAGCGATAAGGTCGCCTGCCTGAATGTGTCGGGCGCGGGCGCGTTTCCCATCTAAGCAAGCACGCGCCAGCCCTGGCTTATGCCGCCAGGCGCGTGCCGTCGGGCTGCGCAAGGTCGGGCAAGCACGCCAGCGCCACTTTCAAGGCGGCAAAACACTGCGCGTCGATGGCAGTGCCCACGGTTTCGGCCATGATCTCGAGCGCTTTCGGAATGGGGATCGGTCCCCGGTAAGGGCGGTCGGCCGTGATGGCGTCGAAAATATCGGCCGTGGTGATGATGCGCGTCTCCAGGCTGATGTCGTCGGCCGTCAAGCCCCGCGGATAGCCCTTGCCATCGAGCCGCTCATGGTGCGCAGCTGCCACGACAGCCAGTTCGGCAAATGCATCAATGCGTGACAAAATCGTTACCGTATAGTGTGCGTGCTGCTGCACGGCCAGCCACTCATCCGCGTCGAGCTTACCAGCCTTGTCCAGTACGCTATTGCTCACGCCGAGCTTACCCACGTCGTGCAGCAAGGCACCCCGCTTGAGCCAGCGACGCCGCTGCGGCGACACGCCCAAGGTTTCGGCGATCATGTCCGTGTACAAGGCTACCCTGGCGCTATGCCCGCTCGTATACGGGCTTTTCGAATCGACCACCTGGCCGAACGCGGCCGCGATGTCGTCGAGATAGTCCTCATCCACCGGGACAGAACGGTTCGCCGGTTCCAGCGCCGCCACGGCAGCTGTAAGGTCCTGCGACCTCAACATGGACCAGAAGGCGCCCGACTGCGCCGCCCGCTCGAACGCCTGCACCAGTTGCGGGTCAAACCAGCTGCCCGCGCGCTGGCGCACTTCGGCCTGGGCGGCGCGCGCGCCATCGGCCGTATGAAACACGTCGATCACCTGCGCCAGCAAGGCAATGCGCGAAAACAGTGGGATCTCCTGGCCGGCCAATTTGTCCGGCTTGCCCTGGCCATTGTAGTGTTCGTCGAGGCTGTAGATGCCCTGTGCCACAGATTCCGGAAAGCGCAGCAGGCGTGCGATGTCGGCGCCGCGCTGGCAGCGCGTGGCGATCAGCTCTTGCGCGATGTGAGAGCCGTCGCGCAAGATGGTCATCACGGCGCGGAAGCGCTCGGCCAGGCCCGCCTTCAGGCCCGTGTGCTTGAGAACGAATTTGAGCACTTGCGGCAAGCTGTCACCCACCGTCTTGAAGCCTTGCTTGAAAGACAGATCGTCCGTCAGGTAGAGCTCGCAGATGCGCGCGGCATTGCTGCTGCAGCCCAGGTCCTTGAGCAGCAGGGTGTAATACAAATTCCACAAGTCTTCATCCGCCATGCCCAATTCGCGTCCCAGGTGCATGCCGATCCAGCAACAGCGGATGCAATGGCCTTCCGGCTGTCCCTCCGTGATGTCGAGGGCCTGGCTCAGGGCGGCGATCAGTTCGGAGAGTCGGATGCCGTCAACGGCCGGTGCACTTGCGGATAAAATTAACATGGTAGAAATATATGTTTCTAATTTGCAATAAATTACATTCTACGCGAAATCTTGCCTGTCGATGCCTTGCGGCAAGATCATCGTGCGTGCATGCGCCGCGTTGCAACAGCTGGCAGGCAACATGCCATCCCATGATGTGGCAATACAACAACATCGCATGGCAAAAAGAAAGATCGGAAACTGTCGCATTTTCCGCACTGCGCACTGGCCGTATGCACACCAGGGCGTTGGCATGCTTGCGCTGGCTCAGGAGAAACCTTCGGTGGCCAAGTGGCCCTTTGTGCCGGCACAAGCCTGTCGGCACTCCACTATGCACCCGCCAGATATTGACGACAAATACGATTTTATTCGCGTATTGAGTCGAAACAGATATGAATAGCCGCCGCTGAAAAATGGCATGAATACCAAAACTTTCCGTGCTAGCATGACTTTTCGTTCAGCTGGCCAGCGCCAGCTTGCATGCCCCAACAACCTTGACCGACAGGAGCCGTTTCATGATGACACCGCATGCCAGCACAGTACGCCACACCCTGATTGCCCTGGCAATCACTGCCGCCTTTCCCCTGCAGGCGATGGCGCAGGCACAGGACAGCGTCCCGGCGCCTGCCGCGCCGGTGGCACAGGCCGGTCCTGGCCAACTGGAAACGGTGATCGTGACGGCGCAGCGGCGCGCGGAAAACATCAAGGACGTGCCGATGTCCATCGCCACATTGAAAGGCGACAAGCTCGACACCCTGACGGCCGGCGGCGCCGACATCCGCTTCCTCAACAGCCGCTCGCCCAGCGTGTCCGTCGAATCGGATTACGGCCGCACCTTCCCCCGCTTCTATATTCGCGGCCTGGGCAATACCGACTTCGACCTGAACGCCTCGCAGCCCGTGGGCCTGGTGATGGATGACGTGGTGCAGGAAAACGCCATGCTCAAGGGTTTCCCCGTGTTTGACGTCGATCAGGTCGAGGTGCTGCGCGGCCCGCAAGGCACCTTGTTCGGCCGCAACTCGCCGGCCGGCGTGATCAAGTTCGATTCCGCCAAGCCCGTCTTCAAGACGGAAGGCTACCTGAGCGGCGGCTTCGGCAAGGATGGCATGAAGAACCTGGAAGGCGCCTTCAACGTGCCCGTCAGCGACACCGTTGCCCTGCGCTTTTCCGGCCAGACCCAGCGCCGCGACGACCGCGTGCACAACCCGCGCCCCACCGGCACGCGCGACTTCGAAGGCTATGAAGACAGCGCCGCCCGCCTGCAAGTGCTGGTCAAGCCCACGCGCGACTTCACTGCCCTGTTCAACGTGCACGCGCGCAACCTCGACGGCACGGCCACGCTGTTCCGCGCCAACATCCTGAAACAGGGTACCAACGACCTGGTCGACGGCTTTGATTACGATAACTACCCGACCGACGGTATCAACCGCCAGCATCTGAAAACCAAGGGCGGCAGCATGCGCCTGAAATGGGACTTGCCGGGCGTCACTCTGCATTCGATCACCGGCTACGAAAAACTCGATTTCTTCAGCCGCGCCGACGTCGACGGCGGCTATGGCGCCGTGTACGCGCCGCCGATGGGCCCCGGCTTCATCCCCTTCGTCGTGGAAACGGCCGACGTGATCCCCAACCACAAGCAGATTTCGCAGGAATTCCGCGCCGAATCGAGCGCCAAGGGACCTCTGCAATGGATCGCCGGCCTGTTCTACTTCAAGGAAGATATCCAGATCGACAGCATCAGCTTTGACAGCCTGGCGCCCGGCAACCCGCAAAATAGCGCCTACGCCACGCAAAACCAGAGCTCGAAGTCGTACGCGGCCTTCGGCTCGCTGAACTACACGGTCTCGGACGCCCTGAAACTGCGCGGCGGCCTGCGCTACACGACGGACAAGAAGGATTTCTCGGCCAAGCGCGTGGAAGCGACCACGGCCGGCCCTTTCAACCTCAACGACACCTCGCACAACATCAGCTGGGACTTGAGCGGCACCTACGTGCTCACGCCGGAAACGAACGCCTACGCGCGCATCGCCACCGGCTACCGCGCGCCGTCGATGCAGGGACGCCTGAACGGCCTGGCCGACCGCCCCTCGTTTGCGGGCGCCGAGAAAGCCCTTTCCGTCGAGGCCGGCATCAAGCAGGATTTGTTCGACAAGCGCGCGCGTCTGAGCGTGGCCGTGTTCCAGTACCGCGTCAAAGACAAGCAACTGACGGCCGGCAGCGGCGCCGTCAACATGAACCAGCTGATCAACGCCGACAAGGCCACGGGCCGTGGCGTGGAACTCGATTTCCAGGCGAACCTCAGCGATTCGCTCAGCATGACCCTGGGCGGCAGCTACAACCACACGGAAATCCAGGACAAGAAACTGTTCGTGCAAAGCTGCGGCAACGCGCAAAACAACCCGGCCAGCGGCTGCACCGTCACCGACCCGCTGGGCCCGTTCAAAGGCACGGCCTACATCGACGGCAACCCGCTGCCGCGCGCGCCGGAATGGCAAACCAACTTCACCCTGAAATACAGCATCCCCCTCGCCAATGGCGAGTTCTACGCCTACACGGACTGGGCCTACCGCACCAGTTACAACTTCTTCCTGTATGAAGCGAAGGAATACAAGGCCAAGGAACTGCTCGAAGGCGGCTTGCGCGTCGGCTACAAATGGGACAAATACGAACTCTCCGCGTATGGTCGCAATATCACCAACCAGATCCAGTCGCTGGGCGCGATCGATTTCGACAACCTGACGGGCATCGTCAACGAACCGCGCACGTATGGGGTGCAGTTCAAGGCGACGTTTTGATGGCGGGTAGGTAAAACCAGGCTGTCCGGTGCAAATCGGACAGCCTGCCCCAGGCACAAGATGGCGTGATGCGCATCACCTGTGCTAGAATCTCGCCGCGCTGCCCGGATGGTGAAACTGGTAGACACTGGAGACTTAAAATCTCCCGCCTGTAAGGGCGTGCCGGTTCAATTCCGGCTCCGGGCACTCAGAGACATTTTTGCAGTACGCGATAAAAGGCGATAAATCTAATAGAAACAAGGATTTATCGCCTTTTTTCTTTTCGTCAGGCGCTAGAAATTGCGATACGAGACGTTTAAGAAGCTGCACCAACTCCCCAAAAAATTCCCAGAACGTGCCTAAGTTCGTTCACTTAAGCAAAAAAGCCCCCTTTTCTGAAGAGGATTTGGTACTTTTTTCATGGAACTTCTGCCTCAATCACTCGTTTTTTAGTCCGCAATGAGGACAAAAAAACCTTAACTGAACGGCATTACAATAATGTTCCCATGTTTTCCTCGGGAGATTACCCTAGCATTTGCCAAAATTTACCAATGAATTTACCAAAATGGCAATCCCGGTTCAGGATGGCAAGTTTTGGCGATATCGCTTCATGCTCAAAGGTGTCCGGGTGTTCGGCACTTCCAAAAAAGTGGTGGCAGTTCGCTATGGCTTCAAGCAGTTCGCCGAGTGTGGCTTTGTCCATCGTCATACGTATCCTTTCCAGGGATCGATTGTATCGCATGACTTTTTTACACAAAAAATTTGATCGGCTCAGGCTCAGGCAAAATATACTGCGCTCCCACCTAGCGTCGCTCCTGAGTCTTCTTGCGCATTTGTGCCACGTCCATCAATGAGACATATTTTGCTGGTGTAGTGCCTAAAGCTATTTTAAACATCGTGATAAAGCTCGTCACAGCCACATACCCAAGTTCTCCTGCGACCTGTTGAACGCTTTTGCCTTCAGCCAATAAATTCAGCGCCACCATCAGATGGAGCTGTCGACGCCATTTTCCGAAAGACATTCCGGTTTTCTTAAACAACTGACGAGCAAGTGTACGTTCGCTCATCCCTGCAAAACTTGACCATTGCCCAATCGTTCTTCTGTCTGCAGGATCCCGGATTAAGGCTTTGGCTATGCGTTGCAATCGCGAGTCGCTTGGTATTGGGAAATGTGTATTCACCTTGGGCATAGCCCCAAGCTCTTCAAGCAGTAATTGGGCGAAGAGATCTTTGCTACGCGTACTGCGGTCACTGCGACCTTCACAGAGTTCAATGATCATTTCTCGAAGCATGGCCGTGATACGGAACGTGCAGCAATCGTCTGGCAGCGGGGCAGCTGAAGGGGCGATGAACAGGAAATAACCCCGAGCATTGGCAGAGGCACGACTCTCGTGATGAAGGCCGGCCGGAATCCAGAGCGCGCATTGTGGTGGCACTATCCAATGGCTCTCGCCCACCTCGCAAGAGACGACGCCTTCCAAAGACATCACCAGTTGCCCTTGATCATGACGATGAGCCTTGGCTGCCGCCAGTCCCTCACTCAGGGCAGTAAAACCAATCCCAGTGACGCTTTCTGCTGACTGCGCGTGAGGCGCAAACAGATGCTGTGACATTTTGACCTTTTTTGCAGATAATTTGACGTGAATTATAAATCCTGCCATGTCTGATGCAAGTAAAATCTTGCGCAGATCCGAGATGGCGATCCCGCCATCCCATTCTTGAATTTTATCGGAGGAAGCATGAGTAGTAATTCGATCACGGCACGCATGATTAGCCCAGAGGGTGGCCATCATGTTTTGCACCCGACTGGCGCGCACATGAGCATCAAGGTGTTTGCAAGCGAAACAGGAGGAGTCTATTCGCTTATGGAGACGGTGCTCCCCCCTGGAGGCGTCGTGCCGCGGCATATCCACAAGGAAGAGGATGAGAATAACTTCATTCTGGAAGGACAACTCACCATGCACATTGGCGAGGCTGTCTACTTGGCTGTACCAGGTAGCTATGTCGTTGCGCCGAGGGGCGTCGAGCAGTACTTCAAGAACGAGGGTGAGAGCGATTGTCGCTTTCTTACCACCTTTACTCCTGGAGGAGCAGAAGGTTTCTTTAAGGACGCAGGTGAATTAATACGCAGTATTGCGCCGGAAAAACCCACGCCGGAGCAACTGGGCCAGCTCCAGGAAAAGTACGGCCTGCGCTACTTATGATGCCAGGAAAATACTCGCTTTAACTACCTCACGCAGCGTCGGCAAGAGTACATCAAGCCGGCCTGCGATGATGTCTAGCGGCCGAGCAGCTGGCTTGATGATGGAAAACTCAGGCCCGTGAGACAGCCCGGAACCTTTGGTTTGTGCACGCTAGCGGCGCACTTCGGCGCCCAGCCGGGAGCGCGCCGACATGGCATACAGCCATAGCCATGGCAACACGCCACAGTGCACTGCTCGGTGTCACGCCGCATTTCGCGCAGGAGCGGCGCGCCTATGCTGCGCAGGCTCGGCATATGCCTGAAATACCTGAGTATTTAGCATTGAGCCGGACGCGACCACACCGAGCCAGAAGCGGCGTGAAGGCGGGACTAGGTACCATGTACTTCTGTCTATGCGTCCGGGCATTCTTTTTCCTTGACGTACAAAAGACTTGCAATATTGCATAGAAATGCGGAACAGTATTATCTCGCTCTCGCCAATTCTGCGAAACAGGCCTGCGGGCCGCATCCAATCATCGCTCGCAGAGTACCCGTCAGTGCCGACATATTTGCAACACCCCCTATCGCCCCGCCCCCTCTGCCGCGACTACCTACTGATATAATACCAACAACCAAGTAATGCTCCGAAATGTGCGCCTCAAGGCTCCCGCAACCGTCTGTGTACCGCCAAGCCCAGCCCATGCGCTCCCTTTTCGACCACGAGATCATCCAACAGCTGCACAGTGGCTCCCGCTCGCGGGTGTACCGCGCCAGGGCGGCCGATGGCACGGCGCTGATCGTCAAGATGCCGAATCAGCAGTTCCCCTCATTTCAGCAACTGGCGCAATTCAAGCGCGAGTATGCGATCGCGCGCCGCTGCCGCCATCCTGGCGTGGCGCGTCCGCTGGCGCTGCAGCTGCACGCCGGGCACTGGACGATGCTTCAGGAAGATACCGGCGGCCAGGCGCTCGACCGGGTATTGCGCGCGCAGGTGGCGGCGCGCAGGATGCCGTCGCAGCCCGCATTGGCGCTGGACGATTTTTTCGACATCGCGCTGCAACTGTGCGCGGCGCTGGACAAAGTCCATCGTCAGGGCGTGATCCACAAGGACATCAATCCCTCCAATCTGGTGTGGAATGAAGACCGGCGCCTGCTGCAGCTGATCGATTTCGGCATCGCCTGTGAGCTGCCCTACGAAAGCCATGGCATCGTCAATCTCCAGACCCTGGAAGGCACGCTGCGCTACATGGCGCCGGAACAGACCGGGCGCATGAACCGGCGCGTCGACTGGCGCGCCGATTTCTATGCCCTCGGCGCCACCTTGTACGAATTGCTGACCGGGCAGGCGCCGTTCGAGGCAGGCGACGAGATGGAACTCGTGCATTGCCACATTGCGCGCAGTCCCGACTGGTCGCACCCGGCGCTGGCAGGCTTGCCTGGCCAGCTGCTGCCGATCATCCAGCGCCTGCTGGAAAAAAATGCCGATCAGCGCTATCAGAGCTTGCATGGCTTGCGCAGCGACCTCGAAGCATGCCGCACGAAAAAGCCGGCGCAGGCGCTCAAGCTGTCCGAGCACAATGGCCGCTTCCTTGTGCCGCAAACGCTGCATGGACGCGAGGATGCCATCGCCATGCTGCTGGCGGCGTTTGAACGCAGTGCTGCGGGCACCTGCGAGATGCTGCTGGTGGCCGGCCATTCAGGCATCGGCAAGTCGGCGGTCGTCAACGAAGTGCAAAAGCCCATCATCGCCCGGCGCGGCTGCTTCCTGTCCGGCAAATTTGACCAGCTCCAGCGCGACGTGCCGTATGCCTCGTTGATCCAGGCCTTCCAGGGGCTGGTGCGCCAGTTGCTGGACCAGCCGGAAGAAACGCTGCAGCAGTGGTCCGCAAAACTGCACGAGGCCCTGGGCAGCGGCGTGGGCATGATTGTCGAACTGGTTCCCCAACTGGCCTTGATCGTCGGCCCCACCGATGCGATGCCGGCGTCGGCGCCGGCACAGGCCCAGCTGCGTCTGGACCGCCTCTTCCCCCGCTTCGTCGAAGTTTTCGCCTGCGCCGGGCATCCACTGGTGCTGTTCCTCGACGACCTGCAATGGGCCGATGCGGCCACGCTGCGGATGATCGAACGGCTGATGGTCTCCTGCGACAAGAGCTGCATGCTGGTCATCGGCGCATACCGCGATAACGAAGTGAGCGCCGCGCACCCGCTCATCGCGCTGCGCGACAAGCTGCTTGCCCGTAACGTGCCCCTGTCGACGCTGTTACTGAGCGCACTGACCGAGCCGCAGGTTGCGCAAATGGTCTCGGCCACCGTGCGCGTGGCGGTCCCCGACTGCGCACCACTGACCCGCATTTGCTGCCGCAAGACGGCCGGCAATCCTTTTTTTCTCAATCAGTTCCTCGCTGCGCTCAATGAGGCGGGCCATCTGCGCTACCGGCCCGCCGACGATTGCTGGGACTGGGATCTGCCCGCGATAGAACAGGCCAAGTACACCGACAACGTGGTCGAGGTGCTGCTGGAAAAAATCCGCCGCCTGCCCACCGTAACGCAGCACCTGCTGCAACTGGCCGCCTCCTGCGGCAATCGCTTCACGCTCGACACGCTCACCTTGGCAGTGGACCGCGCGCCCCGGCAAACGCAGCAAGACCTGTGGCCGGCGCTCAGGGCAGGATTAATACACCCGCTCGACGAGCGCTATAAATACGTCGATGGCGACACCGATGCTGGCAACAGCGGCGTCAGTTACTACTTCCTGCATGACCGCGTGCAGCAGGCAGCCTACCTGGTCGCCGATACCGGTATACGCGTGGCCAACCATCTTCTCATCGGCCGCTTGCTCCTGCGGCATACGCCGCTGCAACGCCGGGACGAGACGCTGTTTGACATCGTCGAGCAGCTCAACGCCGGCCGTGCGCTGCTCGACGATGCCGGCGATCGGATGCAGCTGGCGATGCTCAATCTGCAGGCCGGCGTCAAGGCACGGCGTTCCGCCGCGTTCCAATCCGCCCTGGAGCACATGCGAATCGGTCTCGACCTGTTGCCGGCGGATGCATGGAACGTCCACGCCGGCGTCTGGCTCGAGCTGCAACTCGGTGCAGCGGAAGCGGCCTACCTGTGTGGCCAATTCGATGCCGCCGAGGCGATCTACCCGCTGGTGCGCACCCGTGCCTTGAACCCCTTGCTGCAGCTGCGCTGCATTGCCATCCAGGCGCACCAGTATCAATTGCAGGGCCGCCTGCTCGACGCCATCGCCGTGCAGCGCGATGGCCTGGCGCTGCTGCACATCGACATTGCGCACGATGTGGCGCAGATGAAGGCGCACTTCTCCGATATTCTCGCCGATATCGGGCGGCAGCCTGGCGCGCATGCGCCCGACAGCTTGCTGGCGGCAGATGACATGTGCGAGCCGGACGCGGTGGCCGCGATGCAGATGATGCAGGGCCTGTGGATGGCCAGCTATTACGCCGGCCAGCAGGATCTCAGCGCGCTGATGGTGGTGTCGATGACGCGGCTGTCCATGCAACGGGGGAACAGCGATTTCAGCGCCGTGGCCTATGTCGGCTACGCGCTGATACTGGCGCTGTACGACGGCGACGTGGCGCGCGGCTACGACTTCGGCGCGATGGCGATGGCGCTGGCCAGGCGGCGTGCCAATCTGCAGACGCGCGCACTCACAGGCCTGATGTTCGGTGCGCTTATCAGCCACTGGACGCAGCCCCTGCGCAGCTCCGACGCCCTGTACGAAGAAGCCTTTGGCTGGGCGCTGGAAATCGCCGATTTCGTGCAGGTCGGCGTGGTGGCGGCCGTGCGCGCCACCGACCGGATCATCCTGGGCGACTATCTGCCGCACCTGATGCAGGACATCGAGCACGACCTGGCGCTGATGCGTGCCAACGGCCAGCAGGCGATGGCCGATTGCTGCGTCGCCGCCGCGGTCCAGCCGATCAAATGCCTGATGGGCCGCCTGCCCCGTCATGACAGCTACGATGATGCGACGTTCAGCGAGGCGCACTTCCTCGAACAGTATGGCGACTCGCACCTGTACCGTGCCTACTTCTTGCAAGGGAAGATTCGCAACGCCTACCTGTTCGACGGCGCCGACGCCGAAGTGATGGCCGGCCAACTTGGCATCGTCACCCAGATCATGCGCGGTCAGGCCAAGGTTGCCGAATGCAGCTTCTACGTCGCGCTGATCCTGATCCGCGCGTTGCGGCGCGCTCCTGCGCGCCCCGATGCGGGCGATATGCTGACCGTGATCGGCACGCTGCAATCGAGTCTCACCGAGTCGGCCAGGCAAGGCTCGGACAATAGCGTAGCCAAGCATCTGCTGGTGATGGCCGAAATGGCACGCAACCGGGAAGATCTGCCGCTGGCCACGCGCCTGTATCAGCAAGCGATCGATGCCGCCGGCCTGGCAGGTTACGTCAACATGCAAGCGCTGGGCAATGAGCTGTGCGGCGAATGCTGGTACGACCAGGGACAGCTGCGCGTGGCCGCCGTCTTCATCAGTGACGCCATCGCGCATTATGGCCAGTGGGGCGCGGACGGCAAGGTGGCGCAGCTGCGGGAGCGCCACACCGCCATGCTGTCAAGGCTGGACGGCCGCAGCACGCAACGGCATTCGGTCTCCCACCCGCAAGGCAGTTCCGCGCTCGACCTGGTGTCGCTGCTGAAGGCTGCACAAATCCTGTCGAACGAAGTCGGCCTGCGCAACGTGCTGACACGCCTCATTGGCATCGTGTGCGAAAACGCTGGCGCGCAGGTAGCGCGGCTGCTGCTGCTATCCGGAGGCAGCTACCAGCTGGAGGCCAATCTCGATGGCGACGTCACCACCGTCCTGCAAGCGCGCCCGCTCGACCTGAACGCCGCCAGCGATCCGCAATTCCCGCTGTCGCTGCTACGCTACGTCATCCGCACAGGTGAGGAGGTGATCGAAGACTGCATCACGGGCGCCTCGCGCTTTGCCGCCGACCCATACGTGCAGCTGCAGCGGCCACGCGCCGTCATGTGCCTGCCGATCCGGCACGGCGGCCAGATCGACGGCATCCTGTACTTCGAGAACCGGCTGGCCGAAGCCTCGTTCACGGAAGAACGCGTCGCGTTCCTGCGCATGCTCGGCGCACAGGCAATGATCTCGATCTCCAGCGCCAGGCTGCATGACAGCCTGGAACGGCGCGTTGCCGAGCGCACCGGGCAACTGGAAGACGCCAACCGCAAGCTGGCGACCCTGTCCATCACCGACGGCCTGACGGGCCTGTCGAACCGGCGCCATTTCGACGACGTGCTGCGCGCCGAATGTGCGCGTGCCACGCGCGTCGTCCAGCCGCTTGCCGTCATCATGCTCGATGTCGACTACTTCAAGCTATTCAACGACCGTCACGGCCACCAGGCCGGCGACGCATGCCTGACCCGGGTCGCGCAGGCGCTGGCGGCCGGCATGCGGCGCGCAGGCGACCTGACGGCGCGCTACGGCGGCGAAGAGTTTTCGATCGTGCTGCCGAACACCGGTGCGGACGAAGCGCGCCAGATCGGCGAAGCGCTGCGGCGCGCCATCGAAGACCTGGGCATCGTCCACGCGAGCACGCAGGCGCAGCAGGTGACGATCAGCGTCGGCATCGCAGTGCAGCCGGCACCTGGCGCCGCCGATCCGGACGCCCTGCTGCGCCTGGCCGATGCCGCGCTGTACCAGGCCAAGGATGGGGGGCGCAATTGCGTGGTGCTGAGGATTCTGGCGCCTGGCTGAGCGGCATTCGCGATGCAGGGTGGCTCCTCAATCGCTGCCATGACTGTTCGCGCGCGCCTGCTCCTGCGCCTTTTCCTGCGACGCCCAGCCGTTGAAGATCAGATTGAGCAGCATGACGACGATGGCGGCCAGCAAGTTGCCGCCATGCAGCAACGGCGACAGGGCTTTCGGCATATGCTGCGCGTACTGTTCCGCCCCCCGCGGCAGCATGCCGAAGCCGACAGCCAGGGCCACGATGAACAGGTTGTTGCGCTTGCTCTTGCAGTCGACGCCGGACAGGATGCGGATGCCGGTGGCGGCGACCATGCCGAACATCACCAGCCCGGCCCCGCTTCTCCCAGCGCCAGAAACATGCCCAGCGACCCGATCATGACGACGATCATCACCTGACGCATGGTGACGATGGCAAAGGCCTTGGCGCTGGCCACCTTGGCGAAATCGGCCTTGCCCAGTGCAAACGACAGGCCCGTGCCGGCGATGATGCCGATCAATACCGCAATATTCGACAGGAAACCGCGCCCATACTTGACCACCAACAAGATGACGGCCAGCACGAAGAAGGCGATAGTGTGTATACAGTTTATGGCGGCAAACCAGTATGAATGTGTATGGTGCCGCTGCCGTCAACGTCGCGTCCGCACCTCCTTGACTGCAGCGGCAGCGTCCGCCGCCAGTTCACCGATATCCTTGTCGCGGCGCCGGTCGAACCAGCGCACGCTGGCACTCACCAGCCACCACGCCGGCAAACCGACGAGCGCCATCAGCGGTGCGGCAATGAACAGGAAGCCCGTGGCTGGATCACAGCCATACAGCGCCGCCACCGTTTGCGCGCTGTCGAACAAGCCGGGCCACCACGCCAGCACCGCCGACACCAGGACGGGACCGGCAAAGGTGGCAATGATGATGCTGGAGCAAATACGGATGAGCGCCTCCTTGCAACTGCGTGGCCACATGACCATGAAGCTGAGCAAGGTGGCAAAGAAGGCGGCCAGCAAGGGCACGCCCAGCAGCTTGATCCAGGCAGCCCCTGCGGCGGTGATATCGATATGCATGATGTACTTTCAGTTGCGGCAAAAAAGAACTGCGCTTGGCAGCTTGCTGTCATTCATGTGAGAGGGCGGCTTGCCGCCCTAAGCTTGTGCCGGACCAAACAACGCCGCCACCAGGGGGTCGCGGCGCGCGGCACCGCGTGGCCAGCAAGCCGTGCGGCGCACCTGCGGCGGCAGTGCGGCCCAGCCATCGACATCCTCATCCTGTTCGCCCAGCGCGTACAGGGCGGGCCGCTGGCGCCTCGGCTCGGTGCAGTGGCGCTGCGCCAGGTGGATCTGTCCCATGGCGCACATGTGGCGCAAATAGCGGCTCATGGTGCCCGCGTCGAGTCCCAGCAAGGCGGACAATTGTGCCGCGCTGGCCTGGCCCTGCTCGCGAATGTACTGCGCGATGCGGGCAATATGCAGCTGCGACTTCTTGCTGCGCCCCTGTAACTGGCGCCCCTGCCGTGGCGCCGCCCTGCTTTCAATCAACTGACTGCTGTTCAACATCTGCCTGACCTCCCGTGGTGTCGCCAACCGGCAAACGCTGTAGTGCGTTTGCGACAGGCAACGAGTGGACTTTATCAATCGCTAATGTTAAAGTCAAGCATTTGGTAATTTATCAAACGGTAAATTTCAGGTTTAATGTGGAGATGAATATGTATCAATACAGACGCGACCGCCTGCTGGCCCTGATCCGCGAGCACTACGACAACACGCGCAAGAAAATTTCCGACGTCAGCGGCTGGAGCGAGGCGCGCATCTCGCAAATCCTCTCGCCCACCTACCGCGAGGGACGCGCCTTCAGCGAAAAGATCGCGCGCAAACTGGAAGCGGACCTGCAGCTGGACAGCATGTACTTCGACCAGGGCGCGGCGCCAGACCAGGCGGCGCTGGCGGCACGCGCGCTGCCTGGCGTGCAGCCCGTGGTCGTGGATGATGGCGAGGATGAACGTTTTTACGCGATCCGCAAGGTAAAACTGCGCCTGTCTGCCGGTATCACGGGCTTTGCCATCGAACCGGAGACGCACGACGGCAGCACCATCAGCGTGCCGCGCAGCTGGGTCGAGCGCAATGGCTACCACCCTGAAAAACTGGTGGGTATCAAGGTCAAGGGCGAGAGCATGGAGCCGGCCCTGTACGAGGACGACGTGGTGATCATCAATACGGCCGACAAGCGGCCGGCCGACGGCATCGTGTTTGCCATCAATTACGAAGGCGAACCGGTGGTCAAGCGCATGGCGCGCGACATCGGCGAATGGTGGTTGACGTCGGACAACCCGGACCAGCGCAAATACCACCGCAAGCTGTGCCGCGGCAATGAATGTCTGATCGTGGGCAGGGTCGTGCGCAAGGAAAGCGAGCGCATTTGAGAGCGAAGTTTATCGATTGATAAACTTCGCTTGGATCATGACGCTCAAGCCAATGCTGCCTGGATCTGCTGCAGCGATGCCGGGTCGTCCATCGACGTCAGGTCGCCCGGGTTGCGGCCTTCGCAGATGGCCTGGATCGAACGGCGCAGCAGCTTGCCCGAGCGCGTCTTCGGCAGCTGCGCCACGAACAGCACGCGCGCGGGCCGCGCCACGGCGCCCAGCTGGCGGTCAACCACGGCCATCACTTCGCGTTCCAGGGCCGCTTTCGCGTCAACGCTGTCGAAACCCTGCGGGTCCTTCAGGATCACGAAGGCCATCGCCACCTGGCCTTTGAGCTTGTCTTCCACGCCCACCACCGCCACTTCCGACACGTTCGGATGGCTGCTGATACTTTCCTCGATTTCGCGCGTGCCCAGGCGGTGGCCGGCCACGTTGATCACGTCATCGGTGCGGCCCAGAATGAAGTAATAGCCATCCGCGTCGCGCACGCCCCAGTCGAAGGTGGAATACACTTGCCGGCCGCTGAAGGTGGACCAGTAGGTGTCGACGAAGCGCGCATCGTCGCCGTAGACCGTCTGCATGCAGCCCGGCGGCAGCGGGCCTTCCAGCACCAGCACACCCTTCTCGTAGTCTTCGCACTCCTCGCCCGTCGCTTCGTTGAGCAGCTTGACCTGGTAGCCGTACATGGCCAGGCCCGGGCTGCCCAGGCGCGTCGGGGTATCAGCGACACCTTTTGCCACCGAGAGAATCGGCCAGCCCGTCTCCGTCTGCCAGTAGTTGTCGATGATGTCCACTTTCAACTCGTCGGCGATCCATTGCGAGGTGGTTTCATCGAGCGGCTCGCCCGCCAGATACAGCGCCTTCAATGACGACAGGTCGTATTTGCGCATCAGTTCCACCGGGTGCTTGCGCAGCACGCGGATGGCCGTCGGCGCCGAGAACATGCGCGTGACCTTGTATTTTTCAACGATGCTCCACCAGATGCCCGCATCGGGACAGATGGGCAAGCCCTCGTACAGGATGGTGGCCATGCCGGCGATCAGCGGGCCATACACGATGTAGGAATGACCCACCACCCAGCCGATATCCGAGGTGGCAAAAAAGGTTTCGCCGGGCTTGCCGCAGAAGTTGTATTGCATCGACGACGCCAGCGCCACCGCATAGCCGCCCACATCGCGCTGCACGCCCTTCGGTTTGCCCGTCGTGCCCGAGGTGTACAGCACATACGATGGCTCGTTCGCTTCGAGCCAGGTGACGGGCACCTGCGCATCCATGTGCTGCTCGCGCAGCGTCGCGTAATCAAGGTCACGGCCCGGCGTCAGTTCCATCGGCACCAGATGGCGGTCGACCAGCAATACCTGCTGCGGCTTGTGCGCGGCGATGCGGATGGCTTCGTCGAGCAGCGGCTTGTAGGCAATCGCCTTGCCATTGCGCGAACCGGCATCGGCGGAAAACACCAGCTTGGGCTGCGCATCGTCGATGCGGCTGGCCAGGCTGTTAGAGGCAAAGCCGCCGAATACCACGGAGTGCACGGCACCGATGCGGGCGCAAGCGAGCATGGCGAAGGCCGCTTCGGCGATCATCGGCATGTAGATCAATACGCGGTCGCCCTTGGCCACGCCCAGCGACAGCAAAATGGCCGCGCAGCGTTCCACTTCGCGCTGCAGTTCGCGAAAACTGTAGCTGCGCTCGGTGTTCGTCTCGGTGGAAACGGCGATCAGCGCGGCCGCATCGCCCTGGCTGTCCACCCAGCGGTCGACGGCGTTGTGGCACAAATTGGTGGTGCCGCCGACGAACCATTTGGCGAATGGCGGGCGGGAATAATCGAGCACTTGCGAAAACGGGGTATGCCAATCGATCTTGTCCGCTTCCTCGCGCCAAAAAGCCTCAGGCGTGTCGATCGAGCGTTGATAAAATGCTGCGAAATTCATATCTCCTCCGGTATGCGTGCAATCTGTATCGGGCCTGGGCGAACTGGCCTGGCCACCACTTTATGTGTGCCGCCTGTGTGTCATCTGCCTACCATCTGCCTGCGTATTTCTTCCTAAAACGCGTCGCCGGGAATGCGCACAGCCCCTTCCATCAACACGCGCGCGCTGCGGCTCATGATGGCCTTGGTGACGCTCCATTGGCCATCGGCCAGCACCGCTTGCGCACCCACCATCAGGGTGCCGGACGGGTGGCCGAAACGCACGCTGGTTTTTTCGCCGCCGCCCGCCGCCAGGTTCACCAGGGTGCCGGGGATGGCTGCCGCCGTGCCGATGGCGACAGCCGCCGTGCCCATCATGGCGTGATGCAGCTTGCCCATGGACATGGCGCGCACCAGCAAGTCGATCTCGCCCGCTTCCACCTGTTTGCCGCTGGACGAGACATAGCTGGCCGGCTTGGCGACAAAGGCCACCTTCGGCGTATGCTGGCGCTTCGCCGCTTCATCCAGGTGGGAAATCAAACCCATGCGCAGCGCGCCGTGCGCGCGGATGGTCTCGAAGCGGGCCAGCGCGGCCGGGTCGCCATTGATGGCGTCCTGCAGTTCCGTGCCCGTGTAGCCGATGGCGTCCGCGTCGACAAAAATTGTCGGGATGCCGGCGTTGATCAGGGTGACTTTCAAGGTGCCGATGCCGGGTACGTCGAGGTCATCGACGAGGTTGCCGGTAGGGAACATGGCGCCACCGCCGCCCTCTTCCTCCGCCGCAGGATCGAGAAATTCCAGCTTCACTTCGGCGGCCGGGAAGGTCACGCCATCAAGCTCAAAGTCGCCCGTTTCCTGTACTTCGCCATGCGTCATGGGCACGTGGGCGATGATGGTCTTGCCGATATTGGCTTGCCAGATGCGCACCGTGGCGATGCCGTTTGCAGGCACGCGGGCGGCGTCCACCAGCCCGCTGGCAATGGCGAACGAGCCGACGGCGGCCGACAGGTTGCCGCAGTTGCCGCTCCAGTCGACAAAGGGCTTGTCGATGGAAACCTGGCCGAACAGATAGTCGACGTCGTGCTCCGGCTTGGCGCTTTTTGCCAGGATCACCGTCTTGCTGGTGCTCGAGGTGGCGCCGCCCATACCGTCGATCTGCTTGCCGTACGGGTCGGGGCTGCCGATCACGCGCAGCAGGAGCGCATCGCGCGCCGCGCCCGGCACTTGCGCGCTGGCGGGCAAATCCTGCAGGCGGAAGAACACGCCCTTGCTGGTGCCGCCACGCATGTAGGTGGCGGGGATGTTGATTTGGGGTACGTGGCTCATTGTATATTTCCGCAGAAGTTCTTTGCACGCGCTGCGAGGACGACAGCCTCCCCGCAGCACAAAGCTGGGGTCAGACCCGGCGGGTCTGACCCCTGGTTTATGCTGCCTTGGACGACTCGAGGAAATCTTGCGCGAAGCGCTGCAAGACGCCGCCGGCCTCGTAAATCGACACCTCTTCCGCCGTATCGAGGCGGCAGGTGACGGGCACTTCGAGCGTTTCGCCGCTCTTGCGGTGAATGAGCAGGGTCAAGGTGGAACGCGGCGTGCGCTCGCCGACGACGTCATAGGTTTCACTGCCATCGAGACCCAGGGTCTTGCGATTCACGCCTGGCAAAAATTCCAGCGGCAAGACGCCCATGCCCACCAGGTTGGTGCGGTGGATGCGCTCGAAGCCTTCGGCCACGATGGCTTCCACGCCAGCCAGGCGCACGCCCTTGGCGGCCCAGTCGCGCGAGGAACCCTGGCCATAATCGGCGCCGGCGATGATGATCAATGGCTGCTTGCGCTCCATGTACACCTCGATGGCTTCCCACATGCGCGAGATCGTGCCTTCCGGCTCGATGCGCGTGAGCGAACCGGCCTTCACTTTGCCATCTTCGATCACCATCTCGTTTTTCAGGGTCGGGTTGGCAAACGTGGCGCGCTGCGCCGTCAAATGGTCGCCCCGGTGCGTGGCGTAGGAGTTGAAGTCTTCTTCCGGCAAACCCATCTTCGCCAGGTATTCGCCGGCCGCGCTATCGAGCATGATGGCGTTCGATGGCGACAAATGGTCGGTGGTGATGTTGTCGCCCAGGACGGCCAGCGGACGCATGCCTTTCAAGGGACGCGCGCCAGCCAGCGCGCCTTCCCAGTACGGCGGACGGCGGATGTACGTCGTCTGCGGACGCCAGTCGTACAGGGGGCTGACCTTGATGCCGTCGTCGGCCTGCTTGGCGAACATGGGGATATACACCTTGCGGAACTGCTCCGGCTTGACGCTGGATGCGACGATGGCGTCGATTTCCTCGTCGGATGGCCAGATATCCTTCAGCAGGATAGCCTTGCCGTCCGCATCATGGCCCAGCACATCCTTCTCGATATCAAAGCGGATGGTGCCGGCGATCGCGTAGGCCACCACCAGCGGCGGCGAAGCGAGGAAAGCCTGTTTCGCGTACGGGTGGATACGGCCATCGAAGTTGCGGTTGCCCGACAAGACGGCCGTGGCGTACAGGTCGCGCGACACCACTTCTTCCTGGATGACAGGATCAAGCGCGCCCGACATGCCGTTGCACGAGGTGCAGGCGAAAGCCACGACGCCGAAGCCCAGTGTTTCGAGCTCCGGCAGCAGGCCCGCTTCCTGCAGATACAGTTCCACGGTTTTCGAGCCCGGCGCCAGCGACGATTTCACCCACGGCTTGCGGGTCAAACCGAGGCGGTTCGCATTGCGCGCGATCAGGCCGGCGGCGATCATGTTGCGCGGGTTGTTCGTGTTGGTGCAGCTGGTGATGGCCGCGATGATGACGGCGCCGTCCGGCATCTTGCCCGGCTCGTTTTCCACCACGCCGGAGATCCCGCGCGCAGCCAGTTCCGACGTCGGCACGCGGTTGTGCGGATTCGACGGCCCGGCGATATTGCGCACCACGGACGACAGGTCGAAGCTCAAGACGCGCTCGTATTGCGCGTCGACCAGGCTGTCGGCCCACAAGCCTGTCTCTTTTGCGTACAGCTCCACCAGCTTGACCAGTTCATCGTCGCGGCCCGTCAGTTTCAGATACTTGATGGTTTGCGCATCGATGTAGAACATGGCGGCCGTGGCGCCAAATTCTGGCGCCATATTCGAGATCGTGGCGCGGTCGCCCAGGGTCAGGTGCGAAGCGCCCTCGCCAAAGAATTCCAGGTAGGACGAGACGACCTTCTGCTTGCGCAAAAATTCCGTCAGCGCCAGCACCGTGTCCGTGGCCGTGATGCCCGGCTGCGGCTTGCCCGTCAGCTTGACGCCGATGATGTCGGGCAGGCGCATCCACGAGGCGCGGCCCAGCATCACGCTTTCCGCTTCCAGACCACCTACGCCGATGGCGATCACGCCCAGCGCGTCGACCATGGGCGTGTGCGAATCCGTGCCGACCAGGGTGTCAGGATAGGCCACGCCATTTTGCACCTGGATCACGGGCGACATGCGCTCCAGATTGATCTGGTGCAAGATGCCGTTGCCTGGAGGAATCACGTCGACGTTCTTGAACGCCTTTTTCGTCCAGTCGATGAAGTCGAAACGGTCTTCGTTGCGGCGGTCTTCGATGGCGCGGTTTTTGGCGAAAGCATCGGGATCAAAACCGCCGCATTCGACGGCCAGCGAATGGTCGACCACCAGTTGCGTGGGCACGACAGGATTGACCAGCGCCGGGTCGCCGCCCTGGGCCGCGATGGCGTCGCGCAAGCCGGCCAGGTCGACCAGGGCCGTCTGGCCCAGGATGTCATGGCAGACGACACGGGCGGGGAACCATGGAAAATCGAGGTCGCGGCGGCGTTCGATGAACTGGCTCAGCGAAGCGTTCAAGGTGGCCGGATCGCAGCGGCGCACCAGATTTTCGGCCAGTACGCGCGAGGTATAGGGCAAGGTGGCGTAGGCGCCTGGCTGGATCGCATCGACGGCGGCGCGCGTATCGAAGTAGTCTAGCTGGGTGCCCGGCAAGGATTTGCGGTGCAAGGTATTCATATTGATGCTCATTATTTGCGGTCCTTGATCGGCACGAATTCCAGGTCTTCCGGGCCCACGTAGTTGGCGCTCGGGCGGATGATCTTGTTGTCGATGCGCTGCTCGATGATGTGGGCAGCCCAGCCCGAAGTGCGCGAAATGACGAACAGCGGCGTAAACATCGCCGTCGGCACGCCCATCATGTGGTACGACACGGCCGAGAACCAGTCCAGGTTCGGGAACATGTTCTTGATTTCCCACATCACCGATTCCAGGCGCTCGGCGATGTCGAACATTTTCGTGGAACCGGCTTCCTGCGACAGCGAACGGGCCACTTCCTTGATGACTTTATTGCGCGGGTCGGAAATCGTGTAGACGGGGTGGCCAAAGCCGATCACCACTTCCTTGTTGGCGACGCGCTCGCGGATATCCGCTTCCGCTTCATCGGCATTGTCGTAGCGCTTCTGGATGTCCAGCGCCACTTCGTTTGCGCCGCCGTGTTTCGGGCCGCGCAGCGCGCCGATGGCGCCCGTGATGGCCGAGTGGATGTCCGAACCCGTGCCGGCGATGACGCGACTGGTGAAGGTCGAAGCGTTGAATTCGTGTTCCGCGTACAGGATCAGCGAGGTGTGCATGGCTTTTTCCCACGACGCCGACGGTTTTTCGCCGTGCAGCAGGTGCAGAAAGTGGCCGCCGATCGAGTCGTCGTCCGTTTCCACTTCGATGCGCTTGCCATTATGGCTGTAGTGGTACCAGTACAGCAGCATGGAGCCGAACGACGCCATCAGGCGATCGGCGATGTCGCGCGCACCTGGCGCGTTATGGTCGTCTTTTTCCGGCAGGGTGCAGCCCAGCACGGACACGCCCGTGCGCATCACGTCCATCGGGTGAGCGGCGGCCGGCAGCGCTTCCAGCGCGGCTTTGACGGCCGACGGCAGGCCGCGCAAGGATTTCAATTTGGCCTTGTAGCCTTTCAGTTCGGCGGCAGTCGGCAGCTTGCCGTGCACCAGCAGGTAGGCGATTTCCTCGAACTCGCAGCTGTCGGCCACGTCCAGGATGTCATAGCCGCGATAGTGCAAATCGTTGCCGGTCTTGCCGACCGAGCACAGCGCCGTATTGCCGGCGGTGACGCCGGACAGGGCGACGGATTTTTTAGGCTTGAAAGTGGCGGCTTGCGGTGCGTTCATTGATTTCTCCAAAAATTGACTAGTCTCGGTTGCATCACTGCGGGGCCGGCATGCGGCCCTGGCTTCTTTACTTTTCTTATTTCTTTTGCGCCGCGAACAGCGCATCGAGCTTTTGCTCGAAGTCGTGGTAATTGATCGACTCATACAGCTCCATGCGCGTCTGCATGGTGTCGACGACGTTCTTTTGCGTGCCATCGCGGCGCAGCGCACGGTAGACGTTGTCGGCCGCCTTGTTCATGGCGCGGAAGGCCGACAGCGGATACAGGGCCAGGCCCACGTGGGCGCTGCGCAATTCGTCCAGCGTGAACAGCGGCGTGGAACCGAATTCCGTGATGTTGGCCAAAATCGGCACGTTGACGGCCTTGGCGAACGTGGCGTACATGTCCAGGTCCGTGATGGCTTCCGGGAAGATCATGTCGGCACCCGCTTCGACGCAGGCGACGGCGCGTTCCAGTGCCGCTTCCAGGCCATCGACGGCCAGCGCATCGGTGCGCGCCATGATGACGAAGTTCGGGTCCGTGCGCGCATCGACGGCCGCCTTGATGCGGTCGACCATTTCTTCCTTGCTGACGATTTCCTTACCCGGACGGTGACCGCAGCGCTTGGCGCCCACCTGGTCTTCGATATGCAGGCCGGCAGCGCCGAACTTGATCATCGATTTCACCGTGCGCGCCACATTGAAGGCGGACGAACCGAAACCCGTATCCGCGTCGACCAGCAGCGGCAGGTCGCACACGTCGGTGATGCGGCGGATATCGGTCAGCACGTCGTCCAGGCTGGAAATGCCCAGGTCGGGCAAGCCCAGCGAGCCGGCCGCGACACCGCCGCCGGACAGGTAGATGGCTTTATAACCGGCGCGCTTGGCCAGCAAGGCGTGATTGGCGTTGATGGCGCCGACGACTTGCAACGGGGATTCTTCCTGGACGGCCTTGCGGAATGCGGCACCTGCGGAGTATTGAGTCATGTGTTCACCTTATGGGTTTCGGATGGTCCCGAATGTTTCACGGAGTGGCTATGATTACCAGTATTGCAAATGCCGTGCCAGGCCAGCGCGGCGCTGCGAAAAACACCTGACGGCAGAGTGAAAACAGGAGATAGACGCCCACCAGGGATGTCCCACCAGGCAACAGCGATATCACGTTTGGCGTCAAAAACGTTTCAATTCTGTTTCATGCAATCCATTTTGAAACATTTTTTGAAACATGCAACAAGCAGCAAGACGCACCAATAAAAACAGCCGGCGGGCGCCGGCTGATGTATACAACTGATACAACTGATACAACTGAAACTACAAGACCACACTAGGCCAGACGCACCAGCGGATTGGCAATGATGTTGTCGATCTGGCGCACGGCCTCTTCGCAGGCGGCGGCAATGGCGCCATCCTCGTCGTCGCGCACGAATTGCATGGTCGAACCTTCGAATACTTCCAGGCCTTCCGCGGTGGCGCGTTCGATGTCGCAACTGGCCGACCATTTGCCGTCGGTGGTGGGCACGGCCAGGGGAACGATTTCCCAGCCTTTATAGTGAACTTTAGAACTGCTATCCATGGATGCCTCCTTCGTGACTGACTCAATAGTGGAAATCCTAGCATGAAGCGCGGCCGCTAGCGACGTGTTTCAGGCGCCAGCGCGCGGTCAGGCTGACTTTCCGGCTAAACAATTTACGCTGGCTCAAGGCCGCAGCAGATTATCCACTTCCGTCCTGGCCACTTGCAGGCCAGCCGTACAAGCCGTCTCGGGCGCCGCATAACCGCCCAGGGTGCGGCTGCGCGTGATCGCCTGGGCTTCCGCCTCACCTTCGCGCTGCAGGCGATAGGTAAAGTCCCATAAATCATCGTTATCCTTTTGCGGCGTCACCGAAATTGTAAAACCGCGGTACTCTTCGCTGCGTACAGTGATATCGTTCATGAATTCCTCCTTGTAAGAATGAGGTTAGCACGCGGCAAGGCACAGGGTGCGCACGGTAGTCGCGTGCCTGGCTTGCCTTCTTATCTGTTTTCCGCATATTAAATATGAGTTCGCAGCATTTTTTTAGCGAACTCTGGCGATATAATGCCCTTCCTTGCCCGTCCCCTGCCGCCGCGATGACTCCACAAATCCAAGCTTTCTTCGACCCCGCCACCGCCACCGTCACCTATATTGTGTACGAGGCCGATGGCCGGGACTGCGCCATCATCGATTCCGTGCTCGACTACGACCCGAAGGCGGGCCGCACGTCCACCGCCTCTGCCGACAAGGTGATCGCCTTCGTGCGCGAACACGGCTTGCAGTGCCGCTGGCTGCTGGAAACCCACGCGCACGCCGACCACCTGTCCGCCGCGCCCTACCTGCAGCAGCAGCTGGGCGGCGACGTGGCCATCGGCGCCGCCATCCAGGCCGTGCAGCAGGCGTTCGCCGCCGTCTACCACCAGGATGACGCCAGGGCAGACGGCTCGCAGTTCGACCAGCTGTTCGCGCCCGACCAGGTGTTTCATATTGGCAAATTGGAAGTGCGCGCGCTGCACGTGCCCGGCCACACGCCGGCCGACCTGGCTTACCAGATCGGCGACGCCGTCTTCGTGGGCGACACCCTGTTCATGCCGGACGTGGGTTCGGCCCGCTGCGACTTCCCCGGCGGCTCCGCTGCCCTGCTGTACCGCTCCGCGCAACGCCTGCTGGCGCTGCCGCCGCAGACGCGGCTGTTCATGTGCCACGACTACCCGCCCAATGGCCGCGAAGCGCGCTGGGAAGTGACGGTGGCGGAACAGCGCGCCAGCAATATCCATCTGCGCGACGGCATCACGGAAGAGCAATTCGTGGCCATGCGCACCAGCCGCGACGCCACGCTGGACATGCCGACCCTGATCCTGCCCGCCATCCAGGTCAACATCAACGCAGGCAAGCTGCCCGAGCCGGAAGACAACGGCGTGCGCTACCTCAAAATACCGCTGAACGCGATCTGATTGCCCGGGGCACTCCCCGCCCCTCGCACATCCTTTCTTGACACCACGCAAGTTCCACCTCAGGCAATCGGCATACAGTGCAGATTGCCTGAGTTCACTTTGGCGCCGCCTTTTCCTGCTTAACGCTGACGGAGCGCCCGCATGTCGCCCGACCCTACGCTCGATACCAATTGCATCCTGCTCGCCGAAGCCGAAGGCACGACCTTGTTCAGCCATGCGCTTCTGAAAGCGGTGACGCGCCTGCCGCGTCCCGGCATCATCATCTTTGTGCACGGCGTCAATTCCGACGGCGAATGGTATGAGCAGGCGGAACAAGGCCTGTGTGACGGCCTGAATGCGCGCCTGAAACGCCGCGATGAGGACCTGGTAATCCCCGGCCCGGCCGCCGGGCAGATGAAGGCTGCCACTTACACACGCGAATTGACGGATGACGGCTTCCTCAATCCCAAGCGCAATGCCACCACCTTCCTGCAGGCGGACGATGCCAATTCGCCCGTGATCCGCTTCCGCTGGGGCTACAAGGCCAACGGCGAGGAATTGCAGGCATTCGGCGACGGCATCTATCTCAACGAAAAGAATTACTGGGGCGGCGGGCCGTTCGCCAACGGCTGCAGCGCCCTGCCCGATCTGTGGGGCCAGGGTTTGTCGGAAGAACTGTTCCTGTGGATGCATATCCAGCACATGAACCCGACGAATGACCGGCAAGTGTATGCCTGCCCACCGCGTCCGTATTTTGTGTTCGCCGCGTGGCGCCTGGCGCATCTCGTGCAATCGATCAGGGCATGCCAGCACGACGCACCCGTCACCATCGTCTGCCATAGCCAGGGCAATATGGTGGCCATGGCGGCCGCCTTTCTCGGTGAAACGCTGGGCGCTTCCGCCGTGGCCGACAGTTATGTGCTGTGCAATCCACCCTACAGCCTGCTCGATAGCAATTTCACGGAAAACTGGGTCAGCGGCCATCTGAAGGATGAGCATGGCAATACGGGCCGGCAAAAGTACGAAGCCCGCACGCAAACCTTGAAAGCGTTTTTCAACATCCTGCGCACACGCTCGGCCATGCAGCAGGATGCCGCCTTCGTCGACGAGTGCAGCGCCAATCGCAAGCCTGAACGCAAGGACAGCTACACGTCCGCGTTCGACCGCGCAGACTACGGCTTGCATGGCTCTACCTATGGCAGGGTCACCCTGTATTTCAATCCGCACGACCAGGTGATTTCGGCCACCCCCGTGCAGGGCATAGGCTGGCGCGGCATGTCGGCGCAGGAAATTGCGGATACGGGTGGCGAAGGCGTCTTCACACAGCGCGTGTTTGCGCAAAACCACCTTGTCGGCCAGGAAAATGAAAAGGACTACGATATCTGGCAGCGCAATGGCCAGCCCTTGACACCGGACAGCATCGATTTCTGGCACCCGCATTCGCTGGTCGCCGAGTACTCGATCGAAAAGGGCATGCGGGCCAGCAAAGGCATCGGGCGCAAGATACTGACCTTTTTGTTCGCGCCCATCGTCATCATTCTCGCCAAGACTGCCGGCACGCGCATCAATGCCCTGCCACCCAAGTCCTGGCGGCTGCCGATGAAGGCGCCCAAGCTGCCCGAGGCATTCCTGCCGCACTCGAAGCGCTTTGCCGACATCAGCGATCAGTTTGACGAAGGCTGCGATGCCCCGGCCGACTCTCTGCACAAGGACCGCGCCGCCGAAACCGATGGCGCGTATGCGCCCTACCGTTCCCAGGGCAAGGGCGATGCGCAAACCGAGGCGGCGCTGCGCTACGAACAGAATGGCATGCTGCGCATGCAGGCCAGGCGCGACGGCTTGGTCGAAAAAGGCAAGCCTGTGACGGCGGTGGACAAGCCGGAGGAGGCTAGCAAGGAATTCAATGCCTGGCGCAAGCAGGAAATCCAGAACTACCTGGCCGCAAACATCGACACCCACGCCACCGATCACTCGACCATCATGACCAATCCCGAGCATGCGCAAAAGGCGCTGGCGTATGACGTGGCGGTGGGGGTGTGCACGATCAGGCAGGAAGCGTTGCGCGAGTTACGGGTAGCGGCGGATTGGAGTCTGCTGAAGGGTGCATCTTTCGAGTCTGAAGAGTTCTTTGAATACTACGACAATGGCACATTTAAAAATGTATCTTTATTTACATGGGCAAATGACAAAGACAGCCCTGCCAGAAAGCCAAAAGACATCATAGACGAGCGCCAGAATGCCAAGCCTACCGACCCTTCCACCAACTTTGCGCTGAGGACAGACGGTGCGTAACCTCATTGCCACGCCGCGCCAGCGACTGGCCTGGGCGCTCGCCGCATCTTTCATTGTCATTTGCCTTGCGCTCTGGCTCAACTGGCCAAGCTATGCAGGTCACCAGACTATCCATTCACCTGGAGAACTCATGAAACAGTTCCTTGCGCTGCCCATGCTCGCCGCTGTCACCCTGTACGCGCTATTGACGGCCTGCGCCGTGAAACCTGTGCAGAAGGAAGACGATCTCCCAAAAAACACGACCCATGCGCCCTTCCGGGCACAAGTGGTGGGCCTGCAATGGCTCAATCCCCTGCAGCGGCTCGACTATCCGACCGAGTGGCAGCTGCTATGGACGTTGGGATTGGCCAAGCCCAACGAAAATGACGATATGGTCAGGACGGATCCCAGGGGCTTCAGTACCCTGCAGGCCGTCGCCCCCATTGCTCACGATCTCGATGGCAGGGAAACGTTCAAGGGTTATCACCATAAATATCTGCGCGAACTGATGAGCAATTTCCACGATATTTATTATTCCAGCCCCACCTACTTCTACCATGTCTATCCCAAGGATAAAAAACAGAACTGGCGCGAACTGGCGGGTATCCGCGTGGAATATGCCTTGCCTGAAGGAAAATTTGATCTGACAGAAGTACACCAATTCACGCAGCAAACCATCACCAACACCTTCAGCATCGGCAACACCCACTTCCCCACCCTCTGGACCCGCGCCACCCCACCCGACGTGCGCATCACCCTGGGTGGCAACAATGCGGGCTTCGTCTCCCTGCAATCCGCGCTGGCCTACCTGGAAGCGCATCCGCAGCAAACCGTATGGGTCATGAACTGGGATGCGCCGAGCCGGCCAAAAACCATGCAGATCAATGAAAACCTGGTGCTGCTGGTGCTGGCCGGCCCCGATTACAAGACGGAACGCGCGGCGCTGGCGTGGATAGGCTATCCGGCCACGAAAAGCGAGGCCGATTTTGAACTGGCCAAGGACAAGCCGCCGCGCGCCGTGCAGGCGTGGCAGGCGGTATTTGCCGAGGCGGCGCGCCATGGAGGCAAGACGGAAGCCGATATTGGCTACGTCATCCACGACGCCAGCAAGACCTTGCCCACCTCCTCCGACCGGCTGGGCCAGCTGGCGCAGGCGCTGACCCTGGAAGTGCCGGACTTCGACTTCCTGCCACAGACCTTCAATACGCCAGCCCTGCTGGGCGAAATGGGCGCCGGCACGGCGCTGACCAACGTGGCCCTGGGCATCGCCCATGCGAACCACGTCGGCAAGAGCGTGCTGGTGGCCGGCACCAGCGATCCTGACAGCGTCACGGGCGTGCTGGTGTCGCCGCCGGCCACGGTGCGGCCCATCAATCACGACCAGCCATGGTTCCGCGCGCGCGGCGAAAACCATGCGTATCTGCCGTGGTGGGGCATCCGCCACGATGCGGCGGACGCTATGCAGGGTTATTCAGATTGAAGTCCGAAGGCACCGCTCCTCACATGGCGTCAGACGCAACTACACAATGCAAATGATGCGTCTTCCGCCATGCCAGATCCCTCAGTACCATGTGGTGACCCTATTCGAGGATCAGCCACGTCATGCATTCAGCATCAAAACCCTTACCACCCAGCCAGCAGACCACCGAGACCGATAGCGTCACCACACCCGTGCGCGGCGCGCTGGCCAGCCTGTCCCTGGCGATGCTGCTGCCGGCGCTGGGCACCAGCATCGCCAACGTGGGCTTGCCCGACATGGCCAGGGCCCTGCAGGCACCGTTCCAGGATGTGCAATGGATCGTGCTGGCGTATCTGCTGGCCATCACCGCGCTGATCGTCAGCGTGGGCCGCCTCGGCGACATGCTCGGCCGGCGCCGCCTGCTGCTGGCAGGTATCGCGCTGTTTGCAGTCGCCTCCATCCTGTGCGCCCTGGCGCCCAGCCTGTGGTTGCTGGTCGCCGCGCGGGCCCTGCAGGGCCTGGGCGCCTCCGTCATGATGGCGCTGACCATGGCCTTTGTCGGCAGCAGCGTGCCCAAGGCGCAAACGGGCAGCGCCATGGGGCTGCTCGGCACCATGTCGGCCGTCGGCACCACGCTGGGCCCCGCGCTGGGCGGCCTGCTGATCGCGCACTTCGGCTGGCAAGCCATTTTCCTCGTCAACGTGCCGCTGGCTGCCGTGGCGCTACTGTTGGCCTGGCGCTACCTGCCGGCCGACCAGCGCGGCGCGCACGCCAAACGTCCCGTGTTCGACCACCGCGGCACCGTGCTGCTGGCGCTGACCCTGGCAGCCTATGCGCTGGCCATGACCCTGTGCCGCGGCCATTTCGGCATGCGCAACGTGGCGCTGCTGCTGGCAGCCTGCGTGGGCGGCGCCCTGTTCGTGTATGTGGAACTGAAGGCGCCGGCGCCGCTGATACGCTTGGCCATGCTGCGCGCGCCCGTGCTCAGCGCCGGCCTGGCGACCAGCATGCTGGTGTCGACGGTCATGATGTCCACCCTGGTGGTCGGTCCCTTCTACCTGGCGCGTGGCCTGGGCCTGAGCACGGCCGTCACCGGCATGGTGCTGGCGGCCGGGCCGCTGGTGGCGGCGTTCTGCGGCGTGCCGTCCGGCTGGCTGGTGGACCGCTACGGCGCGCAGCGCATGGGCGGCGCTGGCCTGTGCGGGGCGGCCGGCGCCTGCCTGGCGCTGGCCCTGCTGCCCGCCAGCCTGGGCATCCCCGGCTATGTCGCTCCCATCACGCTGCTCACGGCCAGCTACGCGCTGTTCCAGGCCGCCAACAATACCGCCGTGATGGGCGATATCGCTGCCGATCAGCGCGGCGTTATCTCCGGCATGCTCAATCTGTCGCGCAATCTGGGCCTCGTCACGGGCGCCTCCGTGATGGGTGCCGTCTTCGTTGCCAGCGCCGGCGATATCAGCGGCGCCCAGCCAGCCGCCATGATCGGCGGCATGCACGCCACCTTTGCCGTCGCCAGCGCGCTGATACTCGCCGCGCTGGCCATTTTCGCGCTCGGCCGCGCCCTGAGCAAGGCTGGATAACGCGCATGATGCGCGCCGTGCAATCGCGCTCCGGCCTGTCCCGCTGGTGCTGCTGGCCCTGGCCTGCCGCACCGGGAAGCCGCTGCCGGCGGCATCAGCCCGCGTTGATCCGGGCCGCGCAGGCGTCGACGACGCAGCCGCGCAGCCAGCGGTGGGCAGGATCGGCATCCATGCGCGGATGCCACATCAGCGATACAGTCAGATCGGGCATGCCTAGCGGCAGCGCAAAACTGAACATGCCGGCGCGCAGATTGCCCGTATGCCGTTCCGGCACGGTGGCGATCAGGTCGGAGCCGGCGGCCAGCGCCAGCGCCGCCGTAAAGCCGCCGACCATGCTGGCGATCGTGCGCTGCAGTCCCAGGGCGGCCAGGGCGTCGTCCATCGGCCCCGTATCCTGGTCGCGCCGCGCCACCAGCACATGCTGGCCGGCCGCATAACGCTCGGCGCTGATGTCGCCTTGCGCCAGCGCATGGCCGCTGCGCACCACGCCCACGAAACGGTCGCCGAACAGCCTGCGCGTGCGCACTTCCGGGCTGGTGAGACTGCCGATCACGCCCGTTTCCAGGTCGATGCTGCCCTCACGCAGCTGCACGCTTTCGCGGTCCAGCTTTTGCACAAAGCGCAGACGCACGCCAGGCGCTTGCGCGCCGATATGCGCCAGCAGCGCCGGGCCGAAATTTTCCACGAAACCGTCGCTCGAACGCAGCGTAAATGTTTGCGCCAGCTGGCGCGGATCGAGCGCTTGCTTTGGTGCCAGCACGGCCAGCGCCTCGCCTAACAGGGGCCCCACTCTTTCGCGCAACTCCAGCGCGCGCGGCGTGGGCACCAGTTCACGGCCGGCGCGCACCAGCAAGGGATCGCCGGTCGTCTCGCGCAGGCGCGCCAGGGCGCGGCTCATGGCCGAGGGACTCAAACGCAAGCGCCGCGCCGCGCGCGTGACGCTGCCTTCGGCCAGCAGGGCATCGAGAATGATTAACAGGTTCAGATCGGGTAGCGACATGGTTGTACCTTGACATGCATTGCTGACGCCAAATTGCTGGCGCCACCACCGGCGCCTACTCGCCCTGCTCCGGCGCGCGGCCGATCTCGCCGTCGATATTGGCAAGGAACCATGCCAGCGACGACATCAGCGCCACGTTGCGCTTCAGATTATCCGGGTCGACCTTGTCCAGCGTGTCGGCCGGCGTATGGTGGTAGTGGAAGTAGCTGTGGCTGTCGACCAGCGGCGCGAAGCTCGGCACGCCGCCCGTTTCCAGGCGGTGCAAATCGCCCGTGCTCAGCGCGTCGCGGCGCGTGAACGCGTGCGCGCCTATCGGTTGCAGGGCGGCGCGCAACGGGGCGAACAATTTTTCCGACTTCGGCCCCACGCTGGCAAGGATGCCGAACGGACGACCGGCGCCGCTATCCATCTCGATGGCCGCATATTGTTTAGCGAGTGCCTGCTTGTGGGCCTCGAAATAAGCCTGGCCGCCACGGCCGCCATTTTCCTCGTTCATCCAGGCGATCACGCGGATGGTGCGGCGCGGACGGTAATCGAGCTTTTTCAGGGTTTCCACCACGCCCATGGCCGCCACCACGCCAGCGCCGTCGTCGTGCGCGCCCGTCGCCAGGTCCCAGGAATCGAGGTGGCCCGAGACCACCACCACTTCGTCAGCCTTGTCCGTGCCCGGCCAGTCGGCGATGACGTTGTAGCTGTCCGCTTCCGGCAAGTTTTGCGGCGTCAGGGTCAGGTGCATTTTCATCGGCCCGCGCGCGGCCAGGCGGCCCATCAGCAAGGCGTCTTCCACGGTGACGGCGGCGGCGGGAATGCGTTTATTCTCGTCCAGGCCCGTGGCGCCCGCGTGCGGGATGCGGAAATCGGCGCCGCCGACCGAGCGCACCAGCGCGGCGGCCGCACCCAGTTCGGCCGCCGCCTTCGGCCCCAGGACGCGCGAGCGCGAACCCTGGCCATAGGTGACGCCGGCCAGGCCCCGCTCGGCCATCTCCTGGTCGAATGGCGTGTCGATCAGCACGATGGCGCCTTTCACTTCCGCCGCGCGCGCCTTGAGTTCTTCCAGGCTCTTGACGATGATCACGGGCGCCGTCAGGCCGGCGGCCGGCGTGGCGCCGGAACCACCCAGGGCGGTGAGCACCACGCGCTGTGACACGCCCTGCGGACGGCCCGCATAGTCGACGATTTCCGCCGTTTCCACGCCGCGCACCCAGTGCGGCACTTTCACGGGCTGCAAGGTGACCTTGGCGCCCAGCTGGCGCATGGTCTCGGCCACCTGTTGCACGGCGGCGGCGGCGCCGGCCGAACCGGACAGGCGCGGGCCGATCAAATCGGTCATGTCGGCCAGGCGCGCATACGCCCAGTCGCTGTGCAGCGCCGTGTCGCGCACCTGCGCCAGCGCTTGCGGCGTATTGCCTGGCGCGGCGGCAAAGGCACCGGCGCTGACGATGCAGCCAAGGGCAAGGGAGACAGCGGAACGGCGCAGTGACGCGCCAGTCAGGATGGTATGCATGTAATATCAATTCCAGTCAACAAGGTCGAAGCGGGTACGCCGTGGCCATGGGCAAGGCGCGACTTTTTCTACGATAGCGTATTTATTCTGTCATTGCAGCAACTTTTGCGGGATCGATTGCCTCTCCCCCCGGAGTCGATTACCATCAAGATCGTGATCGCTACCGGATACCGCCATGCTCAAGGGAACACTCTGTACCGTCCGGCATTTGACCGCCGCCGACCTGAATACCTATATTTCCCTCGTCAACGACCTGCCCTCGCGCGGCGAGTTTTTCTCGATGCAGTTCAAGTCGCCCGAGGCCATGCGGCGCGACTTCCTGCAATCGGGTTTCGTGACCGAAGATAGCGAATTGTTCCTCATCGAAGATCATGCCCTGCACATCATCGGCACGATCACGCATTTCAAGAGCCGCACGCCAGCCTCGCGCGAGATCGGTTATCGCCTGTTCGACCGGCAGCGGGACGGTCAAGGCTACATCAGCGAAGCGACGCGCCTGGTGATCGACTACCTGTTCAACGCCTATCCGTATCACAGGCTGGAGCTGCTGATGGACCCGCTGAACATCGGCTCCGAACGCATCGCGCTAAAGAGCGGTTTTCGCCAGGAAGGCTTGATGCGCCAGGCTTTCTTTATCAACGGCGTGATGCGCGATGTCAAAATGTACAGCCTGCTGCGTCCCGAATGGCAGGCGCGCCTGCGCTGACTTGTTACTGTCGGGGCAGGATTGTAATAAGTTGTATTAGACGTGGAACAAGCGGCGGGCAGCGGATATAGTCCATTTCATGCAGATCATTGTGATCTCGCCGGAATGGAAGGAAATGCCATGTTGAACAAGAAACTCCTGGGTGCGGTAATGGTAGCGGCAGTGGCTGTGTCTTCGGCCGCAGTCGCCGGTGACCGCGACTTCAATACCGTTGCAGGCGCCGTTGTCGGAGCGGCCATTGGCAACAGCACCGGCGGACGCAATGGCGCGATTGTCGGTGGCGTGCTGGGCGCCGCCGTCGGCAACAGCATCAGCACGAATGACCGTTATCATGACCGTGGCGGCTATCGCGGCGGCTACCGCGAAACCTATTATGCGCCTGCGCCGCAGCCCGTGTACTACGCCCCTGCCCCGCAGCCAGTGTATTACGCTCCGCCACCGCGCTATTACGGCCCGCCGGCTGTTGTCTACGTGCAACCGGGCCGCGGCTATTACCGCGACCATGGCCGCCGCGACTACTATGACCGCGGCCGCGGCCACGGTCACGGCTGGGGCCATCGTCGCTGATCGGCACGCGCCACCCCCTACAACCTGCGCCAGCCTGCTGCCGCAGGTTTTTTTGCGCGACAGGCAAGGTATCGCCCCTGCACAATATCGGCTAAGCTGTGTCCTATGATCAACATTGCTGGACGCCTGGACCGCACCAACCGATGCATTTAATCAAAGACAAGCTCGACTTCGGCCCCTGGCTCGATGCCGCCGCCGGCACCAGCGTGGGCGCCGGCCCACTGCCGCGCCGCGAGAACCAGGATAACTTCCTGCTGATCGATGCCAGCGGCCACGCCGTCTGCCTGTCGCAGCAAACGCCGTTCCACTGCCAGGTGCCGGGCTGGCCGCCCGGTCACGTGCGCGCCGCCGTGCTCGACGGCATGGGCGGCCACGGCCAGGGGCGCGAAGCGGCGGAAGCGGCCGTGCAAGGCTTGCTGGCCATGCCCGCCTGCCTCGACACGGCCAGCCTGGCAGGCAGGCTCGACGAGTTGCACACGCGCTTGCAGGACACTTTCGCCAGGACCGCGCCAGCGCAGGCGCGTCCGCCCGGCACTACCCTGACCTTGCTGGAAGTGCCGCCCGGCGAAGCGCCGCTGCTGTATCACGTGGGCGATTCGCGCCTGTATGAAATTGCCGACGAGACAGTCAATATCCTGACCGTGGATCACGTGCCGGCCACCGTGTACGCCATGCGCGGCGCGCTCGACGAGACGCGCTGGCGTGCCGCCGTGCATGGCGAGCATCATCCGCAAATCTCGCAGGCCTTTATTTTAGGCAACGCCATCAGCGATAGTTTGCAGCTCGACAAGCCCCTGCGCGGCCTCGATGCGGCCACCTTGCCGCCCTTCCTCGCGCACCTGGGCGACCGCCGCGTGCTGCGCGTGCGCCCCGGCGCCCACTATCTGCTGGCCAGCGACGGCTTCTGGGCCTGCGACGATCCGCTGGCCCTCATGGCTCGCTGGCCCGCCTTGTGTGCCGGCAAGACTGCGGCACAGGCCGTCAACGCCCTGTTCGACGACTTCCTCTCCCAACCGCCACAAGGCTTGCATAGCGACAACATTACCATGCTGGCGCTGCGCTTCGAGGCGGAATTTACCGGCCCGACCGGCTAGCGGCCAAATAGCCGGCCGTCGCCGACACAGCCGACAGCACGCTGCCCCAGGCCATGTCGATCGCCGTCAAGGCCAGCGGCCAGTCGCGCAAGGTCGCGTAGTTGCTCAAATCATAGGTGCCGTAAGCAAGCAGCCCGAGCAGCGCGCCCAGCGCTGCCGCCGTACGTCCGCGGCGCACGCGCAAGCCGGGCAAAATGGCAAACACCATCAGCCCCGCCACGTACAACAGGTAAAACAGCGTAGCCGGCGCCCAGCGGGGAGAATCGGCCAGCAGCGGCCCCAGCGCTGCGGCGTACACGGGCTTCATCAGCACCGCCAGCCACAGGGCATCGATGGCCAGGAATACGCACAAGGTGGCGCCATAGGCAATGGCAAGCTGGAGCGGGCGTTGGACAGGCATGGTCATCTTTCGGTGTCAGGCGGCGTATGAGGGAACGGTTACGCCAGCATAATGCAAAACGCCGCCAGGTTCGCAGCGCGATGCTTGAATGCAGGGGCGGCGCGCAGCTGCATCAAGGGCAAGGCAATTACATAGATATCAAAATAACATATCTATAAAGACATATGATGTCTTTTCGAGCAATAGTTTCCATGGCATGTATGGCAAGGTGTGACCAGGGACATGAATTTGGGCAAAAAGAGCGCATTCAGGCGCCTTGAAAGTTGCCAAGCAGGCGCAAAAGCGCGTAAGCTCTCATGTATAACAGAGGGCAAAATATCCCCGCTCGATTCGAGTCAGAATGTCATGAAAAAATGCAGCAACCCGGAGCACCCGCACTGTACGTTCTGGGTCTTGCCTGGGGAAACAGTCTGCGCGGGCAAGCACCCGCAAGCGACGACTGCCCCCAGCAGCTACGACCTGTTGACCGCACTGCGCAGCACCCGTTCCGAGCCATCGGCAACGGCGCTCCCGCACGCCCCGACCCATGATGCCGCGCTCCGGACCGCGAGCAGCCCCGCACCTGCCCCCGTCGTGCCCACCACGTTCATGCCAGCGGCCCCGCCAGCAGTGCCTGCGGCCTACCAGCCGGTGCAAGCTCATCTGCACATCAGCGGCTTCGATCCCCGTGCGGCAGGCGGACGGCAAACCCTGAAAATGGAATTGCGCGGCATGAGCGCCACCTGCGCACCGCAGCTGACCTTGCGCCTGCGCTCGGACCTGATACCGCGCGGCGCCGTCCAGCATGATTTCGTGCGCACCACGCGCGGCGACTGGCGTCCCGTGTTTGTCGAGTTTTCCTCGCGCAACAAGGAACACGGGCAATACCAGATCGAAGTCGAAGTGCACAGCCACCTCGATGGCGCCGTGGCGCAGAAATGGGTATGCACCTTCGTCATCCTCGTGCCGCGCCGCGACGCCACCCTGACGGAAATCCACCAGATCTTCCTCAGCACGCACAAGAACGTGCGCGTGATGGCCGACGACGCCTCGATCGCCCGCGTCACGGGCGGCGATGGCTGCAACCTCGACGTGACGGCGCGCAATGCCGGCATTGCCCACGTGGATTTATCTGCGCCGCAAGGCAAGATCGACATGGGTTTTACCACCATCGCCTGGGATGAGGAGTTGATCGAAGTCGACCTGCCCATCGCCAGCCACTGCCATCCGCACCCGAGCCAGGCCGCCTGCCTCGTCAATGCGGCGCCGGAAGCGGGCGAACAGCGCCAGATCCGCCTGTTCGCGCTGGAAGAATGCATGCTGGGCCGCTTCGAACTGGTGGACCCGGAAGCCGATGTGCTGCTCAGCCATTTCAGCCCCGACGGCCAGGACAACAATGGCTTGACGCGCCGCCTGTCGGGCCGCCACGCCATCATCCGGCGCAGCCAGCAAGGCTTTGAAATCGAAGATGTATCGCGCTACGGCATGCTGCTCGACGGCGTGTGGCCCGGCAAACACAAGCCCATCGCCCTGCGGCTGGGCATGCGCATCGAACTGTCCGCCAGCATCAAGGGCATCGTCGTGCTCAGCGTCACGGCCCTGCTGGCGCACGGCGTGATCCTGCACCGCATCGACCACGGCGCCCGCGCCGAATGTTTTTACCTGCTGCTGCCCGATACCCAGCCCACGCCGGCAAGTCACCTTGCCACGCCGCAGGCCAGCTGCCTGCCCGTACTTTTCCACCGCAACGGCGGCTTCTGGCACCTGGACACCGCCAGCGGCAAGGAAACCGCGCTGGCACCCGCCACCGCACTCGACAAGCTCAGCGGCTTCGCGCGGCACAAGCGCTTCGCCAGCGAACCGTATCCGGAATGCTGGATCATCCGCACCGAAGGCGCGGCGCTATGCGATAGCAACGCTCTAACCGCCTGACAACACCTCCGTCACTTGACCGCTAGCGCGGTATCAGCACTAGGAAACTCATCGACAAGCCGAGTACAAACACCGCTTCCAGCGTCAACACGCTGGCGGAAATCTGCAATTCGCGCGGGATTTTCATGACGAGACCTCCTTGCCTCAAGCAACATCCTTCAGCATAGCGCGCCCTGCGCCAATTGCATTACCAGCCGCACAACACACTTGACCGCCGGGCATGCGTTGCCGGGTTCGCTGGAGAGCTCCCCCCGACACACAATTTAACAATTTAGTAGCAGATATTCTGCAAATAGCACCCCTCCACGCCCTTGCATACTGTATATTCATCCAGTTAATATTCCCCTGTATTTCACACAACGCCCGCATGGCGTTTTACATTTTCTATGGCTTCCAACAAAGCGCATCATGCGACCGGTTGGGCTGCCGGCGTGATCGCCGCGGCTTTGGTCGCGCACGCTGGCGCCGGTGGCCCCTATCAAGTGCTGAGCATGCTCGCCTTTGTCATGGGGGCGCTGGGCGGCACGGCGCCGGACTGGCTGGAAGTAGCCTGGTGGGCGCGCACGCACCGGCTGTGGATCACGCACCGCACGTGGACGCACTGGGGCCTGGCCTGGATCGCCCTGCTCGTCTACACCTATCTGCAATTGCCGCACCACCTGTGGGCGCCGCCCCTGTTCGGCTTTGCCGCCGGCGGCATCATGCATCTGCTGGCCGACTGGCCCAATCCGCTGGGCGTGCCGTGGATTTTTCGCCGCCACTCGCTGCGCTGGTGGAAAAGCGGCCGCCACGACATCATCGTCATCATCGCCGCCTGGCTGGCCGCCACCGTCGTGGCCGACCACGTGTTTTTTGACGGCATCCACCTGCGGCGCACCCTGCTGGCACTCGACAGCCTGCTGCACTGGTCCGCCGGCGCACTCCAGACGGCCTGGGCAAATCTGCAACAGTGGCAGGAGCGCTGGCGCCTGGGCGGCGACGCCAATTGACGCCGGCGGCGCGGCAATGTGATAATGAGTATCATTCTCAAACAGCCCAGCCAGCCGGCACCCCGCGTTCCGTCAGCCCAGCTCTTCCCTTGCCTGGAGAACGCAGTGAGCACCGTCAGTCCCGTCCATGCCATCCCCCTGAGCACCCTGTACAGCGAACACCACGCCTGGCTGTATGGCTGGCTGCGCGGCAAGCTGGGCAACCGCGCCGAGGCGGCCGACCTGGCGCAGGACACGTTCTTGCGCCTGCTGGGCAAGCGCGAGGCGACACCGCTGGCGCCCCTGCGCGAACCGCGCGGCTACCTGGCGACCATCGCGCGTGGCTTGCTGATCGACCGCTACCGGCGCCAGGCGCTGGAGCAGGCCTACCTGGAAGCGCTGGCGCAGCAAGCCGAGCCGGCATCGGTGTGCGCCGAAACACATGCCATCATCATCGAAACCCTGCTCGCCATCGACCGCCTGCTCGACCGCCTGGGCGCGCGCACGCGGGCCATCTTCCTGCTGGCGCAAATCGAAGAACTGAGCCATGTGGAGATCAGCCGGCGCCTGGGCGTATCCCTGCCAACCGTGAAAAAACACCTGGTGCGCGCCTATACGGAATGCCTGGTGTTGGCGGCCGCTTGATGTTCGCCGCATCCGCCTCCCCTTCGTCGCCTATCCCCCGCAAGGTGCTGGCCGCCGCCGCCCACTGGCATGTGGAGCTCCAGTGCGGCAGCGCAGACCCGGCCGCCCTGCAGGCATGGCGCGATGCCAGCGCCGAGCATGAACGGGCCTGGGACCTGCTGCAGCGCATGGACGGCCAGTTGGGCACGATACCGGCAGCGCTGGCGATTCCCGCGCTGCAGGCGGCGCAGCAGCGCCGGCGCGCGGCCGGCAAGATACTCGCCCTGCTGGTGGCGGCCAGCGGCGGCATCGCGCTGGGCCAGGCGGGCTTGCAATCGGGCCCATGGCAAGCCCTGACGGCGTCCTTGCGCACGGCGCCTGGCCGGCGCCGCCACGTCACGCTGGCCGATGGCGGGCGCCTGGAGGTCAATACGGATAGCGCCCTGGATGTCGCTTACAGCGCCACGCAGCGCCGCATCCGCCTGCACCATGGCGAAATCATGATCACGACGGCGCCCGATCCGCGTCCCTTCCTGGTCGACACCCCGCACGGCGTGATCCGCGCGCTGGGCACGCGCTTCGGCATACGCTGCAACGACGATGGCAGCACCGTCAGCGTCTTCGAGCACGCCGTGGAGGTGCGCTGCGCGGCGCGACCGGATGCCGTGCGCCGCCTGGAAGCGGGACAGCAGCTGCGCTTTGGCGCAACCGGCGCGGAGAATGTGCAGGCCACGCAAGCGCACCAGGACAGCTGGCTGCGCGGCATGCTGGTGGCCGCCGACTGGCCGCTGCAACAGCTGGTGGCGGAACTGGCGCGCTACCGGCGCGGGCGTCTCGCCTGCGATGCCGGCGTGGCGCGACGCCCCGTCACGGGCACCTACCGCCTCGACGATATCGACGCCGCGCTGGAAAGCCTGTGCGCCTCGCACGGGCTGCAAGTGACGTACTTCACGCGCTACTGGGCCACGGTGGCGGCCCGGCCGGCCTAATTATTTTCATTTTTTTTGCGTCAGGGGTTGGTGTTTCGATGCGCTGCTTCGGCTTGACAAGTAAGAAGCCGATTCATACGCCAATCCTTATCCCTTAGAGCAGAAAGACCGAGCATGCAGCTGACCACCCCTGTCCTCCATCCCGCCGCGCGCGCCATCCGCCTGGCCGTCATCGCCATGGCTTGCGCCGCGCCAGCCGCCTTCATCTCCGCGCCAGCCTTGGCGCAAGGCCTGGCCGCCACCACGGCGCCGCAAGCCTATAGCGTGCCAGCCGGCCCGCTGGCCACCGCGCTCAACGATTTTGCCGTCGCCGCCGGCGTCAGCCTGTCGACCGATCCCGCGCAGACGCGCGGCCTGCGTTCGCCCGGCGTGCGCGGCAGCTTCAACGTCAACCAAGGTTTTGCCCAGGTACTGGCCGGCAGCGGCCTGGAAGCCGTGCAACTGCCCAACGGCGCCTACGTGCTGCGCCAGGCGGCGCCATCCTCCGCCTCGGCGACTGGCGTGGAAAAGACCATGGCGCCCGTGACGGTCAGCGCCAGCATGGAGCGCGACCCCGTCAGTGAACACAGCAACTCGTATGCGGCGCGCGCCGTCACCGTCGGCAAGGGCGTGCAAACCCTGCGCGAAATTCCCCAGTCCGTCAGCGTCGTCACGCGGCAGAAAATGGATGACCAGAACCTCAACACCATCGACGCCGTGCTGGCCAATACCACCGGCATCACCATGTATGACAGCCCCATGGGCGGACGCTACGTATATTCGCGCGGCTTCATGGTCGAGACCTACCAGTTCGATGGCATCAACCGCGCCATGTACTACCCGCAGGCGAACAGCTTTACCAGCAATACGGCCATGCTGGACCGCGTGGAAATCGTGCGCGGCGCCACGGGACTGCTGCAGGGCGCGGGCTCGCCAGGCGCCGCCATCAATATGGTGCGCAAGCGCCCGCTGGCGGAAAAGCAGGTGCAACTGGCGATGAGCGCGGGCCGCTGGAACGACGTGCGCGGCGAAGTCGACGTCACCGGTCCATTGAACGAATCGGGCAGCATTCGTGGTCGCGCCGTGGCCGCGCACGAGCAGCGCGATTATTTCTACGACGTGGCCGACAGCCGCACCGACGTGCTGTACGGCGTGCTGGAATTCGACTTGGCGCCGGGCAGCAAGCTGACGACGGGCGCCAGCCATGAAAAACTGCACTCGACGCCGTTTTTCTCCGGCATGCCCCGCTACCGCGATGGCAGCGACCCGAAACTGCCCCGCTCGACCTTTCTCGGCGCCGACTGGAACCGCTGGGACAGCCGCCAGACAGCCGTCTTCGCCGAATTCGAGCACCGCTTCGACGCCGACTGGTCGTTGAAAGCCAGCGCCAACTACACGCGCGAGCGGCATGACGTGAAATACATGTTCAGCCAGGGCGCGCTCAATCCCGCCACCCTGGCCGGCATGATGATGTATGGCGGCGTGTTCGACTACGGTAGCACCAACAAGGGTGTCGACCTGTCGCTCGACGGCAAATTCAACGCCTTCGGACGGCGCCACGGCTTCAGCGCCGGCATCAACACGAACCGGCTGGAAAGCGACAGCGATTTCAGCCTGGCCCTGCTGCAGCAAGCGAACCATCCGCTACGGCCCAATCACAGCGTGGCCGAGCCGAGCGATGCCTGGTTCCGCGAACACAGCTACCGGGGCGATCCCAGCGTCACAAAAATGACGCAGACGGGCGCCTACGGCGTGGCCCGCTTCAGCGTCAGCGATCCGCTCACCGTGGTGGCGGGCGCGCGCGTGTCGAACTACAAATGGAGCAGCGTGTACCGCGACACGGGCGAAGTGTACATCGACCCGTACCGCGAAAACGGCGTCGTCACGCCGTATGGCGGCGTGATCTACGCGTTTGACCAGCGCTGGTCCGGCTACGCCAGCGTCTCCGACATCTTCCAGCCGCAAAACCAGCGCACGGCGGACGGCGCCCTGCTCGACCCGCTGAAGGGCCGCAACCTGGAAGTGGGCGTGAAAGGTGAACTGTTCGACGGCAAGGTCAATACCTCGCTGGCGCTGTTCCGCATCGAGCAGCGCAACCGCGCGGAGCTCGACCTGGTCAATACCTGCTCCAGCGGCACGGAGTGCTATTTCTCGGCGGGCAAGGTGCGCAGCGAAGGGCTCGATGGGGAAATCAGCGGCGAGGTGGCGCCGGGCTGGCAACTGTTCGCCGGCTATACCCTGAACAATTTCAAGTACCTGGAACAGACTTCGAATGCGGGCGTGATGTTTGCCAGCACCTACTCGCCGCGCCACATGCTGCGCGCGTGGAGCGACTACCGCCTGCCTGGCGCCCTGCAAAAGTGGAGCGTGGGCGGCGGCGTGAACTTCCAGACGGAGAGCTCGCGCGTGACGCGCGACGTGACGGTGGCGCAAGGCGCGTATGCACTGTGGAGCGCGCGCGCCGCCTACCAGATCGACCGCAACTGGACGGCGTCGCTGTCCGTGACGAACCTACTCGACAAGCGCTACTACCAGACGGTAGGCGCGCCTGCGTGGGGCAATTTCTATGGCGAGCCGCGCAAGGCGCAACTGACCCTTCGCGCGCGTTTCTAAACGCTGTCAGGTCGCCGGGCGCAGGGGCGCCTTCGGCAACGGAATGAATTCCGTCTCGCCCGGCACTTGCCCCATGCGCTGGGCGCTCCAGTCGTCGGCCGCCTGCGACAAGCGCTCCTTGCTCGACGAGACGAAATTCCAGAACAGGTAGCGGTGGCCGTCCAGCGGCTCGCCGCCGATCACCACGAATTGCACCGGGCCGCTGCCTGCCGTCACGACAGGCACCTTACCCTCCTCCAGCAAGGCCATGCTGTGCGGCAGCAGCGCCACGCCATCGAGCAGCACGTCCCCGCTGATCGGATACACGGCCGCTTCCGCCGGCAAGCCCTCCAGGCGCAGCTCGCGCCCCGCTTGCAGCGCCACGTCCAGGTACACCGTCTGCATATAGGTGCGCACGGGCGAAGTCTGACCGAACGCCGTGCCGATCAACACTTTCACCACGGCGCCATCGAGCGGCACGACGGGAATCTCGGCTTGCGGCGTGTGCGTGAAACTCGGCTCGTCTTCTTCATGCGCCTTCGGCAGCGCGGCCCACAGCTGCAAGCCGTGCGTGCGGTGCGGCTGGCCCGCCAGGTCGGGCGGCGTGCGCTCGGAATGCACGATGCCGCGACCTGCCGTCATCCAGTTGATGGCGCCCGGTTCGATGCGCTGGCAGGAACCGATGCTGTCGCGGTGGTCGATCGCGCCCTCGAACAGATAGGTGACGGTGGCCAGGCCGATATGCGGATGGGGGCGCACGTCGTGGTTGGCGTCGGGCGCCACGTCGATGGGGCCGAAGTGGTCAAAGAAGATGAAGGGGCCGACAGCCTGTTTCACTGCAGAAGGCAGCAAGCGCCGCACGACAAAGCCGCCACCGAGGTCCTTTTCGTGGCTTTTCAGGATGGCCGCGCTCATGCCAGCACCGTCGTCACTTCGGTGGTCACAGCCGTCATCAATTTATGCAGCGGACATTTTCCGGCCGCGGCCAGCAATTCCTGGCGCTGCGCATCCGTCAGGTCGCCCGTCAGGTGCAGGGTGGCGGCCAGGCGGTACACGCCCTTGCGCTCTTCGCTGGCATCGCGCTCGGTCGACACTTCCACGTGTTCCAGGGGGATGCCCTTGTGCCTGGCGTACCAGACGACGGTGAGCGCCTTGCAGGCCGACAGGGCCGCGTCATACAGGTCGTGCGGCGACGGGCCGGCGTCGCCGCCCCCCTCCTCCACCGAGGCGTCGGCGGAAATGATGTGATCGCGCACGTGCACGATGTGGCGCATGGCTTGCGACTGGTCGCGGATGGCTTTGATGGTCATGGCGTTCCTTGCTGCGTTTGGAAAGCCACAATTTACACCGTTTGCCCGCTTTGCGCAGCCTTCCCCCCGGCTATCTGGTCATTTGATACGGAACAGGGCGTCGACCGTCTGCGCCATGTTGAGGCTGCTGACCATCAGCATGTCTTCGGGATTCTGGCGTTGGCGGCCATGAAAGTGACGCCACACTCTGAAGCATCCGTCAAAGTAAGCGATTGAACGACAAATCAATCGAGCGTGCGCGCCACCCTGAAACCCACGATATCGTTCGACAGCACGGTGGAAAAACCGTTGCGCAGGGCCGAGCGCAGGTAGCGCGGGTGATACAGCCAGGAGCCGCCACGCAGGATGCGCCGGCTGCTGTCGCTGCCGTCTTCCCACGCGCTGCCGTCGACGGGCGCGCCTTCGTAATTGTCGTGCACCACGTCCTGCACCCACTCCCACACATTGCCATGCATGTCGAACAGGCCCCAGGAATTTGGCGCGAATGTGCCCAGCGGCGTGGTGCCGCCCCGGTACATGCCGCGCGGGCCGCCGTTGTAGACATACAGGCCGTCGTAGTTGGCTTGCTCGGTACTGATGGTGTCGCCCACGTTGAAGGCCGTGCGCGTGCCGGCGCGGCAGGCGTATTCCCATTCCGCTTCGCTGGGCAGGCGGTACCGCCGGCCCGTGCGCTCGCTCATCCACGCCAGGTACAGCTGCGCGTCATTCCAGCTCACGCCCACCACCGGGTGCAGGTCGGTTTGCACGAAACCGGGATTGTCCCAGTCCGTTTCCGACCCGCCCGCCCATTGCGTCGCGCTCACGAAGGCACGCCATTCGCCCACGCTGACGGGGTGGCGCGCCAGCGCGAACGGGCGCTCGATGCCGACCCAGTGCTGCGGCATCTCGCGCTCGAGCCAGGCCTGCTGCGAACCGGCCTGGATGGCGGCCTTGTGCTCCGTCTCGTGCGCGCCCATCTGGAAGCGGCCGCTGGGAATGAGCACCAGTTCCGGCCCCTGCCCTGAGCCATCGAGAAAATCATCGCGCAGGATGCCTTCCGCATTGGCCACCGCTTCCACATGCTCCGGTTCTGGCACCGGCGCGGATGCCGGCGCAGGGACAGATGCGGCGGCGGCGCGGCTGGCCTCTTCCTTGCGCGCGCGTTCCTGCTCGGCGCGGTAGGCCGCCTCCGCCTTGGCGACGATGGCCTTGCGCTGCAATTCCTGGTGCTCCTGCAAGGCCGTGGCGGCATCGGCTTCGCGGCGCGCGCGCAACTGGCCGCGCAGCGCTTCCTTGCGCAGCTTGCGCGCCTCTTCCGCTTCGAAATGGCGCTGCGCCTCCTGCTCGCGGCGCAGTTTGTCCTGCCGCTGCTTTTCCAGCGCGGCCGCCTGGATTTCCGCCTTGCGGCGCTGCTCCAGTTCTTCCTGGCGTATCCGGGCCCGCTTGATCTCTTCCTCGCGCGCCTGTTCGGCGGCCAGTACCGCCTGCTTTTGCTGCTGCGCCGCGCGCGCCTGCTGCTGGCGCGCCTGTTCCGCCAGTTCTTCCGGCGACGGCCCGGCGGCGCGCTCCAGGTTTTCCAGCAAGGCTTGCACGGATTGCGGACGCAATTCCGCCGTCAGCGAAAAACCGTTCTGCAAGACTTGCCACTGTTGCGCGTTGAGCGCCTCCGGCGTTGAAGGCAAATGGCTGGCGCTGCGCGCATCGTCGAACGGCATGCGCCCTTCGAGCATCTGGTAAATCATCACGGCCACCGCATACACGTCCAGGCGCGGGCTGGGCTGGCGCTGGTTGGCGCCTGCCTCGGGCGCCCGGTAGCCGTGCGTGCCCGCGTTCGGCATGTCCAGCGCCAGGCTGCTGTCCGCATTGCGCACGCGCGACGCGATGCCATAATCGAGCAATTTGACGTCGCCTTTCGCCGTCAGGAAGACATTGCCCGGCTTGATGTCGCGGTGCACCAGCTTGTGCTTTTCCCACGCATACGACAGGGCGTCGGCCACCGGCTGCAGCAGTTGCTGCACGGTGGACAGGGACAGCGCGCCCTGGCGCGCCAGATAGTGCTCGAGGTCTTCGCCATCGAGGCATTCCATGATGATGAAATAGCTGGCCGTGGCCGGATCCTGCGCCCACTCGTAGACGCGCACGATGTTTTCATGCGCGAGTTTTCTTGCCTGTGTGGCTTCCTCGATCAGCAATTTTGCGTGTGTGGCGCTTTGCGTCAGCTGCGGCGGCAAAATCTTCAGCGCCACCATTTCGCTGCTGCCCAGCTCCGCGTGCGTGGCCAGGTCGGTGGCTTGCCACACCTGCCCCATGCCGCCCGTGCCGATCAGCCGTTCGAGCCGGTAGCGGCGGTTTTGCGGGCCGATTTCCTGGCCCGTCATGAAGCCCAGCTCCGTGCCCTGGCGCACGGGCAACGGCGCGACCACAGGCGCGGCGCCCGGCGGCGCGTATTCGGCGTCGAGGATGGCGTTCTTGCGGCGTTCAAATTCCTGCTCGCTGAGCAACCCGTCGTCGTGGAGGGCGCGCAGTTCCCGCAGTTTGTCTCGTGCTTTTTGCATCATCTGGGGTGAAACGCTTCCATCAAGGCTGCAGGGCAACGCCGCAGGCGGCGCAGAATTTATCTTCCGGATGGCCGGCGCGCTGCGCATGGCCGTTCTTGCAGCGGGCTGGTGCTGCTGCTGCGGCGCCTGGCTGCAGCGCCTGCGCCACGGCCACGCCCAGCTGCGCCTGCGCTGACAGGCCATGCGCGTGCGCCGCGTTCTGCAGGTTGATCAGGTCCAGCTGCTGGCGCCGTTCGCGTTCGGCCTGGCCTTCCAGGTAGCTGCGCTCCTGCGCCACGCTGTCCTGCGCCATGCGCATGGCGTCCAGCGGCGCGACGCTGTTCTCGGCTGCCGCCAGCGCCGCCAGCGCGTGGATCTGTTCGGCGCTCATGCCCGCCTGCAGCTGCACCTTCAGCACTTGCGCCAGCGCGGCCGCATTCTGCCCGGCGGCCATGGCCACCTTGCCCGTGTCGCTCAGCGAGCCGATTTTCTCGATGCGGTCGATGTCGATGCGCGCCAGTTCCGCGGCATGCGCCTGCTGCGCCAGCAGCGCTTCATATTCGCCCTTCCAGCGCGCGTAATCGCTTTCGCGCTGCTGCGCCATGGCCAGCAGGTCGCGCTGCCATTGCGCTTCCTGTTCCAGCTGGCGCAGTTGCTGGCGCTGTTCCTCGATGGCCAACGCGTCGAGCTGCGCCAACTGCGTTTGCTGCTGCAACTGGCGCGCATGCACGCCGTCGGCCTCGATGGTGCGCAGCAGCTTTTCCTGCTGCGCGATGGCGTCTTCGCGGGCGCCGCCGCGCCGCAGCGCCGCGACTTTTTCCGCGATTTCCGCCGCCTGTACCTGAGCCGCTTCATCCTTGTGCGCCTCGGCGCGCAGCAATTCGCGCTGGCGCGCCAGCTGCATCTGCTCTTCCCACTCCTGTACCCGCTCCGCTTCGCGCTTGCGCGCCGCATTCGCCAGCATCAGGCCCTGCCAGGCGGCCTGATGCTGCTCCGCCTCCAGCTGCGCCTCGCGCTGGGCCGCATCCGTTTCCGCCTGGCGCAGGCGCGCCAGCTGGGTGCGGCGGCCCGTCTCGTCGTCGATCAGCAGCGCGCTTTCCACCTGCTGCGCGATCGACTGCAGGTGTACCTGATGCGTAAAGCGCTGCTGCGCCAGCTGGATCTGTTCGCGCCCGTGCAGCTGCGACAGTTCCAGCTCGCTGCGCATCTTGATGGCGGCCAGCGCCCGCACGTGTTCCCAGTTGGCCGCTTCATCGGCGCGCTGCGCGCCCTTTTGCGCCAGTTCCTGTTCCAGTTCGCCCAGCGCCAGAGCGGCGCCATGATCGAGCGCCTGGCGCCGCGATTTAGCTTCCAGGATGCGGCCATACAGGTCGATCTGGCGCCCGCGCAGCGCTTGCAGGCGTTCCGCTTCCTGATGGTTCAGTTCCGCTTTTTCCAGCGTCGCATCCTGCCGCAGCTCGGCGCGGCGCTGCGCATGGCGCGCCGCCAGCTCTTCGCGGCGGATGCGCTGCCACTCTTCCTCGTCATACAGCTGGTCGAGCTGCTTCATGCGTTCCAGGCTGTGCTGCTCCAGTTCCTGCGCCGGCAAGCCGCCCAGCCACAGGGTGCCGATGGCAGCATCGCCGTCTCCCTCGCGCTTGTCATGGCGTAGCGCCAGCGTCTCCACGCGGGCCACGGCCAGGCCGCTGGGGGCCAGGCGCTGCGTCAGGGCCGATTGCAGGCGTTCGTTCAATTCGGGCCGCAAGTCCGCATTCGCGTCCATTTCGCGCAGCGCGCGGCTGCCGATGAATTCCAGCGCAATCTGGCGCACGGACGGCAGCAGCAAGGCGTGCAGGTGGGCCCGCGTGACGGCGCCCGGCGCGCGCATGAACTGGCGCGCGAACGCATCGGGCTGGCCCAGCGCGATGTCCACGCGCAGCGATGCGGCAACGTTCAGCCGCTCCGTGCTGGCCAGGCCGGGCAAGTCGAATTCCAGGCTGACGGCGTCGGCGCGCGCGATCAGCACTTCGGCCGGACGCGCCGGCAGCAGCGCGGGCAGGCGCGCAAAGAAGGCGGCGCTGTCGTAGTCGCCGGCAGGTATCAAGGTGAAAGCGTCCGATTGCACGATCCAGGCGCGCGACTCGGCCGGCACCTGCAAGCGCCGCGCGGCGCTGCCGAACAGCGAGGACAGTTCACGCACGCCAAAGAACAGGGCCAGTTGCCCGTCAGCAAGATGCCATTGATTGGCATGCAGCACCGCGTCGCTGTCGGGTGCCCCCAGCGACAAGCCGCATTGCGCGCAATAGCCGGCGGCAGCGCCGTTCTTGTGCTCGCAGCGCGGGCAGCGGGCGCCGCCAAAACCAAACAATTGGAACATGTGTGACTCCTGATGAGAATGATTGTGTGCGCAAGTGTGCGCAACACCGCTGCCATGCCGATTCTAGCAGGACAGCTGGCGCAGCACCTGCCGCGCGCCACGCGTGCACGACACGGCTCACAACAGGCGCACAACACTGTGCAGTGTCAAATAATGCCATAGGGCAATTGCATTCATATGCAGGGATACAGGGCGAATTAGGCCTCAATTCAAGCGGTCGCCCGCCAGCGCCGTGCGCAGGCATTTCAGCGCCGTTTTTTTGCAGGCCATCCCGCAAAAACCACGGCTGGTCGCATCTGCATGGCGTAACAGCGCGCGCTTAGCTACAGTGCATGCATACCCACCCGCCACCCGAAAGGAAGCATCATGAACACGCCAAAAAACGCCTTAAAAAACATGGAAGCCATCTTTACCGTCGCCGTCGCCATCGCCTGCGGCGCCAGCTATGTCAGCTTCATGCAGCCATCGGCCTCCAAAGCGGCTGATGTGGCGCAAGCGAGCGCCATCCCCGTCGTGGTCGTCAGCGCCAAGCGCATGACGCAACAGGAAAAGAAAATCTCGCTGATCGAGGAACGGCAAGCCTTGCTGGGCAACGCCACCGCCAGCACCCTGTGAGCCACCGATGCTGACACCACGCCGCCTGGCGCAGCGTAAATAGCCACGCGCCAGGCCGCCATTTGTATCCGCCACGGATACACGGACACACAGCATTGTGTCAATTGTAATAAGTTGAATCAAAGGCGAAAAACCGCCCGCAAGCGCCTATAGTCCATTTCACGCAATCACCGAAATGGAGCACACCATGAAACCCATCACACTCTACGCAGCAGCCATGCTTGCCATCAGCACCGCGGCTTTCCTGCCCGTGCAGGCCATGGCACAGAATCAGCTCGGCGTCAGCATTGTCGTCGGCAACGCTCCGCCTCCGCCACGCTTTGAAAGCGCGCCCGCGCCGCGCGCCGGCTATGTCTGGGCGCCTGGCTACTGGAACTGGGATGGCCAGCGCCATGTCTGGACCGGCGGCGAGTGGCTGCGCGAACGCGGTGGCAACCAGTACCGCCGCGCCGCCTGGATACAAGAGAACCAGCGCTGGCGCCTGGACCGTGGCGGCTGGGTCGCCACGCAAGTGCAGCCCGTGCGCTATGACGCAATCCGCATCGCCCCGCCGCCACCGCGCCGCGAAGGCATCCCGCGCGCGCGCCATGGCTATGTCTGGGCCCCGGGCCACTGGGAGTGGCGCAGCCAGCGCTACGCCTGGACGCCAGGCGTATGGATCGCCGAACGCCCCGGTTACGTGTATGCGGCGCCCGCCTGGAACCAGCGCGATGGCCGCTGGCAGATGGAGCAAGGCCGCTGGTCGCCACGCGGCCCGAACGGCGACCGTGACCGCGACGGCATCCCCAACCGCCATGACCGCGACAATGGCAACCGCCGCGACCGCGATGGTGATGGCATTCCAAACCGCGACGACCGGCGTCCGGACAACCCGCACCGCAACTAACACGCGGCTGTAGTTCCCACCAAGGCCACCCCTCGCGGTGGCCTTGTCATTTTCCGGACACATCCGTGTATTAACATCGCGCGACGATCAATCACACTGCGCGAGAAAGATTCACGATGGCGATGGAAACTGCCGCTTTTACCTACGGCTCGGACACTTCGGGCCTGGTCTGGGGCTTCCTGTTTGGCCGCGACGGGCAGCCGCTGGCGCTCGACTCGACGGCGGCGCTGGCCTGGCTGGCCGATGGCGCGGCGCGTCCGGCGCAGGAATTCGTCTGGCTGCATTTCAACCTGTCGCACGCAGCCAGCGAAAAATGGCTGATGACGCACACGCAGCTGGCCGACGAATTCTATGAAACCCTGCACCAGGGCTCGCGCTCGACGCGCATCGAACAGGCGGAAAACACCCTGATCGCCGTGGTCAACGATGTGGTGCACAATTTTTCGTTCGAGGCGTCCGACATTTCCACCATGTGGGCCAGCGTGGCGCAAAACCTCGTCATCACGGCGCGCCGCGCGCCGCTGCAGTCGATCGAGCGCCTGCGCCAGGCCGTCATCAAGAACCACGAGCCGATCCGCTCGTCGGTGGAGCTGCTGATTCATTTGCTGCGCGACCAGGCCGATGTGCTGGTCAACATCGTGCGCGACGCCGTGGCGCGGGTCGACGATATCGAGGATCACTTGCTGGCCGGGCGCCTGGTGCCGAAACGCGAAGACCTGGGCGCCATGCGGCGCGTGCTGGTGCGGCTGCAGCGCCTGCTGGCGCCGGAACCGGCAGCCCTGTTCCGCCTGCTGCAACGCCCGCCCTCATGGGTATCAGAGCTGGACAGCCTGGAATTGCGCCAGTCGACGGAGGAATTTTCCGTGGTGCTCAGCGATATGTCGTCCTTGCAGGAGCGCATCAAGCTGCTGCAGGAAGAGATCGCCGCCAGCGTCAACGAGGAAAACAGCCGCAGCCTGTTCGTGCTGACCATCGTCACCGTGCTGGCCTTGCCGATCAATATCATCGCCGGCATGCTGGGCATGAATGTGGGGGGAATTCCGCTGGCCCAGCACCCGCAGGGCTTCTGGATCATCGTTGCCATCATCGTCACGTTCACGGTCGTGGCGGGATGGCTGGTGGTGCGCGTGCAACGCAATAGTTAACTATCGGAAACACGGCCTGGCAGGCGAACGGCAGGCGCCGTCCGCCATCACTGCTTGCCGCGCTTAGCGGTGGTACTCGCCAGCCCGTTCAGGCTGGTAGACGATTTCCTCGATCTTGACCTTCACCACGCCGCCCGGCATGGGCCAGGCGATGCTGTCGCCGACGGACAAGCCCAGCAGCGCGCTGCCGACGGGCGCCAGCACGGAAATGCGGTCGGCCTGGCCTTCCACATCCTTCGGATACACGAGCGTCAGGCAGAATTCCTCCTTGTTTTCCACCGTGAAGCGCACGGTGGAATTCATCGTCACGACGGTCGGCGGAATCTCTTGCGGCTCGAGCACCTCGGCGCGGCCCAGCTCGTCGAGCAAGGCGGCCTTGTCCGGCGACAGATTATTACCCAAGGCATACAACAACGCTTCCAGTCGTTCCAGGTCTTGTGACGACAAAATAATTTTTGGTTTTTTTTCCAAGATATCCTCACTATTGATCATTAGGGCGACGTCCGGTTTTGCTGGCGGCAGTTTGCTTGGCCGCGGCAGACAAAACAAACAGCATCAGAACGTCCATCATCAGCGGATTATGGACGAACTCGCGGAGCAAGGCCATAGCGTTCGCGCATTCTTCATTAAAATTTATTAAAATCAATGACTTGCAATGGGTTATACCGTCAAAAAGTTAATCCGCGCCAGGATGGCGGGGGCATTGAAGTTATTCTTGATGGTATTTTGTTTATCGTCAGCATGTTTTTAGCGAAAAAAACGACGGGCAAAAAAAGGATTAAAATTCAGATTACATTATTATTAGAAAGACACGCCTCACCTCTTCCGCCTGTCTTGTCATCTTGCCTGCTGCCACCTGCCTGTGGCATGGACACTAAATTGCCGCGTGCCCTGTACTTTCACGCTGCAAAATGACAATATATCGGCCTTAACAACACGTCGAGAGTTCCGGCTCACTTCGGTTTTCATCAGACTGGAACGTAAAGTATGGCAGGGCGAGGCGGGATCACACGGGGCGGCAGCAAGCGGGGCCGGCAGGAGAAAGCGTCATGATGGTGCCATTGATGCTGCCGTCGGCGCAATGGCGCGGCGACCGGATTGCCCGGCTGAACTTGCTGGCCGCGGCGGCCATGCTGGCCATGGCCAGCCTGCTGCTGATCGTCTTCCAGTTGTTTTCCCTCCAGGCATCCTTCCAGCGCAACCTCCAAATCCAGGCCGACATGCTGGCGCCTGCCGCCGCCCAGGCCATGCGCCAGGATGATCGTCTTGCAGCGCAACAGGTGCTCGCTCCCCTCGCCGCCGCCCCGCATGTCCGGCAAGCACTACTCTACAGCCCCTATGGCACGCCATTTGCCCGCTACGCGCGCAGCAGCACCGATGCCGCACCCGCGGCGCCGCGCAGCGGCTGGCAGATCGATTACCTGGACGGTAGCGCCGCCATCTTGAAGACCCTGCCCGGCGGCGGCGCGCTGTACCTGCGCGCCAGCCTGGCGCCGCTGTACGCCAGCCTGGCGCAATTTGCCGCCTTCACCCTGCTGGTCTGCCTGTGCGCGTTCGGCATGACCTTCCTGATGGTGCGCCGCACGCGCACGGCCGCCCGACATGCGGAAAGCCATTTGCATTACCTGGCCCACGTCGACCCGGTCACGCAGCTGCCGAACCGCCATGAATTCAACGACGCCCTGGCCTACGCGCTGGGCCGGGCCGACCGCCAGGACAGCAGCGTGGGGCTGCTGCTGCTGGACCTGGACAACTTCAAGATCGTCAACGATACGCTGGGCCACCACTGCGGCGACCAGCTGCTCAAGCTCGTGTCCGAGCGCCTGGTGGCCATCGTGCGCGGCACCGACATCATCTGCCGTATCGGCGGCGATGAATTCGTCGTCATCGTCGAACCGGCCGACGACGCCTCGGAAATGGCCAGTGTGGCGCGCAAGATCCTCGCCGTGCTGGCCGCGCCGTTCGACCTCGAAGGCCACCAGCTGTATGTCAGCGCCAGCATCGGCGTGAGCCTGTACCCGTTCGACGCGCACGACGTGGCGACCCTGACGCGCAATGCCGATACGGCCATGTACCACGCCAAGCACCAGGGCAAGAACCGCTACGCCGTCTTCAAGGCCGAAATGGAATTGCGCGCGCAGCGCCGCCTGCGCATGGAAGCGAACCTGCGCCGCGCCCTGCAAAACGAGGAACTGTATTTGCACTACCAGCCGCAAATCGACTTGCGCAGCGGGCGCATCGTCGGCGTGGAAGCGCTGATACGCTGGAATTGCCGCGAGATGGGCCAGCTGAGCCCCGCCGAATTCATCCCCGTGGCCGAGGAAAGCGGCATCATCGTCGACCTGGGACGCTGGGTGCTGCAAAGCGCCTGCCGCCAGGCGGCCCTCTGGTGCAAAGCGGGCTTGCTCGATTCGCTGGAACACGTGGCCGTCAACCTGTCGGCCTGCCAGGCGCGCGACCCGGGCCTGATGGACGATATCCGCACCATCCTGGAAGAAACGCAGCTGCCGCATGGCTTGCTGGAGCTGGAAATTACGGAAAGCGTCCTGATGGACAATGTCCACGCCAACGTGGAATTGATGCGGCGCCTGCAGGAAACGGGCATCCACCTGTCGATCGACGATTTCGGCACCGGCTATTCCTCGATGTCGTATCTGAAGCGCCTGCCCATCGACCAGTTGAAGATCGACCGCAGCTTCGTGCACGACCTGCCCGGCGAAGGCGAAGCCATCGTCACGGCCATCATCGCCATGGCGCACAGCCTGCATCTGAAAGTGGTGGCCGAAGGCGTGGAAACGCTGCAGCAGGTGGAGTTTTTGCGAAAAGCCGGCTGCGACAATGTGCAGGGCTTTTTCTTTGCGCGCCCGATGACGGCGGCGCAGTTGACGGCATTGCTGCTGGAGCGGCGCGACTGGAGCACGCGCACGATCGTGCCGGCGTAGGGCCGGAACCCAAGTGCAAGGACTGGGGTCGTACCCTCAGGGTACGACCCCGGCTGTCGATGGGTCTGACCCGGTACTTAAGCCAGCTTGGCCGAATGCTCACGCGTCGCGTGGAAAGTCAGCTTCGGCCAGCGCTCTTCCGTCAGGCGCAGGTTCACGCCCGACGTGGCCAGGTAAGCCATGTTGCCGGCCGCATCGTAGGCCACATTGTGGCCCAGCGCATTTTCGAAATCCTGCAGGATGCGCTTGTCGTCGCAGCTGACCCAGCGGGCGCTGCTGATGCTGGTGCCCTCGAACACGGCGTCGACGCCATATTCGTTGAGCAAACGGCTGGCCACCACTTCGAACTGCAGCACGCCGACGGCGCCCAGTACCAGTTCGCCGCCCTGCACCGGCTTGAAGACTTGTACCGCACCCTCTTCGCCCAGCTGCTGCAAGCCCTTGTGCAACTGCTTGATTTTCAAGGGATTACGGATGCGCACCGAGCGGAAGAAGTCTGGCGCGAAGTACGGAATGCCGGTAAACGTCAGCATCTCGCCTTCGGAAAAACTGTCGCCGATCTGCATGTTGCCGTGGTTCGGCAAGCCGATGATGTCGCCCGCGTACGCTTCCTCCACCTGTTCGCGCGACGATGCCATGAAGGTCACCACGTTCGACACCTTGATTTCGCGCCCCAGGCGCAAATGCTTGACCTTCATGCCGCGCTCGAAACGTCCCGAGCACACGCGCAGGAAGGCGATGCGGTCGCGGTGAGCCGGGTCCATATTCGCCTGGATCTTGAAGACGAAACCGGTAAATGGCTGCTCGGACGGCGCCACCGAACGTACGGTGGCGTCGCGCTCGCGCGGCGCCGGCGCCCAGTCGACCAACGCCGAAAGAATTTCGCGCACGCCGAAGTTGTTGATGGCCGAACCGAAGAACACGGGGGTCTGCACGCCGGAGAGGAATTCTTCCAGGTTGAACGGGTTCGACGCGCCATGCACCAGTTCCACTTCCATGCGCAACTGGTCCATCTCCAGCGGGAACATCTCCTGCAGACGCGGGTTGTCGATGCCCTTGATGATTTCGAAGGCGCCGTCGGCCTTTTCTTCACCCGCCTTGAACAGCATGATCTCGTCGTTCAGCAGGTGGTACACGCCGCGGAAGTTCTTGCCCATGCCGATAGGCCAGGTGACGGGCGCGCACTGGATCTTCAGCACCGATTCGAGTTCGTCGAGCAGGTCCAGCGGATCGCGCGTCTCGCGGTCCATCTTGTTCATGAAGGTGACGATGGGCGTATTGCGCATGCGGCACACGGCCAGCAGCTTGATCGTCTGCGCTTCCACGCCCTTGGCCGCATCGATCACCATCAGCGCCGAGTCGACTGCCGTCAGCACGCGGTAGGTATCTTCCGAGAAGTCCTGGTGACCCGGGGTGTCGAGCAGGTTGACGACGTGGTCGCGGAATTCGAACTGCATCACCGAGGAGGCGACGGAAATGCCGCGCTGCTTCTCGATCTCCATCCAGTCCGACGTCGCGTGGCGGCCCGATTTACGTGCCTTGACGGTACCGGCCATCTGGATCGCGCCCGAGAACAGCAGCAGTTTTTCCGTCAGGGTGGTTTTACCCGCATCCGGGTGGGAAATGATGCCGAAGGTGCGGCGGCGCTGCACTTCGCGCGCGATCACGGCAGGCGCCTTGCTGCTGGCTGGCGCTGCGGCGTTGTCCGCATTGTCAGTGGAATCGGGGGTAGTGATGTCGTTCTCGTTGGCCATATTGGTGACCATAATATGGCCCTCGCAAAAAACCCTCGATTTTACAGAAGGATCGGCCTTCCGTGTGAACTGCTTCACTGTGGCGAACAGCAAAATCGTCCACTTCATCAAGAGGTCACAATCCGCAGGCAACATTGCGCTGCAGAAATGTTGTCACCCCACCCTGGAAACCCGATGAAAATGCTCCTCACTCCCGCCATCCGACTCATGCAGCGCCTGCGCCTGCTGCCCAAATTCATGCTTGTCTGCCTGGTCTTCCTGCTGCCGCTGGCGCTGGCGACCACCCTGCTGATCTCGGAGCTGGGAAAATCGCTGGCCCAGGCGCAGGATGCGCAGCGGGGCGTGGCGTATGTGCACCAGTTGCAGGAAGGCACACGCCTGCTGCAGCAGCGGCGCGGCCTCGAGCATCTGCGCCTGAGCGGCAAGGCGGGCATGGACAACACGGCCCTGAATGCGCGCATCACGGCCGCGCTGGCCGCCCTGGCGCGCTTGCCGGCGGGCGCCGGCCTGCCCCAGGCGGCCGAGCTGACGAAGCAGTGGCAAGCCCTGCTGGGCCGCCAGGCGGGCATCGCCGCGCGCGACAGCTACGCGGCGCACACGGCGCTGCTGCGCCAGGCGGCCAAACTGGGCCAGTTGGTGGCCGACCGCTCGCACCTGAGCCTGGATCCGGACGCGGGCGCCAACCACCTGAGCGCCGTGTTTACCGCCACCCTGCCCGACCTGGCCGATAGCCTGTCGGACATAGCCGGGCGCGGCGCCGCCTACATCGACACGGGCCTGTTCGAGGCGAATGAAGATCAACTCGTCAACGCCAACGCCCTGATCGCGCGCCACGAACTGGAACGCCTGCCGGCCCGCTTCGACGAAATCCTCGCCGCCAAGCCGGAACTGCGCGCCAGCCTGCAAGGGACCCTGAAAGCCGTGCCGGCTGCGCTGGCCTTCCTCGAACGCACCAAGAATGAAGTGACGAATTCCTACGACCAGACCTCGGGCGCGCAATTCCACGCGGCCGGCATGCAGGCGATCGATGCCCTGCACGCCCTGTCCGGCGTCTCGGCCAGCGCCCTGGACGGCTTGCTGGCGCAGCGCATCGCCCGCGACGAGGCGCGCCGCGCCCTGATCCTGGCGGCCATGCTGCTGGTGCTGCTGGCTGCCGCCTACCTGTGCGCGGGCTTTTATGCCGCGTTCGCGCGCGACGTGACGCAATTGCGCGTGGCCGTCGGCGCGGCGGCGGCGGGCGACTTGTCGCAGCGCATCACCTCGCAGGCGCACGACGAAATCGGCGACCTGGTGCGCGACTTCGGCGCCATGACGCATGGCCTGGCCACCCTGGTGCAGGAAATCCGGGGTGGCGCGGCCGTCATCGCGGCGGCTGGCGCCGATATCGCCCAGGGCAACGCCGCCCTGTCCGGCCACACGGCCACGCAGTCCGACGCGCTGGGTGCCACCGTGGACTCGATGCGCGAGCTGACGGCCACCGTGGGCCGCAACGAAGCCCACGTAGGACAGGGGCGCACTCTGGTGGCCACGGCCGCCGAAGTAGCCCTGCGCGGCGGCCAGAGCGTGGGCGCCGTGGTCGAGACCATGGCCTCGATCAAGGCCAGCTCGCACAAGATCGTCGACATCATCGGCGTCATCAACGGCATCGCCTTCCAGACCAACATCCTGGCCCTGAACGCAGCCGTCGAAGCGGCGCGCGCGGGTGAGCAGGGGCGCGGCTTTGCCGTCGTGGCGTCCGAGGTGCGCAGCCTGGCGCAGCGCTCCAGCGAGGCGGCGCAGCAAATCAAGCGCCTGATCGGCGATTCCGTGGCCACCGTGGATGCGGGAGGCGACCTGGTCAATGCGGCCGGCAGCACCATGCGCCAGGTCGTCGATGCGGTGCAGCAGGTGTCCGTAGTCATCGGGCGCATCAGCAGCGCCGGCGCCGAGCAGAATGGCGAGATCGCCCGCATCAACCAGGCACTGGCGCAAATCGACGACATGACGCGCCAGAATGCGGGCCTGGTCGACGAGGCGCGCGCCGGTTCGCAGCGCCTGCACCAGGAAGGCGAGGCGCTGACGCAGGCCGTCAGCCGCTTCCGCCTGGGAGAACACGAGGCGCCAACCCAGCGCCAGGCGGCCGCCGCCACCGTGCGCGACGGCTTGCCCAGCGTGCGTCCGGCCGGCCTGTGGAGCGCCAACAAGCCGCGCGTCATATCACAAAATCGCGCAGAACGGCGCAAGGCTAGCTAGTCAAAAGTGTGCGTGTAGGACAAGGACTACAATTTCGCCTCAAAAGAGACTACAAAGTGGCGACTGCTAATCTTATGTTCGCCACTTACATAAGCTTTTAAAGTAACGACATCGCGATCTGCACCGCGCGGTTGACAAAAATGCCGTTACGACATGCGTACGGCAGCTTTTTTTGACCAGCAACGCGGCAGTCGCACTCCGATGTAAAAAGCCTGTGAGGAATACTATGAGCCATACTCAACTTATCGCCCCGGTCCAGAAGAACCAGTTGCTGCCGCGCGCCATGCCGGCGGCCGGACGGGAAATCAAGCTTGCGTCGCGCGTTAGCCTCAGCAGTGCCCAACAGAATGAATTGCTGGCCGCCCTGCCGCGCGCCGCGCTCGAATCGCTGTTCGAAGACCTGGAACTGGTGGAACTGCCTTTCGGCAAGGAACTGTATGCCTACGGTAACAACCTGGAATACAGCTATTTCCCCACCACCGCCATCATTTCATTGCTGTATGTGATGGAAGATGGCGCCACGACGGAGATCGCCGTCGTCGGCCATGAAGGCGTGGCGGGTGCCTCGCTGCTGGCAGGCGAACGCGCCATGTGCACGGCTGTCGTGCAAAGCGCCGGCTACGGCTACCGCCTGAAAACGCAAAGCTTGCGCGATGCCTTCAATCAAGGCGGCGCCCTGCCCCAGTTACTGATGCGCTACACGAATGCCCTGTTTGCGCAAATGGCGCAGAACGCCGTCGGCGGGCGCCACAGCTCGATCGAGCAAAAGCTGTGCCGCTGGCTGCTGGACCGCCTGGACCGTTCACCATCGAACGAATTGAAAGTCACGCAAGAGCTGATCTCCATCATGCTGGGCGTGCGCCGCGAAAGCATCACGGCCGCCGCCGGCAAGCTGCAGGAAGAAGGCTTGATCCACTATCGCCGCGGCAATATCACGGTGCTGGACCGCGCCGGCCTGGAATGCTATGCGGGCGAGTGCTACAAGGTCGCCAAGACGGAATACGACCGTTTGCTGCGCGATGTTTCACGCTGCTGATCTGAGAGGATAGATAAAAAATGGCCGGGCTGCATGCCCGGCCATTTTTTTGCATCCAGAAACACTCACACGCTGGCGTCCTCGTCGATCTCTTCCGGCTCCGGCGTCAGCGGCAGCGGAATCACGGCTTCCACGCACGTCCCCTTGCCTTCCGGCCCTTGGCGCACGGTAAGGGTGCCACCCAGCAACAAGGCCCGTTCGCGCATGCCCAGCAAGCCATGCGACATGGGTTTTTGCAGGGCATCTTCCGTGATGCCGATACCGTCGTCGATGACGCGCAGCACCAGGCCGTGCTCGTTGCGTTTCAAGGTCACGCTGACCATGCCGGCGCGCGCGTATTTCAGGATATTCGTCAGCGACTCCTGCACGATGCGGAACAAGGCAATCGTCAGTGTGGCTTCGCGGTTGTCGATGTTGATGGCCACGTCCGTTTCGCAGCGCACCGAACTCATGCGTGCAAAATCCTCGCAATAGCTTTCAATGGCGGCGCACAGGCCCAGGTTGTCCAGCAGACTGGGACGTAAATCCTCGACGATGCGGCGCTTCAGTTCCACCGTTTCCAGCAAGGTTGCCTTGGCCCGCCGCAATTGCGCGGCCAGTTCCGGTTGCGCGTGCGCCAGTTGCTGCGTGACGGCGCCCAGGTCCATGCTGATCGAGGTCAAGTTGGCGCCCAGCTCATCGTGCAGTTCACGCGCCAGGCGCGCCTTTTCCACTTCATTGACGCTGATCAAATGGCGCGACAGCACGGATAACTGCTCGGTACGCTTGCTGACCGTCGATTCCAGGGTGTCGTTGGCATTTTGCAGCGCATACTCGACGGCCGCGCGGTTCTGGAAGCTGCGCCGCACCAGCTGGTAAAACATGATCAGCACGAGAATGGCCAGGGCATTGATGCCGATGCCGAGCAGCACGGCTTTCTGGTACTCATGGTAAAAGGCGGCGCTGCCGGACGACAGCGCTTCATTCTGCTCGCGCGTCATGATCACCACTTGCAGGCGGATCTCGTCCATGGTGGCGCGGTCATCGGTCACACGGGAAATGTTGACGATCTCGGCCAGTCCGCCCTGCTTGTAGACGTCGATCGATTGTTGCAGCATCGACATCTTGCGACGAATCAGGCTTTTCAGCTGGCCCAGGTTTTTCAGTTGGGTGGGACTGACCGCGAGCAAGGTTTGCAGCTCGTTGAATTCGTTCTCGATTTCAGTGGTAGCCGTCTTCGACGGTCCAAGATACGTTTCGGAGCCGGAAATGAAATAGCCGCGCAAGCTGCTTTCCGCATCGAGCACAAGCACGTTCAAATACTGCAGGCGGTCCGCCACGCGGGCGCTCTGGCTGAGCAAGGCGTTCGTGCCCTTCAGCGACTGCAGGTTATGATAGAGACTGAAACCATTGAGTACAAGCAGCAAGGCGCAAGTGACGCACAGGATCGTCTTGTACAGGGGCAGGCGGTGATTCGGGGCCGGTTCAGCGGTGAAATACATCCTGGTGTGCATCCTTAGCAAGGTTCGGCGCGGGAGAAAGCGCCGGCGCCGGCCAATTATAGTCCTCGCCACAAACTGCGGCACTGCACAAGTCGTGCTGGCCAGCTGGCTGAGCGATCATGTTTCCATGATCGCACCGCAGCGCTAGTCAAGCAAATTGTTTTTCATTGCGTAATAGGTCAAGTCGCTGTTCGATTGCAAGCCCATTTTTTCCATGATGCGCGTACGGTAAGTACTCACCGTCTTGATGCTCAGCGACAAGGCCACGCCGATATCGGACACGGTGGCGCCGCGCGCCAGGCGCAGGAAGACCTGGAACTCGCGGTCCGACAATTCCGTATGCAAAGCGGCATTCGTATCGCGGTCGAACGACTGCGCCAGCAACTCGCCCACGGTGGAGCTGACATAGCGGCGCCCTTGGAACACGGTGCGCACGGCCGTCATCAGCTCGTCGGCTTCGCATTCCTTGTTCAGATAACCATTCGCGCCCATCTTGAACAAGTTCAGCGCGTACTGCTGCGCGGGATAGCCGCTGAGTATCAGCACGGGCAATTCCGGCTGTCCCTGGCGGATCGTGCGCAAGGTATCGATGCCGCTCTGGTCGGGCATGGCTATATCGAGCAGCAACACATCGCAAATTTCGCGGCGGGCGATATCGAGCGCTTCGCGCCCGGTACCGGCTTCCGCCACCACACTGAAATCGCTTGACGACGAAAAAATCTGTTTGAATCCAGCTCGTACTATTTGGTGATCATCACAAATGGCAACGCGTATCATTGTTTCCCCTTAAATTTTCCTGGCCTGGGAAAGACTACCGGAACCTAAACGCTGCTCCAGCTTAGCGTCACTAACAAAAACGCAACATTAACATTATATTCAAATATGGCCTGCCATACGTTACCGGCTGAGCCAAGGCGAAGCGCCCATGCAGTATAGTCAAGCGGTATCGGACAACCCCACCTATATTGGTACAAATCTTATTTTAGCAAGTTTAAAATCGCAATTAATTCATTGCGTATCCACGCGCGGTCCAGCGGCGCTTCCTGCGGCACCACGGGCATGGCCGGCAGCACAGGCAGCTCGTCGAGGATGGCATGCGATGCTCCACGGCTATCGAGCTTGTTGCGCGCGCCGCTGATGGTAAAGCCCTGTTCATACAGCAATTCGCGGATACGGCGTATCAGCAGCACCTCATGGTGCTGATAATAACGGCGGTTGCCACGTCGTTTGACCGGCTTGAGCTGGGAAAACTCCTGCTCCCAGTAGCGCAACACGTGCGGTTTGACGCCGCACAACTCGCTCACCTCGCCGATCGTGAAATAGCGTTTCGCCGGAATGGGCGGCAAGGCGATCAACTCGGTTTTACTGATGCGCTCGTTCATCGCCACTCACTCAGGCAGCACGTGCCAGCGGACTGGTCTCTTCGACCATGCTTTTCAGCTTCTGGCTCGCATGAAAGGTCACGACACGGCGCGCCGTGATGGGAATCTCTTCGCCCGTCTTCGGATTGCGGCCCGGCCGTTGCGGCTTGTCGCGCAACTGGAAATTGCCGAAACCGGACAGCTTGACGGCCTCGCCACGCTCGAGTGCATTGCGGATCTCGTCGAAAAAGGTCTCGACCATATCCTTCGCTTCGCGCTTGTTCAGGCCCACTTGCTCGAACAACAGTTCGGCCAGTTCCGCCTTGGTCAAGGTGGGTAAATCTTTTTCCGCTTCCTGGCGCACTTTGGCAACCAGCATGGCCCGATGCAAATCTGCGGCCAGTGCGGACTGCAGTACGGCGGAATCAACGTCGCTGTTATTAATTTTCCTGCCCTGCCTTTTCTGTGCGCCCGAGCCCGCCACATGGCAAGCTCGTCTACGGTTGACGACGGAAAGGCCGTCACGCAAGGCGACGGCCAGTCCGGCAATTACGAACGCAGTTTCGCGTCGTGGCCCTGCTTGGCCGCATCGATCAGGACAGCCATCAGGCCATCGACGACATCGTCTTGCAGGGTGTTTTGAGTATCTTGCAAGCTAATCCGGAAAGCAAGGCTTTTTTCATCCGCTTCCAGACCTTTTCCACGATATTCATCAAATAAAACAATGGCTTGCACGATACGCGCTGCCGGGCTAGCCTTCGCGGCGGCATGGAAGCTGTCGAGCAGATCCTGCACGGCCACCGATTGTTTGACGACAACAGCCAGATCGCGGCTGGCGCCAGGGAATTTCGAGATTTCCTGGTACACGGGTACGACTCGTTGCGTCAAGGCAGCGGCGTCCACTTCGAACAGCACGGGCGCCAGCGGCAAGTCGTACTTCTGCATCCAGCGCGGGTGCAATTCGCCGATGAAACCGATGACCTTGCCATCGAGTTCCACGTTGGCCGAACGGCCAGGATGCAGGGCCGGATGTTCCGCCTTGGTGAAACGCAAGACCAGTGGCGCGAACAGCGCTTCCAGGTCCGCCTTCACGTCAAAGAAGTCGACCGTGCGTGTAGCCTGGCCCCATTGCTCCTCAGCCACCGCGCCGTAGGCCATGGCGGCCACGCGTTTTGGCTGGGCGTAGCCAGCCACCGACAAGGGGCCGTTGTACACGCTGTCGTCGCGCTGATAGATGGCGCCCACTTCGAAGATGCGCACGCGGTTCGTCTTGCGGTTCAGGTTGTAGCGTACATTGGCGATCAGGCTGCCGATCAGCGAGGAACGCATCACGCTCATCTGGCTGGCGATCGGATTCTGCAATTTGATCGGATTGGTGTTGCCCGAGAAATCGCGCTCCCATGCCGTATCGACAAAACTCATGTTAACCACTTCCTGGAAGCCCAGGTCGGCCAGTTCATGACGTACCGCAAACAACGAGCGGGTATTTTCTGGTGCAATCTGCATCACGTTCGCGGCCACGGGCGGCAAGGTCGGGATGTTTTCAAAGCCGTACACGCGCGCCACTTCCTCGATCAGGTCTTCCTCGATCTCGATGTCGAAACGGTAGCTGGGCGAGGTCACGGAAAACACGCCGTCCGCCAGGGTGAATGGCAGGGCCAGGCGCGTGAAGATATCGGCGATCAGCTCGTCGTTGAGCGGCACGCCGATGACCTTTTGCGCGCGCGCCGTGCGCATCGATACGGGCTGGCGTTGCGGCAAGTTCACCACGTGGTCGTCGACAGGACCGACGGTGGTGGCCGGCGTGCCGCAGATTTCCACGATCAGGGCCGTGATGCGCTCGATGTGCTCGACGTTGGTGGCGAAATCAACGCCGCGCTCGAAGCGGTGCGCCGCATCGGTCGAGAAATTCAAGCGGCGCGCGCGGCCTTGAATGGCGTTCGGCCACCAGAAGGCCGCTTCCAGATAAATGCTGTCCGTATCGTCCGACACCGAGCTGGCGTCGCCGCCCATGATGCCGGCCAGCGATTCGATTTCCTGCTCATCGGCAATGACGCCGATCCACTCGTCGACGGCGATGGTGTTGCCATTCAACAGCTTCACGGATTCGCCCGCCTTGCCCCAACGCACGTCGAGGCTGCCGTGGATCTTTGCCAGGTCAAACACGTGGCTGGGACGGCCCAGTTCCAGCATGACATAGTTGGAAATATCGACCAGGGCCGACAGCGGACGCTGGCCGCTGCGCTCGAGGCGCTGCTTCATCCAGTCCGGCGTGGCGGCACGGGCGTTCAAGCCGCGGATGACGCGGCCCGTGAAACGGCCGCACAGATCTGGCGCGCTGACTTTCACGGGCAAGATTTCATCGCTGGAAACAGGCACGGTGCGGAACTGCGGCACAGTCAGGGGCACGCCCGTCAAGGCCGACACTTCGCGCGCCACGCCCAGCACGGACAGGCAGTCCGCCTTGTTCGGCGTCAACTTGATGGTGAATTTCAAGTCGTTGAGCGCGAAATAATCGCGGAAATTCTGGCCGATTGGCGCATCGTCCGGCAATTCCATCAAGCCGGCGTTTTCTTCCGACAATTTCAATTCGCGCGCGGAGCACAGCATGCCTTGCGACTCGACGCCGCGCAGCTGGCCCACCTTGATTTCAAACGGCTTGCCATCGGCGCCAGGCGGCAGCGCGGCGCCCGCCATGGCGCAAACGACTTTCAAGCCCGGGCGCACATTCGGCGCGCCGCAAACGATGTTGAGCATGGTGCCCGTGCCGACATCGACCTGGCAAACATTCAGGCGGTCCGCATTCGGATGTTTTTCCATCTCCAGGACCAGGCCTACCACCACGTTCGAGAACGGCGGGGCGACAGGATCGACGTCCTCGACTTCGAGACCGGACATGGTCAGCAGATGGGCCAGTTCGTCCGAAGTCATCTTCGGATCGACCATGGTACGGAGCCAGTTTTCGGAAAATTGCATAATCAAGCCTTCAAAGGGTCAAAGCTCACAGCGCGAGCGCACAGGCGCTCCAGCGCCATGAATCAAACGGAACAACGCTTAGTTGAATTGCTTCAAGAAACGCAAGTCGCCTTCATAGAAGAGACGCAGGTCGTTGATGCCGTAGCGCAGCATCGTCAAGCGTTCCAGGCCGGAGCCGAAAGCAAAACCGATGAATTTCTCGGGATCGAGGCCGAAGTTCTTCACCACGGTCGGATGCACCTGGCCGGCGCCCGACACTTCCAGCCAGCGGCCTTTCAAAGGACCCGAGCCAAAGGCGATGTCGATCTCGGCCGACGGTTCCGTGAACGGGAAGTACGATGGACGGAAGCGCACTTGCAAATCATCCGTCTCGAAGAAGGCCTTGACGAAGTTCAGGTAGACGCCCTTCAGGTCGGCAAAGCTGATGTCTTCGGCGATCCACAGGCCTTCGACCTGGTGGAACATCGGCGAATGGGTGGCGTCGCTGTCGACGCGGTAAGTGCGGCCCGGCGCAATGACCTTGATCGGCGGCGTATGCGTGCGCGCATAGCGCACCTGCATCGGGCTCGTGTGTGTGCGCAGCAACAAGGGCTTGCCATCGGTGTCGTTGCCATCGATGTAGAAGGTATCGTGCATGGAGCGGGCTGGATGGTTATCCGGGCTGTTGAGCGCCGTGAAGTTGGTCCAGTCGTTTTCGATTTCGGGGCCGTCGGCCACGTCGAAGCCGATCGAGCGGAAGATTTCCTCGACCCGCTCCCACGTACGCGTCACGGGATGGATGCCGCCGGGCATGCGGCCACGGCCTGGCAGAGTCACGTCGATCGCTTCGGCGTTCAGACGGCCTTGCATCTGGGCATCGGCCAGTGCATCACGACGCACCGTCAGCGCGTCCTCGATCTGCACTTTGACGGCGTTGATCAGGGCGCCCTGCGCCTTGCGCGCGTCCGGGTCCAGCTTGCCCAGGCCCTTCATCATTTCAGTAATCTGGCCAGTCTTGCCCAGGTAGCGGGCTTTGGCGTTTTCAAGTGCGGCAGCGTCTGCGGCGGCGATAAAGTCAGCCTGGGCCGAGACGACGAGTTCTTCTAGGGAGTTCATGCGGCTTTTCCTGTTTTGGACATCAATTCTGGACTCAGTTATCTAAAATCCAACAATCAAAAACGGAAACGGGGCATAAGGTTCACACCCCTGCCCCGCTCTTTATGACGTCACCCTACGGATGACGTTGTGCAATCACCGATGCTTACGCAGCGATTTTTGCTTTAACTGCGTTGACAATCGCAGCGAATGCTGGCTTGTCCATCACAGCCATATCGGCCAGGACTTTACGGTCCAGTTCGATATTTGCTTTTTTCAAGCCGTTCATGAATACGCTGTACGTTACGCCATGCTCACGGGAAGCGGCGTTGATACGGGCGATCCACAGGCGGCGGAAAACGCGTTTCTTGTTGCGGCGATCGCGGTAAGCGTATTGGCCAGCGCGCATAACTGCTTGCTTGGCAACACGGTATACACGGCTGCGGCGACCACGGTAGCCTTTAGCTTGTACAAGAATCTTTTTATGACGGGCACGAGCTGTAACCCCACGTTTTACTCTAGGCATAGTAACTCCTTATATTGAGTGTGAGATTAAGCAGTCGGCATCATGCGGTAGACGGATTTCACGTCAGACGCAGCGACATTGGTGGTACCGCGCAGAGCGCGTTTCAGCTTGGTGGTTTTCTTGGTCAAGATGTGGCGTTTGAACGCATGACCACATTTAACAGTACCACCCGGACGCACGCGAAAACGTTTTTTCGCAGAGCTTTTGGTCTTCATTTTAGGCATAGCAATCTGTCCTCTTACGGACAGCTCCATTTATAGCAGGATTGCAGGTGGCAACACGACGCTGCGCTTAGATGCCTGCTTTCACATGCTGTGCAGCGGATGCGAGTCCGCTACAGTTCGCGCGGCCCGGACATTGCTGAGCGGGCCGCGCAAATTCTGCCTGGAATCGTGTGTCGCACCAGTACTGGCACGAAGCACATCGATCCACAGTAAAACGCTATTGTAGCTTACTTCTTCTTCTTAGGCGAAAGAACCATGATCATCTGGCGACCTTCCATCTTCGGAAATTGCTCGACCTGGCCGTACGGCTCCAGATCAGCTTTCAGACGTTCCAGCATACGGAAGCCAATATCCTGATGCGCCATCTCACGACCGCGGAAACGCAGCGTGATTTTGGTTTTATCACCTTCATCGAGGAACTTGATGAGATTACGCAACTTGATATTGTAGTCACCATCATCAGTCCCCGGACGGAATTTGACTTCCTTCACGAGGATGATCTTTTGCTTCAATTTGGCTTCGTGAGCTTTCTTTTGCTCCGAATACTTAAATTTGCCGTAGTCCATCAAACGGCACACCGGAGGCTGCGCGGTAGGCGCAATTTCCACCAGGTCGACGTTTGCCTCTTCCGCCAGGCGGAAGGCTTCAGCCAAACTTACGATACCGAGTGGCTCGTTATCGACCCCGCTTAAACGCATTTCAGGGGCAGTGATTTCGCCATTGATGCGATGTGACTTGTCAGTAGCTATTGTAATTTCCTTTAAAAATCTTGTAAGACGGTCGTGCTGCGAGTTTCCTCGTCAGGCCTTGGCGTCGACTTCAAGTTTGAGTCGCTCTATCAGGGCATCGACAGACATGACGCCCAGATCGATATTGCCCCGCGCCCGCACGGCCACTGTGTTCGCATCCCGCTCTTTGTCGCCAATTACTAAGATGTAAGGCAATTTTTGTACGGAATGTTCACGTATTTTATAGGTAATCTTCTCGTTACGCAAATCAGCCTGTACGCGCAGCCCCGCTTTGCGCAGTTTTGTTGTAACTTCCTGTACATAGTCGGCTTGAGCATCGGAAATATTCAACACCGACACTTGCACCGGCGACAACCACAGCGGCATGGCGCCCGCATAGTGTTCGATCAGGATACCGATAAAACGTTCCAGCGAACCGACGATCGCGCGGTGCAGCATGATGGGCACCTGGCGCGTATTGTCCACAGCTACGTATTCGGCACCCAAACGGCCCGGCATCGACGGGTCGATCTGCACGGTGCCCACCTGCCATGCGCGGCCCAGACTATCCTTCAGGTGGTATTCGATCTTCGGACCGTAGAAGGCGCCCTCGCCCGGCAATTCCGTCCACTCCACGCCACAGGCGCGCAGGGCCGAACGCAACGATTCCTCGGCGAAATCCCACGACTCTTCCGTGCCGATGCGGTTGTCCGGGCGCAAAGCCAGCTTCACATCGATGTTCGTAAAGCCGAACGCCGTATACACATCCATCGCCTGCTGGTGGAACGCCGTCACTTCGCCGGCGATCTGCTCTTCCAGGCAGAAGATGTGACCGTCATCCTGCGTAAAGCCGCGCACGCGCATCATGCCGTGCAAGGCACCCGACGGCTCATTGCGGTGGCATTGGCCGAACTCGCCGTAGCGCAATGGCAGGTCGCGGTAGCTGCGCATGCCGTTGTTGAAAATCTGGATATGGCCAGGGCAATTCATCGGCTTCAGCGCATAGGCGCGATTTTCCGATTCCGTGATGAACATGTTTTCACGGTAATTGTCCCAGTGACCGGTTTTTTCCCACAGGCCACGATCGAGAATCTGCGGCGCCTTGACTTCCTGATAGCCATTGACCTGGTACACATTGCGCATGTATTGCTCGACTTGCTGCCAGATCGACCAGCCTTTCGGGTGCCAGAAGATCAGGCCCGGCGCTTCTTCCTGGAAATGGAAGAAATCGAGCTGCTTGCCCAACTTGCGGTGATCGCGCTTTTCCGCCTCTTCCAGGTTGTGCAGGTACAGCTCCTGATCTTCCTTCTTGGCCCAAGCCGTGCCATAGATACGCTGCAGCATCTCGTTTTTCGAGTCGCCGCGCCAGTAGGCGCCGGCCAGCTTCATCAGCTTGAATACTTTCAGCTTGCCCGTCGATGGCACGTGGGGGCCGCGACACAAGTCCGTAAACTTGCCCTCGGAATACAGCGACACTTCCTGGTCGGCAGGGATCGAGCCGATCAGTTCAGCCTTGTAGGCTTCGCCGATACCCTTGAAGTATTCGATCGCCTCATCGCGGGCAACAACCTTGCGTGTGACTTGCTCGTCCTTCTTGGCCAGCTCCGCCATTTTCTTTTCGATCGCCGTCAAATCTTCCGGCGTGAACGGACGCTTGTAGGCGAAGTCATAGTAAAAGCCGTTGTCGATCACGGGACCGATGGTCACCTGGGCATCCGGGAACAATTCCTTGACGGCATACGCCAGCAAGTGAGCCGTCGAGTGGCGAATCACTTCCAGGCCGTCGGCATCCTTGTCCGTGACAATCGCCAGTTCCGCGTCTTGCTCGATCAAATAGGAGGTATCGACCAGTTTGCCGTCGACCTTGCCGGCCAGGGCAGCCTTGGCCAGGCCGGTACCAATATTGGCCGCAACCTGGGCCACGGTGACCGGGCCGTCAAATTGACGGGCGGAACCATCGGGAAGTCGGATTGTAAGCATATTGATCTCCATATCGGCGCTGGCGCCAGGTAAAACTGCGGTGTGATGGGTGAAATAACTGAAAGGAAAACGCAGACGCAAAAAAACGCGGACTAGCCGCGTTTTTCACTTTCTTGAGACAAAGGAAACCCGTTCGACTAGCGTCACTCCCAAAGCTTGGTAGTAGTTCGCGGTGTCATAACCGGTTTTACCTTTCTCTCTCACTGCATTCTGGTGGGCGGTGAGGAATTCGAATCCCCGACCCCTTGGATGTCGACCAAGTATTCTAACCAGCTGAACTAACCGCCCGTAAAACTTTTGTTGATCATTGCATTTCAAATGACCGCTTGCGGCTTGCGCCAGCTTAAAACTATCTACTGCCAAATTCTGGTGGGCGGTGAGGAATTCGAATCCCCGACCCCTTGGATGTCGACCAAGTATTCTAACCAGCTGAACTAACCGCCCCGAAGACCAGCATTATAGAGAGGCTTTCCCAGAATGACAAGGGCTGTTTTACAGGAAACTTTAATCTGTTTTTGATCCGCGTCCCGGGCGTCAGCCCCCTTTATATAGAGAGGGCCCGGGGCACGCGGAATGCCGCTAGAATCGCGGCATGAACTCCACTATATTTGCCTGGCTGAAAACCCTGAGCCGCATCTGCGGTTTTGAAACGGCCGACTCCTTCCCGCCCGGCCACCCGTATGCGCGCACGCGCTGGGAAGCCGCGTACTTCGATATCGCCTCCGACGTGAAGCCCGACGAGATCGAACGGCGCCTCTGCGCGGCCATTAGCAACACACCGAGTGTCTTCGCCTACATCACCAATCCCACGCCGCGCATGCAGCGCGCGCTGCTGAACGTGATCCACGACCGGCTGCGGCGCCAGCCCGGCGCGGGCGCCACGGACCTGGTCTTGTTATTGATCAATGCCTACGCCAGCGACCACATCACGGAAGCCGTGCCCGGCCTGCGCACCCTGATCTTCAATACCGAACATGAAGATACGAATCTGCGCGTGCATGCCATCCTGGAATTACTCGTCGGAACGCCACGTGGACTCGACGTGATCGATATGTAATTTGCTCCTGCGTACTTGTCTGACAGATGCGCCACGTCAATTTCGTCGTAGCAGCTTCCTGTACATTCCAAGAACAATGATGCCTGTCTACAACACCGACAGCACGCCATTTGAAATGACCATCAGACCAGGAGAGGCAATGAAGAAACTTTCAACCAAGATCGCCATGTGGCTGCAATGCGCCCTCTTGATTGGCGCCACGGCGGGTCCAGGCGTAGCCGGCGCAGAAGATGTGCAGGCACCTGCGAGCCAGCGTATCGAAGAGGCATTGCCGCAAGATTGCAGCACTGAATCACACACACTCGTCAAGACGCGCGCCGACAGCGGTGATACGCAGGCTCAGCACTTGATGGGTATGAAGGCCTACCTCGGCGCTTGCGAGGACCGTGACCTCGACACCGCGGTGTTCTACCTATCAAAATCCGCGGCGAAATTTTTCCCGCCATCCATGTTCCACCTTGCCACCGTCTTGCAGCTCCGCGGAGGTGCGCGCGACGCAGACTTGCTGCAATTATTTCGCGGCGCTGCGGAACGGGGATTTGCAAAGGCAGAGATGAACGTCCTCCTTTACTACGTAGACAAAAAGTCCAAGGTTTACGATATTGCCGAGGCCTATGCATGGCACTCTTTTTGCGCGCCACATGACACCTTTTGCGATTGGCCACAAATCAATGAGGCACTATCTCACATGAGCAAAAGCGATAAAGAAAAGGGAGAAATACTCAAGGCCAGGTTGTTTGAAAAAATGAAATCCGTTAAAAGATTCGACGATATATTTTGCTGTGCTGGCACGAGGGCTGGCTTCAGCTCGGGCTTTGGCTGGCGTTAAACAGGCATGTGCAGCCTCAGCAAAGTCCACTACGGGAAACGCCGTACCTCAGCGGTGATTAGCCGGCACATAGCGCGCCCGCAAGCGCATGAACGGCGTTTCCACCAATGCATATAACAGCCAACCCGTGGCGATGCTGACAGCAATACTGACCAGTATCGCCGGCGCACCGTCCGGCCCGTAGCCAAAGTCTTGCAAAAAGGGACGCAGCAGAATGCACAGCTGCTTGTGCAGTAAATAGATCGCATACGACCACAAGGCCAGGCTGGCCGCGCCCGGCACGCGCAGTGTATAGAGTGCGCTGGCGGGACTCAGCGCGGCGATCAGCAATAAGGTAAAACTGGCTGCCAGGGCCGGATAGCCGAACACCGTCACCCAATAGCCATAGTGATCGGTGAGAAATACGTAAAACATCAGCGCCGTGCCAGCCATTCCCGCCAGCAAGGTGCGGTTGCCGTAGGAGGTGAGGCGCGTCCAGGCGGCAGGATGATAGTTTTTCAGCAGCGCCAGCGCCACGCCCGCCACCAGCTCGTCGAAGCGGCACCAGGATGCGTAATAAATATACTTGTAATAACCGAGCCCGCCGCGCGGCACTTGCACATATTCATCCCACAGATGCGCGCGCACCAGCATGCCGACGATCAAGCTGGCGGCCACGGCCAGCCAGGCCCACAGCAGCGACTTGCGGCAGGCGGCGATCACCAAGGCCACGGCCGGCAGCAGCACATAGAATTGCTCTTCCACGCACAAGGACCAGGCATGCGAAAACGCCGTACCCGGCGTCAGATTGATGTTTTGCGTAAAGGTCAGGAATTTCCACAGGGGCAGCAGCGCACTATCGCCGCGAAACGCGGGCCACAGATAGTACAAGGCCAGCACGGCATAAAAACTGGGCAAGGTGCGCAGGAAGCGTCGCGCATAGAAACGCGGCAAGGAAAAGCCGTGTTCGCTGCGCAAGGCCGCAAAGATCTGGTTGCCTATCAGATAGCCACTGAGGGCAAAGAACAGGTCCACGCCGACCCAGCCGATTTCGCCCCCGAAACCAAACGCCCCGCCCTCGCTGACGAACAGCAAATAATGGTTCATGAAGACGAGCACGATGGCCAGCGCGCGCAAGGTGTCGAGGCCAGGCAGGCGCGAGGAAGATGAAGATGACGACATGGATATCAGCAAGGAAAAACAACGGTGGCGCCGATCATGCCACGCCGCACGTTGCCACGGCCAACTTTTTGCAAGCGTCCACGGCGAATCCCGCTAAAATATGCCGACCCCGCTTTCCCTTCCCGCAACAGCATAGGATATGTCCAGCATGAGCAGCGCACTCCACTTCAAGTCCATCAACTACACGGGCCAGGGCAAGGGCCCGCGCCTGATCGTCACTGGCGCCGTGCACGGCAATGAAACCTGCGGCACCAAGGGCATCGGCCGCGTGATGGCTGAACTCGACAGCGGCGCCCTCTCCATCGTGGCCGGCAGCGTCACTTTCGTGCCCATCACCAACCCGCTGGCCTACGCCAAGGGCGTGCGCAGCGGCGACCGCAACCTGAACCGCAACCTGTTCCCGAACGACCATCCGCAAGATTTCGAAGACCGCATCGCCAACTGGCTGTGTCCACTGTTGGGCCAGCACGACGTGCTGCTCGACTTGCACTCGTTCAATGCCGACAGCCAGCCCTTCGTCATGGTGGGGCCGCGCAACAACGATGGCCCGCTGCAACCGTTCCAACACGAGGCCAAGGAACGCGCACTGGCGCGCCGCCTGGGCGTGCGCCGCTTCGTCGATGGCTGGTTGCATGCGTATGGCCAGGGCGTGCAGCGCCGCCTGGGTAATAGCGATCAGGTGGGCCTGGTCTTGCGCTATGGCGTCGGCACGACGGAGTACATGCGCTCGACGGGTGGTTATGCCTTGACCCTGGAATGCGGCCAGCATGCGGACCCGGCCGCACCGGATGTCGCTTACCGCGCCATCATGAACACCTTGGCTTTCTTGGGTTTCATCGACGCGCCGCAACCGGAAGCCATCGCCGACGCCGACATGGAAGCGCTGAACATGGTCGTCGTGCACGACAAGCTCGATGCGGGCGACCGCTTCATCAAGACCTGGTCCAGCTTTGACAAGGTCAAACAAGGTGAACAGATTGGCGTGCGCGCAGACGGCACGCCCGTGACGGCCGAATTCGACGCCTACATCCTCTTCCCTGACGTTAACGCGCAAGCCAATGCCGAGTGGTATTACCTGGCAAGAGTTGCCGCCAGTTTCTGATTAATGCCCCACTGACTTGGAGAAAAGGTTAATCACCAGCACGCCGGCAATGATCAGCCCCAGGCCGATCAAGGCTGGCGTATCCAGACTTTGCTTGAACCAGAACCAGCCCACGGCGGAAATGAGCACGATGCCCACGCCCGACCAAATGGCATACACGATGCCGGTAGGAATGACCTTCAAGGTCAGGGACAAGCACCAGAAGGCGACGCTATAGCCGACCACGGTGATGATGCTGGGCCACAAGCGGCTGAAGCCATCCGATGCCTTCAAGGTGCTGGTGGCGATGACTTCGGCGATGATGGCGATGGCCAGGTAGAAATACGTCATGGCGAGACTCATGCTGGCCTCCTTTATTGTGGGCTGAGCAGTTTCAAACCCAGGATGCCCGAGACGATCAGGGCGATGCAGGCAATGCGGGCGGCGCTGGCCGGTTCGCCCAGCACCATGATGCCAAAGATGGCCGTGCCGACGGTGCCGATGCCCGTCCAGATGGCGTACGCCGTGCCCAGCGGTAAGGTGCGCAAGGCCAGGCCCAGCATCACCACGCTGCCCAGCATGGAAATGGCCGTCAGCACGGAGGGCACGAAGCGGGTAAAGCCGGCGCTGTATTTGAGGCCGATGGCCCAGCCTATTTCCAGCAAGCCCGCCAATACCAGAATGATCCACGCCATCTACTTCTCCCGAGGCGGCAGGGTCGTCCCCGCCATGCAGCCCCGTCATCGAGCGGGGTCGTCCCCACAGGAGCAAAAGGAAAAGTATACCATTGGGTAAAGACTCTTGCCGCCAGCACATTTTCCTGGCGCGGCCGCTCCCATCAAATATTGCCAAAAAACATGCCGGTGGCAGCATAATTGGCGCACCTATTCACTCTCGGGAACAATGATGCAGCTTCTGGCCCAAATCCTTACCGCCCTCATCCTGCTGCTGCACGTCTACATCGTGCTGCTGGAAACCGTGCTGTTCGATACGCGCGGGCGCAAGGTGTTTGGCCTGTCCAAGGAAAAAGCGGAGATCGTGCGTCCCGCCATGTCGAATCAGGGTTGCTACAACGGTTTTCTCGTCGCCGCGCTGGCGCTGGGCTTTTTTCACCCGGACGCGGCCATCGCCCATGCATTTACCGTGTTCGGCCTGGCCTGCATCGCCGTGGCCGGCGTGTGGGGTGCGGCGACCGTCATGACGCGCATCCTCTACCTGCAAACCGTGCCCGCCGTCATCGCCCTGCTGCTGTTCCACTTCGATTGATACCCGCCGGGGCGGCCAGCCAGCCGCCCTATCGCGCTGCGTACTGCCTGCGCATACCCCATATGGGTGATGTTTCCAAAAAGCATGCCCGATACAATTCCTTGTAGCAAAGATACCACCAGCTACATGGTGGCAAGTCACAGTCCACAGGGGAAATCATGCAAGCACATCCAACCACCTTTGTCCTTACTTTGCTCGGCTGCTTCATGCTGTCCGCCTGCGGTGGTGGCGGCAGCGACGACAGTGGCTCGGGCAGCGGCTCCACCAGCGCCGGCGGCACCAGCGGCACCTCGGCAAACTGCCAGTACAGCAATCTGATCAGCGATACGGAACGCAAGCAGGCAAGCGCCTGCGGCATCCAGGTATCGGGCAACTATACCCAGGCTGACTCGGCATACGATAGCCTCGTTGCCGCCTGCAAGCAGGGAGACAAAGCCAAGGCGGATGCCTACTACAGCGGCACATATCAGAAAATGGTCGACTACGCGCGCTCCGTGAGCAAGGAACTCGGTTGCGGGCAAAACAATGGCCCTACCTTGCCCAACAACAGCACGGCAAGCAACTACAATTTCTGTGTCAAAAGCACATCGGTCAATGGTAAGCTCAGCTATGAAGGCGCTTGCTACGGCCCCGTCAAATCGGGCGAAGGCGGTTGCGGCAGCGGCTATAACTATGTCAGCCAGTACGCCAGCCTCAGCACGTGCACCTCGGGCGGCAAAAGCTGGCTGGAAGCGCGTTAAGGAAGTCGCGCGGCCAAGGCCGCCCCCACTGTGTCTTGTCCACCGCTTGCCGCCATGAGGATCGCCAATGACGCCATCGCTCGCCGTCGCCAGCCAGGCACTGCTTACCCTGATCTACGAAGCGGCCACGCGGCATGGCGCCTGGTCGCAATTCCTGTTCGCCTTCGCGCAACAACTGAAATCGCACGCGGGCTTGATCTGGGCCAATGATTTCAGCAACCGCTCGGTCGACGTCCAGTTGCCCGGCAGCGGCCTGTCCGCCACTTATGGCTTCGAGTCGGACGCCATGGCCAGCTTTGCCAACTATTACGGCGCGCGCAATGTCTGGCTGGAAGACGCCAGCCTGCACCGCGAGGGCGGCGTCGTCACCGGCTCCATGCTGTTTCCAGACCATTGCCTGAAGAAAACCGAGTACTGGACGGACTGGTTGCGCCCGCAAGACATCTTTTATACGGCGGCGGCCATCGTCGAATTGCGCGCCGAGCGCTCCACCAACGTCACCGTCGTGCGCCGCGAAGAGGCGGGCGCCTACGATGCGGGCGAGCTGGCGCTGATCCGCAGCCTGATGCCGCACCTGCAGACGGCCTTTGCCCTGCAGCGCAAGCTGCGCCGGCTGGAAGTGCTGTCCCAGAGCTCCACCCAGGTGCTGGAATTGCTGCCGTTTGGCGTGCTGTTGCTCGATGCCACGTCGCAATTACTGTACGCCAACGAGCGGGCGCTGGCCATGACGGCCGCGACGCGCTTGCTGCAACTGCGCGAAGGTGCGCCCCTGTATTGCCCGCGCGAAGCAGACAACGGCGCGCTGCGGCGCATGCTGCACGAAGCAGCGCAAACGGGCACGACGGCGTCAGGCGGTCCCGGCGGCGTGCTCAATCTGAACGGCTTGACGGGCGAACAGCTGCGCCTGCGCGTCACGCCCCTGCCTTCCTGGCACAGCCCGTTCGGCTCGGCCAGCGCCATCGCCGTTTTTCTCAGCGACAGCAGCGACCTGATCACCTCCCTGGCGGCCACCCTGCGCAATTTCTATGGCATGACGGTGGCCGAGGCGCGCCTGACGGAAGCGCTCGTCAACGGCTATTCCTTGCAGGAATATGCCGAACGCCAGCGCATTTCCATCCATACGGCACGCACCCAGATCAAGAGCGCCACCGCCAAGGCCGGCGCCCAGCGCCAGGTGGACCTGGTGCGCATCGTGCTGACGGGCCCTGCCGTGCTGCAGCGCAATCCCCTTCCCGCCTGACCCTGCAAAAACACGGGCCGCCAGCATGCTTTTCATTTATATCGTAAGATGACGATATTAGAATTTGGAAAACACGATATATACATCGCTGAAAAGCGAATTATATGTTCAGGAGAAACAACATGGATATCGACGCCATCCACAAGGCGCTGGCCAATCCGGTACGCCGACAGATTTTGCAATGGCTGAAGGAACCGCAGCAGTATTTCCAGGAGCAGGATCACCCGCTGCACTTGGGCGTGTGCGCCGGACTGATCGACCGCCGCCTGAACCTGTCGCAATCGACGGTGTCGGCGCACCTGGCCAGCTTGCAGAAAGCAGGCCTGATTTCGGCAACCAAGGTGGGCCAATGGAGTTTCTTCAGCCGCAACGAAGCCACCATCGAAGCCTTTCTCGAACACATGCAGCAAGGTTTGTAAACATCACCATTTCAACGCCGCCTGAACGGCACCCACAAGGACAATCATGGCAACTTTATTCGACCCCATCACCATCGGCAGTTTGCAATTGAAAAACCGCATCATCATGGCGCCGCTGACGCGTTCGCGCGCCGGCAACCCGGGCCGCGTGCCCAACGCCCTGATGGCCGAGTACTACACGCAGCGCGCGTCGGCCGGCATGATCATCTCGGAAGCGACGGCCGTCACGCCCCAAGGCGTGGGCTATGCCGACACGCCGGGCATCTGGTCCGAGGAACAGGTGGAAGGCTGGAAACACATCACCCGGGCCGTGCATGACGCCGGCGGCCTGATCGTGCTGCAACTGTGGCATGTGGGCCGCATTTCCGCCCCTGTCTTCCTCGATGGCGACTTGCCCGTGGCGCCCAGCGCCGTCAAGCCGGCCGGCCATGTCAGCCTGCTGCGCCCGAAACAGGCATTCGTCACGCCGCGCGCGCTCGCTACGGAAGAAATCCCCGGCATCGTGGCAGCCTACCGCCTGGGCGCCGAGAATGCGAAAAAAGCCGGCTTCGACGGCGTGGAAATCCATGGCGCCAATGGTTATCTGCTCGACCAGTTCCTGCAAGATAGCACCAACCTGCGCACCGACAACTATGGCGGCTCGATTGAAAACCGCGCCCGATTGATGCTGGAAGTGACGGACGCCTGTATCGACGTGTGGGGTGCCGACCGGGTCGGCATGCATCTGGCACCGCGCCGCGATGCGCATGACATGGGCGACTCCGACCCGCGCGCCACCTTCGGCTATGTGGCACGCGAGCTGGGCAAGCGTGGCATCGCCTTCATCTGCGCACGCGAAGCGCTGGGCGACGACCGCCTGGGCCCTTACCTGAAACAGGAATTTGGCGGCGTCTACATTGCCAACGAGAAAATGGACAAGGCGGCTGCCGAAACCTTGCTGGCCAAGGGGGAAGCCGATGCCGTCGCCTTTGGCTTGTGGTTCATCGCCAACCCCGACCTGCCCATCCGCCTGCACAGCGACGCGCCCTTGAATCCCCTGAATCCGGACACGCTGTACGCACCTGATGCGGCCGGCTACACAGACTATCCGGCACTGGCGGCACTGGCTTGAACCGCGCTCGGGGCGACAGCAGCGGCACTTCGTCGCTGTTGCCTGCCCTTCAGCGCCATCGGCGTCGTGCCGGCCGGGCCGGACGGCGCGCCTGCACGCTGCTGAAGACGCGGCGTATCACCTCGGCCGGCACGGCGTGCTCGCGCAAATAGGCTGTCGCCACCGTCCGTCCCAGGGCGCGATGGAAAGCGACGCCCCGCTCGATGAGCTCGGCCATCACTTTATCCTTTCGCACATGCTCCCCATTTACCTCGTCGATACTGTTTTTCATGCCATGGCTCCCTATCGGGTGGATCAACACTGCATCAAGTTTTGACCACATGGTGCGCATTTAGTGCCCGCCACAGTGGCAAAGCATCGCTAAAATAGCAGCCACAACGGCCCAGGTGCCGCATGAATAGCGGCCTCGGCTGCTTGTCGCCATCGCCAGCCCCGTATAGAATGCCTGCGCAGAATTTTTGCTTCAAGGAAAATGGCCACCAGCGCCATCCGACTAAGAACAGTGTCACTGAAGGGTATCAATGGACGAATTATTTGTACAAACGGGCGACTTGCCGACCTGGCACCAGCGCTGCGCGCTGCGCGTGCTGCACCTGTTCGGCTGGCGCATGCGCTTTCGCCCCTTGCCGGGGCCGCGCGGCATCGCCGTCGTCTACCCGCACACGTCGAACTGGGATTTCATGGTGGGCCTGTTCGGCAAATGGGCGCTGTCGCTGCCGTTCCGCTGGCTGGCCAAGGATTCCTTGTTCCGCGGCCCGATGGGCAAGGTGCTGCGCTATCTGGGCGGCGAACCCGTCGACCGCAGCACCACCAGCGGCACGATTCAACGCCAGGCCGAACGCATGCTGGCTGCCGACTGGTACTGGCTGGCCATCACGCCGGAAGCGACGCGCAGCTACCGTCCGAACTGGAAAAGCGGCTTTTACCACCTGGCGCTGGCCGCCAAGGTACCGCTGTTGCTGGTCTACATCGACTATCCGAACAAGGTGCTGGGCGTCGTCGACCATTTGTACTTGACGGGCGACAAGGAGGCCGACATGGCCGCCATTGCCGCCGTGTATGCGGGGCACCAGGGCTTGCATCCTGAAAAGGCAGCGCCCATCGTGCTGTCCGACAAGCGCCCTGGCGCTTAAACGATTAAGCAAGCCCCATCAACACCACGCCGGCGGCCGTCAAGGCCACGCCGGCCAGGCGCAGCATGCGCTCGGCCAATACCTGGCCGAGGAAACGTCCCGCGCACAGCAAGACAGCCGAAGCCAGCATGAAGCCGCATGCGGCCGCTGCTGCCGGCAATTCCTGGCCATGCGCATTGCCATGCGCCAGCGCGAACAGGCCCACCATGCCCATGCCGAGCCAGTTCGGCAAGGCCAGCGCCAGCGCGATGGCCAGCCCCACCAGCGCCACCGTGGCGGCGATACCCGTTTCCAGCCCGGGCACCGTCAAACCCGCCATGCCGGCCAGAGCGCCAAACAGCATCATGCCGAGGAAAGTGGCCGGCTGGGCCAGGCCGCGGCGCTGCTGGCCGCCCCAGATGCCCACGCCCAGCATGGCCAGCAAATGGTCGATGCCCGTGAACGGATGGGCGAAACCGGCCAGAAAACCCACGCTGTCGCCATGACCGGGGTGGGCCATGGCTGGTAAAGCCAGCAGGCACAGCGCCACCACGGCGGCTGTTTTCTTCATCAGTCTTGCGCTCATTGCAGCTCCTTGCCTGGTTGATCGAGTAAACCTTGCTCGCGGATAAAATCGATGACGATCTGCACACCGTCGCCGCTGCGCAGATTGGTGAACACGAAGGGGCGCTCGCCGCGCATGCGCTTGGCGTCCTGCGCCATCAAGTCCAGATTGGCGCCCACGTATGGCGCCAGGTCCGTCTTGTTGATGATCAGCAAATCGGAGCGCGTGATGCCGGGCCCGCCCTTGCGCGGGATTTTTTCGCCACCGGCCACGTCGATCACGTAAATCGTCAGGTCCGACAATTCCGGGCTGAAGGTGGCGGCCAGGTTATCGCCGCCCGATTCGACCAGGATCAAATCAAGGTTGGGAAAATCTGCCTGCATGCGCGCGATGGCTTCCAGGTTGATGGACGCATCCTCGCGTATGGCCGTGTGCGGGCAGCCGCCCGTCTCCACGCCCATCAGGCGCTCGGCCGGCAAGGCATCCGCGCGCAGCAGGATTTCCATGTCTTCCTTGGTGTAGATGTCATTCGTGATGACGGCCATGTCGTAGCGTTCGCGCATGCCTTTGCACAGCATTTCGCACAGGGCCGTCTTGCCCGAGCCGACGGGCCCGCCGATGCCCACGCGCAGCGGATTGGAGGTGATCGATGTCATTTTTGCTCTCTTATAGAATAATTCAGGAACGGTACAGGCGGCTGTACTGCACTTCGTGCCGCATCGACAGCAGCGACAGGCCGGGCGCCCAGTTGCCCATCTCGTCGTCTTGCAAGGTTTGCGCCGTGAGGGCCGCCGCTTCCAGCTCCGGCCGCAGCGACAGCAATAGTCGCTGGCCCGCCACTTGCCCCAGCGGCACGGATTTCACGCAGACCAGCACCTGGTTTTCCGCCCAGGCGAACAGCATGGCCAGCAGCGCTTGCTCGCGCGGAATGGCCAGTGCCGCCACGGCGCAGGCATACGCCGTGGGCAGGGCCACTTCCGGCAGGCCCTGCAGCATGTCGATCAAGACGCCGTCGGCCACGCCCAGTTCGGCCAGCAATTTGCTCAATGAATAGCCCATCTGGATGGTCTCGGCGCGAAACTCCGCCGTGTCGCGCGAAGCGATGAAACGCTCGCTCCAGCGCTGCACGGCGCACAGATCCTGCGCGTCGAACGCCTGCATCAAGCGCCAGCACAAAGGCGCTTCCCAGCGCGCCACCACCTGCGCCAGATGCTGCGCGATCCATTCGCGCGCCGTGGCCGCATCCGCCACCAGGCCAGATTCGAGCGCCGCTTCCAGTCCCTGCGAATAGCTGTAGGCGCCGATCGGCAGGGCCGGGCTGGCGAACTGCAGCAAATGCAGCAGGGCCGAGGCCTGCATCATGCGGTGCCCGCTGTATCACTGGGGCGGTGGATTTTCTGCCGCAGCGGCACGGGTGCCAGCAAATGCTGGCCGTGGCCGTCGTGGTGGCCATGGCCGCCGCCATACGCGCCCGCCTCCGGCTCGAACGGCGCGCTTTCTTCCGTCACAGTCGCCTGCAAGCCTTCCAGCATCTCCTTCAACACCACGTCCTTGCGGATGCGCAGAAAGCCGTCGCCCACCTGCGCCTGCGTGTGGCGGTTCCCCAGGTGGAAAGCGCAGCGCAGCAGGGTGTGGGCGTCCGCGCAGCGCACCAGGTAGGTCGGTTCGCGCGCGGCGACGATCTGCACCACCTGACCATCCGGCCCCGTCATGCGCTCGCCGTCGCGCAGCACCGTGCCGCGCACGGTGAACACGGCCACCTCGTCGCCATTCGACAGCACGGCGCGCAGCCGGCATTTTTCGCGCTGGTCGTAGGGCAGCACCAGTTGGGCAACGGCGGCGCGATGATCGTCAGCCGCCAGTTTGGTATGCAAAGTGAGCATGCTTGTCTCCTGCTTAAAATAGAAAATAGCGCTGCGCCATCGGCAGCACGGCGGCCGCCTCGCACACCAGCAACTGGCCGTCGGCGCGCACGGCATAGGTTTCCGGGTCCACTTCCATGTGCGGCGTGGCGCTGTTATGTATCATGTCGTGCTTGCGCAAGCCGCGCATGTTTTTCACGGCGATGACGGATTTGTTCAGTTTCAGCTGGTGGCCGATATCGAGGTCGTAGGCCGCCTGAGAGACAAAGGTGAACGACTTTTTCAGGCCGCCGCCGAAGGCGCCGAACATCATGCGGTAATGCACGGGCTGCGGCGTGGGAATCGACGCATTCGGGTCGCCCATCTGCGCAGCGGCGATCATGCCGCCCTTGAGTATCATCGACGGCTTGACGCCGAAGAAGGCCGGCTTCCACAGCACGATGTCGGCGATCTTGCCCGACTCGATGGAGCCCACCACATGCGATATCCCATGCGTGATGGCCGGGTTGATCGTGTACTTGGCGATGTAGCGCTTGGCGCGGAAATTGTCGCTGCGCGCCGTGTCGGGCGCCAAGGCGCCCCGCTGCACCTTCATCTTGTGCGCCGTCTGCCAGGTGCGCATGATCACTTCACCCACCCTGCCCATGGCTTGCGAGTCGGACGACATCATGGAGATGGCGCCGATATCGTGCAAAATATCTTCGGCAGCGATGGTTTCACGGCGGATGCGCGACTCGGCAAAGGCCACGTCTTCGGCAATGGCCGGGTCCAGGTGGTGGCACACCATCAGCATGTCCAGGTGCTCGTCGAGCGTGTTGACGGTGAAGGGCCGCGTCGGGTTGGTCGACGAGGGCAGCACGTTGGCCTGTCCCACGGCGGCGATGATGTCGGGTGCATGGCCGCCGCCCGCCCCTTCCGTGTGAAAGGTGTGGATGGTGCGGTCCTTGAAGGCAGCCAGCGTGTGTTCCAGAAAGCCGCCCTCGTTGAGGGTATCGCTGTGCAGCGCCACCTGGATATCCATGCGGTCGGCGACGGACAGGCAATTGTCGATGGCGGCCGGGGTGCTGCCCCAGTCTTCATGCAGTTTCAGGCCGATGGCGCCCGCGCGCACCTGCTCCTCCAGCGGCAGCGGCAAGCTGACGTTACCCTTGCCCATGAAGCCCAGGTTCATCGGAAAAGCGTCGGCGGCGGCCAGCATGGCGTGCAAGTGCCATGGCCCCGGCGTGCAGGTGGTGGCGGCCGTGCCCACGGCCGGCCCCGTGCCGCCGCCCAGCATGGTGGTCACGCCGCTCATCAGCGCTTCCTCGATCTGCTGCGGGCAGATGAAGTGGATATGCGTGTCGACGCCGCCGGCCGTGACGATCAGGCCTTCGCCGGCGATGATTTCCGTGGCGCCGCCGATGGGCAAGGTCACGCCAGGCTGGATATCCGGGTTGCCCGCCTTGCCGATGCCGAAAATCAGCCCGTTTTTCAAGCCGATGTCGGCTTTCACGATGCCCCAATGATCGAGGATGACGGCATTCGTGATGACGGTGTCCATCACCTCGGCCGCGCAGCGCTGCGACTGGCCCATGCCGTCGCGGATCACCTTGCCGCCGCCGAATTTCACCTCTTCGCCATAGATCGCGTAGTCATGCTCGATCTCGATGAACAGTTCCGTGTCGGCCAGGCGGATGCGGTCGCCCTTGGTGGGGCCGAACATTTCGGCGTATGCGCTGCGGGGAATGCTGGCCATCTCAATCCTTTCCCGGTGGAGTGTCTTGCAGTTCGCCCATCACAGCGCCATTGAAGCCGTACACCTTGCGCTCGCCCGCCAGCGCCACCAGTTCCACCGTGCGCTGCTGGCCCGGCTCGAAGCGCACGGCCGTCCCGGCCGTGATATTGAGGCGCATGCCATAGGCGCGCCAGCGCTCGAAGGCCAGCGCCGGGTTGACTTCAAAAAAGTGGAAATGCGAGCCGACCTGGATCGGCCGGTCGCCCCGGTTGGCCACCACCACGGTGGCCGTGGCGCGCCCCGCATTCAAGCTGATTTCGCCTTCTTCCAATTTGTATTCGCCTGGGGTCATGACCGGCTCCTGTCAATGTCGCTTGCTTGGTTACGGTATCGGATGGTGCACGGTCACCAGCTTGCTGCCATCGGGGAAGGTCGCTTCGACCTGAATATCGGGGATCATCTCGGCGATGCCATCCATGACGTCGGCGCGCGCGAGTATTTTTGTGCCGTCCGACATCAGCTGCGCCACCGACTTGCCATCGCGCGCGCCTTCCATGATGGCGGCGCTGATCAGGGCCACCGCTTCCGGATAATTCAACTTCAAGCCACGCGCCAGGCGTCGTTCGGCCAGCAGCGCAGCCGTAAAAATGAGCAGCTTGTCTTTTTCGCGGGGAGTCAGGTCCATGGTTTTCCTTGCGCTTCTTTCCTGATTAAGTGTTCCAGATGCGGGGCACGACGGCGGCGCGTCCCAGCATGGCGGGGCGCAGCATCTGCCAGGCAGCCAGCATGATCGTGCGCGCCGCCTCGCTGTCGCCGCACAGCAGGCGCACCACCACCAGCGCTTTCATCTGCGTGGCGCCAAACGCGGCGCCGGCTGGCACGGCGATCTCGCGCAAGGCCGCCAGCACGGCGGGAGAAACGGGTGTGCCGACGGCGATCAGGGTGGCGCATACCGTGTGCCCCCCCAGGCCCAGCGGGCTAGCCATCAGCGCGCCGCCGGCTGCCAGCACGCCCTGCTCCCACCACAGCAGCTTGCCGCCGCGGCGGATCTGCACCTGCTGGCTGATGCTGCCCGTGTTGAAAATTTCGCCCGAGGCGCTGCGGCCCAGGCAGACGATATCGCAGCCGATGTAGCTGGCGTCCTGCGCCAGTTCCACTTCGTGGCGCAGGCGCACGCAAGCCTGGTCGAAGACAATGCTCTCCTGCGGAAGCCACTCGATGGCAGCGCCGCTGCCCGCGCGCAGCACGATATGCTGGCCCGAGACATGGCCATTCGCGCGGTACCACTTGGCCGCGCCCGGCGACGTGAGCAGAGCGTGCGCGCCCTCGCCCACCGTGGCGTCGACGGCCAGCTGGTCACCGCCCACTACACCGCCGGGCGGATGGATGATGATGGCGTGGCAAACGGCGTCGCCTTCCGGGTACAGGGGCTTTTGCACACGCAAAGGGCCGCTGTGCGTGCGCTCGACCAGGCGGCTGACGCCATCGTGCAGCGCAAAGCCCAGGCGCAAATGCGCCTGCCAGGCGCCGTGCGCGCTGGCCTCGGCCTGATTCGGCATGGCTGGATGGGTGCTGTCTGGCATGCGGGACAATCGCGTAAATAAGCGATTACCTAAGCAGGATATGTGCCAGCATCAGGGGAAGAAAAACTGAGAATTGCGCACCGCTCTGCAGCGGACGCACCGACTTGGTGCATCGGCCGCACTGCGGCGCTCAGGCCACGGCCAGGGTGCGCCGTTCGCGCAGCAAGTCGGTGAAGGCTTGCGCGGCCAGGGGACGACTGAAATAATAGCCCTGCATTTCGTCGCAGCCGTGTTCCGTCAGGAAGTCGACCTGTTCTCGCGTTTCCACGCCTTCGGCGATGACGCGCATGGCCAGGTTGTGCGCCAGCGAGATGACGGAACGGGCGATGGCCGCATCGCTGCTGCTGGTAGTGACGTCATCGACGAAGGATTTGTCGATTTTCAGCACGTCGATGGGAAAGCGTTTCAGGTAGCCCAGGCTGGAATAGCCGGTGCCGAAGTCGTCGAGCGAAATGCCCACGCCGATATCCTTCAGGCGCGTCAGGGCCGCCACGGCCTTGTCCGGGTCGCCCATCACCGTGCTTTCCGTGATCTCGATACCCAGGCAGGCGGGCGCGATGCCGTACTTGCGCAAGGTCGCCTCGACGAAAGGCACCGTGCGGTCCTGCGCGAACTGTTTGCCCGACAGGTTGACGGCCACCTTGATGCTGCCCAGGCCCGCGTCGTGCCAGGCGCGGATCTGCGCGCAGACGCTTTCGAGCATCCATTCGCCGATGGCCGTGATCGAGCCGTATTCCTCGGCCAGCGCGATGAACAGGCCGGGCGGCACCTTGCCCAGCACCGGGTTATCCCAGCGCAGCAGGGCTTCCGCGCCCAGCAAGGCGCCCGTGCGCAAACACATCTGCGGCTGGTAGTGCACTGCGAATTCATCGCGGCAGATGGCGCCGCGCAGCTGCTGCTGCATGGCCAGGCGGGCGCGGATATCGCTGCCCATGCGCTCCGTGAAAAAGGCGTAATGGTCGCGCCCCATTTCCTTGGCGCGCACCAGGGCCGTGTCGGCGTGGCGCAGCACGTCGTCGAGGCTGTCGCCGTCGGCCGGACACATGGCGATGCCGATGCTGGTCGTCAGCGTCAGGCGCTCGCCGTCGACGATGAGTTCTTCGCGCAGGCCGGCCAGGATGGTTTGCACCAGCCCCAGAGTACGCCCCAGCAGGGCATCGTCCTGCAGCAGGATCTGGAATTCGTCGCCGCCCTGGCGCACCACCGTGTCGCCCTCGCGCACGCAACCGGACAGGAAACGCGCCACCACTTGCAGCGCCTTGTCGCCCACGGCCTGGCCGTGCGAATCGTTGATGTTCTTGAAGCGGTCCAGGTCCAGACACATCAGCACCACCTGCTGGCTGTCGCGCAGCGCGTTCGCGCGCGCCTGTTGGAAGCGCTCGCGCAGCAGCACGCGGTTAGGCAAACCCGTCAGCGCGTCGTGGTAGGAGAGGAAATCGATCAGATGCTGCTCGGCCTTGCGCTCGCTGATATCGAGGAAGACGCCGATGTAGTTGACGACGGCGCCATCGGGCCCGTACACGGTGGAGGCGCTGAGCAGGCAGGGATAGGTGTCACCGCTCTTGCGCCGCGTCTGCACTTCTCCCGACCAGCAGCCGCTGCTGCGCAAGCCCTGGCGCAGGGCCTGCAGCACCGCTTCGCCCGTGTGTCCGGCATGCAGGCGCATGATGTCCGTGCCCACCACTTCCTGCGCCGCGTAGCCGGTGATGCGTGTAAAGGCGGGATTGGCCGTGACGATGGCGCCGGCCGGATCCGTGATCAGGATGGCATCCTGGGTCGCTTCGAAGACCTGGCCCGACAGGCGCAGCAATTCTTCATTGGCGCGGCGGATCTGCACTTCGCGCGCCAGGGTGCTGGCCACCTGTTCCAGTTCGGCCGTGCGTTCGGCCACGCGCCGCTCCAGGTTGGCGCGCTCCTGCGCCAGCTGCAGCTGCGCCCGCGCCAGACGCACGTGGGCGTCGGTGCGGGCCAGGATCTCCTCGGCCTGGAAGGGCTTGGCGATGAAATCGACGGCGCCAAGCGCAAAGCCGCGCACCTTGTCATCCGTATCGTATTGGGCCGACAGGAAGATCACCGGCACCTGGCGCAGGGACGGTATCTCCTTCAGGCGGCGGCAGACTTCAAAGCCGTCAAGGCCGGGCATGCGCACGTCGAGCAGGATCAGCTCCGGCGGGCGCGCCTGGGCCGTCCACAGCGCCAGTTCACCGTTTGGCGCCTGGCGCACCGCATAGCCGGCGCCGCCCAGCAAATCGCTCAACAGCTTCAGCGAAGCCGGTGTATCTTCAACGATCAGTACTTCGCCCTTAGCATTCACTTCGGAAAAATCGCGGTGCATGTAGCAGTTCTCTCAGCTTTGGATGAGGCGCGGCGATCAGTTGCCACGCTGGACAAGACATTTCTTTGCGATGAACTACGTACTATCATCATAATCTTTATTGCAATTTAGCACCATCCATCGGCGGCACTTAGTCCTTCTTTTCAGCGAATCCGATGTTGTCAGCCCACACTTTTCAAGCGTGCGCCAGCGCGCCCTCATTCTCCAGCAAGTCGCACAGCTGGCGGTACTGATGCTGGTCGAGCATGGCCTGCAGCGGCGCCAGCAACGGTGCCGCCGCAGGCGGCAGGGTTGCCAGCAGCAGGGCCACCCTGGCCAGGTTCAATTCGCGCAGCGCCGCCAGCAAGGCCGCGCGCTCTTCCCCGGCCAGCAGCAGCAAGTCTTGCGCCTGCAATGCCGGCGGCGCCTCGGGCGCCGGCACTGCCAGCCGCGCCTCGGGCAGCGGCACCTGCACGGGCGCCTCGGCCGCCTGCGCGGGTATGCTGAAACGGAAGCTGGCGCCCTGCCCCGGCATGGATTCCAGCGTCAGTTCGCCTTTCATCAATTGCACGAATTCGCGCGAGATGGCCAGGCCCAGGCCCGTGCCATCCTTCGGCCCCGCGCTGTCGGCCTGCACGAAAGGTTCGAAAATGCGCTGCTGGTCCTCCTGGGCGATGCCGATGCCCGTGTCGCTGACGGCGAACGACAGCATCCATTGATCGCCATCGCGCCGTTCGCCGCGCACGCGCAAGGTGACCTCGCCGCCGCCGGCAAACTTGACGGCGTTCGACATCAGATTCAGCAGCACCTGGCGCAAGCGCGTCGCATCGAGCAGCACGGCCGCCGGCACGTCAGCGCAATCGAGGCGCAGGGCCAGTCCCTGCTGCTCGGCGCGCATGCCCAGCATGTCCATCACTTCCTGCAACAGGGGCGCCAGCGCCACCACGGCCGTCTGAGCGTGCAGGCGCCCCGCCTCGCCCTTCGACAGTTCGAGGATTTCATTGATCAGGGTGAGCAAATGGTTGCCGGAGCGGTGGATAATGGCCAGGTTGCGCTTTTCATCGTCCTGCATGTTGGGCGAGGCGGCCATCAGGCGCGAAAAACCGATCACGGAATTCAAGGGCGTACGCAGTTCATGGCTCATGTTCGCCAGGAAGGTGCTCTTGGCGCGGTTCGCCGCGTGCGCCTGGCTGACGGCCACCGACAGGGCGCTGGTGCGCTCGGCCACCAGTTCTTCCAGGTGATGGCGGTGGCGCAGCAGTTCCAGTTCGGCCTCGCGGTGCGCCGTGATGTCGTAGTTCGACCCCACCAGGCGCATGGGCTGGCCCTGCCCGTCGCGAAAGATCACGGCGTCGGCCTTGATGTAGCGAATGGCGCCGTCGGGCCACAGGATGCGGTACTCGTGCGTAAAGGCCTGGCCGGCGTCCAGCGCGGCGCGCAGGGCCGCCTTGGCGGCCGGCACGTCGTCCGGCACCAGCGCCGCGCGCCAGATGGCCGCCGGCGCCATGCTGCTGTGCGCATCGGCCTTGAACTGCGCGTACATCTGTTCATCCCACTGCAATGCACCGTTGCTGACGTTCCAGTCCCAGATGCCGATGCTGGCCGCGCCGGTGGCCATCTGCACGCGCTCCTCGCTGCGTTGCAGGGCGCGGTAGCGGCTGTCCAGCAGCGCCACCATGTCGCGGATGGAACGGTACAGGGTGCGCAACTCGCCCAGGAACCACGCTTTCGGCGGCGTGCCGAACGCTTCGCCCTGCCCCGCCTTGACGCCGGCCGCGTACTGGCCAATCGCCTTCAGGGGCTTGAGCATCAGGCACCACATGAGCAGCCAGATGCTGGCCACCAGGATCACGTCGAGCGCCACGATCATGGCGCCGATACCCAGCGCGCGTTGCCGCAGTTGCGCGTGCAGCAGGGCCGGCGTCGCATACACGGCCACGTTGCCGATGACTTGTCCTCCCATCGTCACGGGGCGCCGCTGCACCAGCCAGCCCGGCTCCGCAGACAACGAGGAAAAGCTGTCGATGGCGCCGCTCGCAGTGCGGCGCAGGACCAGCGCTTCCTTGCCGATGCCCGGCATCAGGGAACTGGCCACCAGTTCGCGCTTGCCCAGCGTGCTGCGCATGATGGCCTGCATCTGCTTTTCATCCAGGTTCCACAAGGGCAGTTCGATGGCCACGGCCAGCTGATCCGCGCTGACGGCCAGGCTATGCTGCAGCTGCAGCCAGCGCTGTTCGCGTTCGGTCTGGTAAAACAGCACCGCAAACACCAGCAGCAGCGCCGTGACGACACAGGTCAGCGCCACGCTGACGGCCAGCACGATGGAAACGCCGCCCAGGCGCGCGTCTTTGGGTAAGTGAAAAGTCATGCCTCCTCGCCCTGCGGCTCGCTGGCCAGCTGCGCCAGCAAGGCGCACAGCGGCTGGTACTGATGCTGTTCCAGCATGGCGGCGATGTGCGCGGCCAGTTGCGGCAGGCTGGTCGCCACGCCGGCCAGCACGATGGCGCTGCGCCGCAAATCGAGGGCCTGCACGGATTCGAGCAGCGCCTGCCGCTCGGCCGCGCCCAGCTGGCCCAGCGCCTGCTGCAAGTCAAAGAGGGCCGCCGGCACGCGCGGCGAAGTGGCGGCAGTGCGCTGGAAGCGCACGCCCAGTTGCTGCTCCAGCATGGCGAACAGGTGTTCCTGCTCGATCGGCTTGCGCAGGAAACCGTCGGCGCCGGCTGCCAGCGCTTCCTGCTTTTCTTCCTCGAAGGCGGAAGCGGTCATGATCACCAGACGCGGCTGCACCAGTGCCGGCTGCGCGCGCAGCCAGCGCGTCAGCGCCAGGCCGTCCATGTCCGGCATGCGCCAGTCGCTGAGCACGATGTCGTAGCGCTGCGCCGCCAGCATGGCTTGCGCCTGTACGCCGCCCGCCGCTTCCCGCAGCTGGAAGCCCAGCGGCGCCAGCAAGCCGGCCAGCAGCTTGCGGCAGTTGTCGTCATCATCGACCAGCAGCACCATGCGCCCGCGCTGGGCCGGCGGCAGACGCGCCACGCGGCCCGGCGCCAGCGCCGCGATGGCCGGCTGCTGCAGCACCGGCGCGCACAGCTCGAAACTGAAGCGGGAACCTGCCCCCAGCGTCGATTCGACGCGCAGCTCTCCGCCCATCAGGCGCACGAATTCGCGCGAAATGGTCAGCCCCAGTCCCGTGCCGGCCTGCGCCACAGCGCTGTCGGCCTGCACGAACGGTTCAAAGATGCGTTCCAGGTCTTCTTGCGCGATGCCGCTGCCCGTATCGCGCACGGCAAACGCCAGCGCCACTTGCCCATCGTCTGCCCCCTGGCAGGCCAGCGACAAGGTCACGCTGCCCTGTTCGATGAACTTGAGCGCGTTCGACAGCAGATTGAGCAGCACCTGGCGCAGCTTGGCGCCATCGAGGCGCACCAGCGGCGGCACGCCGGCACGCTCAAGCCGCAAGGCGATGCCCTGGTCGCCGGAGCGCATGCGCACCATCTCGAGCACCTCGTCGAGCAAGCCGTTCAAGTCCACGGGCCCCGCTTGCAGCTGCATGCGGCCCGCCTCGATTTTCGACAATTCCAGGATATCGTTGATCAAGGTCAGCAAATGATGGCCGGCGCGGTTGATGATGGCCAGGTTATGCTTTTCTTCCTCGAACATGCTGCTCGAATCGGCCATCATCTGCGAAAAGCCGATCACGGAATTCAAGGGCGTGCGCAATTCGTGGCTCATGTTGGCCAGGAAGACGCTTTTCGCGCGGTTCGCCGATTCGGCCTCGGTGACGGCCACGGACAGGGCAGCCGTGCGCTGCTGCACCAGTTCCTCCAGATGGTCGCGGTAGCCGAGCAGCTCCTGCTCGCTGTGCTTGCGCTCGGAAATGTCGACGATGCCGCTGCGCACCAGGCGCCGCCCTTCCATCGGCAAGCGCACCAGCCGCACTTCGCAGGGAAAGATGCTGCCGTCGGCGCGCCGCACATTGCGTTCAACCAGGATGGGTTCACCCAGCATGGCGCGGCGCAGATGCTCTTCCGTCATCAGGCCCAGCGGCAAGCCGTCGGGCTGCTCCCTGCTATACAGGTCAAACGGCCCACGCGCCAGCAGCGCTTCGCGCGACATGCCCAGCATGCGCTGCGCGCTGCTGTTGGCGTCGACAAAACGGTCCTGGTCCAGGTCATACACGACGATGGCTTCGGGCGCATGCTCGACGAGGATGCGGAAACGCTGCTCGCTTTCGCGCGCCTCGCTCTCGGCACGGCGCAAACGCCGCCGCTGCAGCAGCAAGGCGCTCAGCAAGCCGGCCATCACGATGAAGACACCGGCCACCAGCAGCACGGCAACGCGGTGTTCATGCCACAGTTGCGGCGGGCGGTTGAAGAACAGGGTGTGCGGCGGCAGCTGGCTGAAATCCGCATCCCAGCGCTGCAGCTGTTCCCAGTCATACATGGGCACCGGGCGGACGGGCGGCAGCAAGGCGCCCGGTGCGGCAGGCGCCTTGCCATCCAACACGGCCAGCGACATCTGCGCCACTTGCTGCGCGGCCCCTTCGATGTGCAAGATGGAGCCGCCCAGGATGCCCTTGCCCACGTTCGTGTTGTACATGCCGAACGCGGGCACATTCGCCAGCCGCGCCAGTTCCCCTGCAAACTGCACGGGCGTGGCGATGGCGCCGGCCACGTCGCGGTTGACATTGCCCGCCACCAGCAGCGTCTCGGCGGGCAAGTGCGCCACGGCCGCGCGCATCTGTTCCAGGGTCAGGTCATCAAGATAGCGCATGGCTACCTTGCCCTGCCACGCCTGCGCCGCCTGCTGCATGCGGCGCTTCAAGGCCTGGTCGGCCTCGCTGGCGCCGACGGCCATGACGATGGTTTTGGTCTCCGGGAACAGCGCCATGGCTTGCGCCAGGGTGCCGGGAAAATCGACATTCGCCTTTTGCTGCCAGATGGATGCCGGACTACCGGCCGGCAAGGCCTTGCCCGAGGTGTTAATCGCCAGCACGGGCACGCCGCGCGCCAGCGGCGCCAGGTCCGACAGCAAAAAATCGAGCGCCGGCTGCTGCATGGCGATGATCAGGTCGGCCTTGCGCCCCATCATCTGGGTGTATCTTAAAAGCAACAAATCACGCATTTCATTGCGCAGTGCCGGGTCGCCCTGGGTATTCAGGTTCAGGTGCTCGACCATGATGTCTTCGCTGTCCAGGCCTGCGGCGGCCATGGCGGCCACATAGGTGCGCGTGTACGATTCCACGCCGGCGCGGCCGTAATCGTAGGCATTCAGGAACAGCACGCGCTGCCCCTGGTGCGACGGCGCAACTGCCGGTGTCGCAGCCGGCACGGCGGCCGGGGCTGCGGCAACACAGAACGCCAGCAGCAATGCGCGGCCACAGCGGCGCACCGCTGCCCTGCCCATCACGCCATCAGGCCGCAAGCCGCCCGGCACATCACGCATCATTCGCCATGCCCATGCTCACTCCCGCCTGTCACCATGTTTCAACACTGCGCCGACTGCTCAGCCACCGACATTCACAAAAACATGATAACTTCAACTGCGGGGGCAAGTCTATTCCTTAGGGCAATCTTTTCAGAATGCATCCGCTCGCAATGCCAGCCACCGTTACGCGGCGGTGCCGCTGATACCGAACAATTCCAGCTTCAGCCCTTTTATGCCGGAGGGCACATAAATTGCAATCGCCTGGGCCTTGATCATGCTGTCATAAATACTGCCCTTGCTATTGATCGAAAAGTAATACGTATTGGGCCGCACCGGTACTTCCGCAGGAACCTGGGCCATATGGCGCAATTCAGCGCCCGGAAGTGCCCGGCCCAGTAATAGTTCGATATTGTCCGGAGACGAAATTTTGAACTGCAAGGGCACCGTGGCGACCAGTTCCAGCGCCGGCATATCGGCGTTTACCGCAAGACAGAGTTCGGTCTGGCGGTCAATCCGCTTGGCATCGAGCAAGCCGTGATAGTGCGTGTTTTGTTGCGTGTCGTTGGACAGCGCAATCGGGAAGTAACGCGACAGCAGCACAGTATCGATGAGATCGCGAATGATGCCATCGAGCTTGCCGAAAGCGGGAGCCGCGTCATCGTGAGAATAGGCCGGCAAGTCGCTCAGTGTATATTTTTTCGAAAACGTCATCAAGCCACCAGCCAATGCCATCAATTTTTCAAACAAATACACGGGATGGTGGTGCCGGTAACTGGCGCAATGACTGAGCGTGGCGCTGGCCGTGCTCAAGGTATTGAGCATCCAGAACGATGACACATCCCCGCCATGAAATTCCAGCGTATTGTTACCGGGCTGACGGTGGCGGCTGTACAGCGCCTCAATTTTCGCGCCCATGCGGTCGATCAGCGAATCGAGCATTTTCTGCAGCGCAGACTCGGCGCTGATGCTCAGACCAGGCGGAATGAAAGAGGCATCGATTTCAAAGCTGCCATTGCCGGCGCGGTACAAACGGATCACGGGGATGGCAAGATAATCATTCAGGGGGTCCAGTTGCGACAGCAGATACACGCGTTTTTTCAGATAAGCCACGTCTATGCTGACTGCCTCGCTGTACAGATCCGGGGTTTCGATATCCGCCTGGACATAGCGCGCGCCGGCAGAGCTCACATTGCCGCCATGCGCCTGCAGCGCGGGTAGCGCGGCATAAAAAGTAAAACTATGTTCGCTGGAAGGCAGCTTGGACAGGTCAACCGCACTGGGTAATACATCGCCGAGCGGCGCTTCAAACAGTTCTCCATCCTGAAAGACGAGCGACATGCTGTCCGCCCGCAGGCTATTGTTGGCCAGTGCATCCGCATTCCAGCTGACGCCATGCACGCCCCATAAATGGGGATTGATCAACGAGGCCAGACGCTGCAGGCGCGCTTCATGGTAGCGGTCCAGCTGCTGGAACTGCTGAGGACCGATGGCCAGGCCCTCGGACCAGAGTAATTTGGATGGCAATGTCATTGCGTTCTCCATGTTGAGCGTTGGAATCTTGCTACCTTGCCAGTCTGATGCTGCCAGCCTGGAAGTCCTTGATGTTGCGCAGCAAGCCTGTTCGACTATTTGCGCAAACGCAATTTACCTTGGCGCAAACGCCCGGATACTGGCCATTCCGCCGCGAAGACACAGGAAACGAGAAATGGAGGACTTGCTACCGTATTTCGAACGCGAATTGGTGATGCTGCGGCGGCATTGCCGTGAGTTTGCCGAACGCTATCCTAGAATCGCCGGCAAATTGCACATGTCCGGCGAGTCTTGCGAAGATCCGCACGTCGAACACTTGATCGTATCGGTGGCCATGCTGGCGGCACGCATCTCAAAACGGCTCGATGACGACTATCCGCAATTTACCGAAGCCCTGTTCGAAGCGCTATTCCCACATTATCTGCGTCCCTTTCCATCGTGCAGCATCGTGCATCAACCCGCCGCGGCGGCTGGAGCGGGCATATTGCACCTGCCTGCCGGCAGTGAAATGGACGCAACGCCTGTGCGCGGCGTGCGCTGCCGCTTCAAGACGGTCTACGCCATGACGACCGGCGCATCAGTACTGGAAAGCGCGGTTTTCGATGCCATGATCAAGGCGCCGCCAGGCGTGCGCCTGCCTGCACCAGCGACTTCCTCGCTGAACATCGGCATCCGGCATCTCGACGTAGCGCCCGCATCGCTGCGCGTTTGCATCGATGGCGAAGCTTCTTTTGCCGCCGCATTGCGCGATGCCTTGTTCATGCAGACAGTCTGCGCTTTTGTGTCGATCGACGCGCTGCAATGGTACGCATTGCCTTCCGTGCCTGTGACGCCCGTCGGCTTCGCCGACGCGGATGCCTTGATACCTTTCGGTGCGCGCTCGCAGCCGGCCTACCGCATCCTGAGCGAGTACTTTGCGTATCCGGAAAAATTCAATTTCTTTGACATCGATATCGCGGCGCTGAGTGCGGCGCTACCGCCTGCTTGCCAGCGCTTTACCCTGCATCTGTGCATGGCCGGTTTGCGGCCCGATTCCGCTGCGGCGCGCATGTTGTCCAGCATTTCCAGCGAAAACTTGAGGCTGGGCTGCAGCCCGGCGGTCAATCTCTTCCGCCAGGAAGGCGTGCCGATCGCCGTCACCCGGCAGAAAACCGACTACTCCGTGCTGGCCCATGCCACCCATGCGCATGGTTACGAAGTCGTCTCCGTCGACACGGTGCGTTTGTTGCGCCAACGGGGAGGCGAAAGCACGCTGACCGAATTTCGCCCGCTGTACAGCCTGCGCCATGGCGAAGGTGCGGCGCAACAAGGCCATTATTGGGTCGTGCGCCACGACTTGGCTTTGGCCATCAAAAGTCCTGGTCACGAAAAGAAGATTACGCTGGTCGATGGCGACTTCAATCCCTTGATCAACGAAAAGGCCAGCCTGTCGCTGTCGCTGACCTGCAGCAACCGCGATCTCCCGCTGTCGCTCAAATACGGCCAGCCGCAAGGCGACTTGCAACCGTGCGGTGGCGGGCCGGCACTGCACATGCTGCGACGCCCCAGCCAGCCGCGCCGCTTCTCACCGGGCGCGGGCCTGCACTGGCGCCTGATTTCGCACCTGACGCTGAATCATCACGCGCTGGTCCAGGAAGGCCTGCCGGCGCTGCGCGAAATGCTGACGCTGTATGACCTGTCCCAATCGGCAAGCTCGCAGCGCCAGATCGGCGGCATCGTCGCGCTGGCACACTCGCCGACCACGACCTGGCTGCGGCACCAGCGCGGCACCTCGCTGGCGCATGGCGTGGAAGTGCGCATCACGCTGGACGAGGAAGCGTTCGTCGGCAGCGGCATGCACCTGTTTGTGCAGGTGATCGATCACTTCCTTGGGCTGTATGTGCAAATCAACAGTTTCATCGAACTGGTGGTGCTGTCACTGCAAAGCGGAAAGGAGCTGATCAGATGCAAACCAAGAAGCGGACTGCAGAATCTGGTGTAATGCACCACTTGCTGGCCGAGCCGTACCGCTACCAGTTCGTGCAGGCAGTACGTATTCTCCTGTGCTGGCTACGCAGCCAGAATGTGTCACATGCGCAAGCCTTCAGCCAGGTGTTGCGCTTCAAGAACAGCCTGTCGTTGAGTTTCCCCGCCAGTGAAATTGAGCAGCTCTCGCTCGATGACAATGACCAACTGACCCTGATACCGACCTTCATGCGTTTTCTGGGCGTCGGCGGCACCTTGCCCTTGCACCACTCGGAACGCATCGCCGCTCACCGCTTGTCGGGCAAAGACGCTGGCGTCTCGGCCTTCCTCGATATCTTTTCGCACCGCATGGTCGCACTGTACTACCAGGCATGGGAAAAATATCGACTGGAATCGACGCTCCAGACCCAGGCAAAAGATGCACAACTGCCTTTGCTGCTGGCACTGGCCGGCGTGCGGCGCACTGCGCTGCCGTCGAGCGCCGAACCTGATGCCGTGACGCAGGACGTCGCGGCCTGGTACGCTGGTCAGCTGCGCTGCCGTCCCGTCTCAGCGCAAGCGATTGGCCCCGTGCTGGCGGAGTACTGCGGCGTCCCCGTCGCCTTGCAACAATTTGTCGGTGGCTGGGACTATCTGGAAAAAAATCGGCGCAGCCTGCTAGGTAGTGTCAACTTTACCCTGGCGCGCGGCGCAACGCTTGGCCTGCGGCTGTGGCGCCAGGACATGCGCGTCTGCCTGCATATCGGGCCGCTGGATCCTGCCGGCCTGCAACGCTTCCTGCCGCGCAGCGCAGGTGCGGCCGCACTGGCAAAGATGCTGGCGCTGTTTGGCGTGCCGGACTTGCAATATGAAGTGCGGCTGATATTGAGTCCGCCATGCATTTGCCCCCTGCTCCTGAGCTCCCCCCCTTCAGAAAGGCGGCGCCTTGGCTGGACGACGTTCTTGCAAACCGCACAAGGCAAGGCAAGCGGCGCCGAAGTACGTTATTTGCTGCAATTGGCTTGAGCAGTTCATCCCTGGAAAGCGAGGCAAACATGAAACATGCGGGACGCGGCGTCATTCGGCTCGGAGACGCAACCGATCACGGAGGCAAGGTCACCAGCGCATCGTCCGGCAGCACCGTGATGGGAAAGACGGCGGCGCTGGCAGATGACACAACCTTCTGCCCCAAGTGCAAGGGCAGCTTTCCGATCACGCCCGATGGCGCCGGCGCAAAACACATGGGCAAGCCGTACGCCTATGACGGCGATGCCACCGCCTGTGGCGCCCACCTGATCACATCGCTATAACGGAGGCAGGCCATGCATGCAAGCATCCACGCGGCACTGTCGGCCTTCGACCTCGCCGCGCAAGAACGGCGCCTGCTGAAGATCGATTTCCCCCATGCAGATGGGCCGGAGGGCGCCATCCTGCTGGTCAATTCGCTGACTGCCAGGGAAGAAGTATCGCGCGACTTCTGCTTCGAGGCCGAATTGCTGTCCGATGACGCGCATATTGCGCTCAAGGCCATGCTGGGCCGCATGGTGACCATTTCGATGCTGCGCGACGATGGCACGCTGCGCCACTTTAACGGCTATGTGGGCGAGTTTTGCCTGCTGCGCGCCGATGGCGGCTTTGCCTGGTACCGCATGGTGCTGCAACCATGGCTGGCCTTCGCCCGGCTGCGCCAGGACAATGTCTCCTTTCATGGCCAAAGCGTGATGCAGCTGACCGAGACGACCTTTAGCCACTACGCACAGCGCGACTGGAAAACCAGTATCCATGGCGACGACCCACAGATCACTTGCGCCAACCAGCACAACGAAACCGACTACAACCATCTGCACCGGCGCTGGGAGGCGCTGGGCTGGCATTACTGGTACGCGCACCGCGCCGATGGCCATACGCTGTGGCTCGCAGATAACAGCACCTTCGCTGACATCATCGATACGGCGTCCGGCGACGGCGCCATGCGCTTTCACGCCGCATCGGGTTCCATGGAAGACGATGGCTTGCAACAGTGGCAAGCCGTGCGCAGGATCGGCTCCGGGCAGCTGACCTTGGCCAGTTTCGACTACAAAAAACCGCAGCCACGCCTTGCCAGCGGCTATTCCCTGAATCGCCAGGGCGATGTATTTGCCCACGAACTGTACGAAAACACGGGCGCTTATGGCTATAAAAATGTCGATGATGGAGAAGCTCTGGCACAGCGCCGCATGGAGGAAAGCGACCATCTGCGCCAGTATTTCGAGGCGGGCGGCAATCATCGTGGCGCACAGCCTGGCCTTTGCTTCCGGCTCGATGACCATTTCAGCGCCGAAGAAAAACGCTGCCAGCCTGGCCAGGAGCGCCCGGACAGTATCGCCGAACGCGAATACCTGATCCTGTCAGTGCTGCATAGCGCCAGCAATAACTATCAGGCTGGCCCCAGCGCACCTTCCCACTATGTCAACAATATGCTGTGCGTGCGCCGCGACATCCGTTGGCGGCCGGGCCGCAGCTACAACAGCACGCCATGCATCGTTGCCGGCGTGCAGACGGCGCTGGTAGTCGGGCCGGCCGGGGAGGAAATCCATACCGATGCCCTGGGACGCATCCGCCTGCAATTTCACTGGGACCGCCTGGGTACATTCGATGAACGCAGCTCGCCATGGATACGCGTCATGATGCCAATGGCGGGGCCGCAAATGGGGCAAATCGCCTTGCCGCGCGTGGGGCAGGAAGTCGTCGTGCAATTCCAGGACGGCAATATTGACCACCCTATCGTCATCGGCGTGGTCTATAACAGCGACAATCCGCCGCCGTGGCAACTGCCGCAGCAGCGCGCCCTGTCGGGCGTGCGCAGCCGCGAACTGGGCGCCCGCAGCGCCAACCACCTGGTGCTCGACGATACCAAGGGAGCGATCCAGGCACAGCTGCGCAGCGAGCACCAGGATAGCCGTCTGTCATTGGGCAACATCACCCGCATCGACGACAACGCCGGACGCAAGGAAGCGCGCGGCGTGGGCTTTGAATTGGCCAGCAATGCCTGGGGCACCCTGCGCGCTGCCAAAGGCATGCTGATCACCACAGAAACATCAACAGGAACGGGATCCGTCAAACAGCTCGACGAAACGCAAGCACGCCTGGCGCAGGCACGCCAACTGCAAGAGGGACTGGGCGGCATGGCCGTCGACGCGGGCGCGCAGGACAGCGCAGCGCAACAAGGCGCCGTGGCCGAGTCCATCCAGCGGCAAAATGCCGCCATCAAAGGCGCCGGCGGCGATTTCCCGGAGCTATCCGAGCCGCATCTGCTGCTGGCCAGTCCGGCCGGCATCGAGCTGAGCACGGCTCAGTCCCTCCATCTGGCCGCCAGCGAGCATGTGGCGCTTACCAGCAGCAAGCATATTTCACTCGCCAGCGGCGACAGCATGTTCGCCAGCATCGCCAGGAGCTTCAGCCTGTTCGTGCACAAGGCCGGCATGAAACTGATTGCGGCCAGCGGCAAGGTGTCCATCGAAGCGCACAGCGACGAGGTGGAAATCCTCGCCCGGAAAGTGCTGTCGCTGATCAGCGAAGCGGACTGGGTCAACATCAAGGGCAAAAAAGGCATCCGCCTGCACGGCGCCAAGCACATGCTGGAAATCAGCGACAAGGTGCAGTTCTTCACCTCCTCGCCCGTGCTCTTCAACGGCAACTTGGAAACCTTGGCGCCGAAGAGCGTGTCGCAGGAATTTAATGAGCGGCCAGTAGCTCTTTTTGATCAGGCAGTCCGACTGCTGGAAGTCGATGGCACACCCGCCCCCGATATAGCCTTTGAGCTAATACGCGAAGATGGCCACAGAATCAGTGAAAAGAGTAGCAGTGACGGGCTCACCCCAGTACAGAAAGGAGACGGCATGGATAGCTACACAATACGCTATAAGGGAGAACTTCCATGAATGACGATACGGATTTGAATGAGCATGGCAATCATCAAGGCGAGTTTCGGCAGACTGTTGGTGGGTGGGCTGAATACACCGTCAATATGACAGAAATCAACGACACGATCCGTCATGACGTAACCATTCCCCCTGGGAAAATAATTCCTATCATCTTTTTACCAGGCGTGATGGGTAGTAATTTACGCATGAGCAAGGTACGCCAGAAAGAGCTGGACAAAAGCGATAACATCTCCTGGAGGCCAGATGACATGATGAGCGTGGCCGGAAAATGGAGTGTCGTAGAAGGTTATGGCATCGGTGGATGGTATAAAAATGCATCACCGAGAGATCGACAGATGGCCCTTGACCCAAATGAAACCGAAGTCGAATATTATATTTACAGCACAAATCAGGGAAGATTTGAACCTAGTGGAAGCCTCACAGGACTTTCCGATTTTCGTCACACCAACATTCCACATGATTTTGCTGGAGTGCCGCCATTGATTGCCATTAGTCCAAGAAAAATAAAAAAGAATGCAAGGCACAACATTCCAGGCATATTAGATACCACCTTGCCCCCAGCCTTGCGTGAAACACCGGCACAAATTGCACGTTGGCGCGGCTGGAGCGAGATACTTTTTATTGGGGCTTATGGTGAAATGCTAAAGACTGCGGAATTTTTCATGAATAACATTGTCAGAGAAAAAAATATTCTTCCCCATTGGCAGATAAGAGACATTCACTCTAAGAAAAATCAAGGTCCATATCCTGAAATTTCAAAATTAGTGCTACAAGCACCCAGCGCATTCGGTGCCACATCCGGTGCTGCAATTACCGAGGCTGATCTAAACAAAATATCTCCATGCTGGTATCCTGTTCACGCCATGGGCTACAACTTCTTGCAGAGCAATGCTACCTCTGCTGGCGTCATCGCTGAGCGGATACGTGGACTTGTCAAAGGCTATGTGGGCTGCGGATTCAAATGCGAAGAGGTCATTCTCGTCACACATAGCATGGGAGGTCTGCTTGCCCGCACCTTAATGCATCCAAGTTATGGAAATCTTGTTAACGACAAGGAAGTAAAAGTACTTGGCGTCTATCATAACGTCATGCCGTCGATAGGTGCGGCAAGCGCCTATAAACGTATGCGCTTCGGTTTTCTGGAAAAATCTGGCCCATTCAATAAAAAGACGGCACAAGTTCTGGGAATTGACGGAGAGCATGCAACTGCAATGGTAGCAAATGCTCCAGCTGCATTGGAAATGATGCCGAGCGTTGCCTACGGAGCGAATTGGCTTAAAGTTGTGGACGACAAAGATCAAATTTTATGGAGCTGGCCGCAAGAAGATCAGAACGCACTCGATAGCATTTATCTACGACCAAGCAATAATTGGTGGCGCCTTATTAATCCAATGTGGGTAAATCCAGCAAACATTTCCAATGAAAAAGGTGGCGGACTAAAAAATGTAACCCAGCGAATAAAAGATGCTTTTGCATTTTCACAGTCCATCGAAAAATACTTCCACAAACAAACATACGCTAGTTACTGCGAATCAAAAGACTACCTATCTTATGGCGAGGTAATCTTCAAAGTTACTGACGGTATGGGTGGTGGACTGACAGATTTTTTTAAGAAATTCACTCCTCCTCATGCAGAGAAATGGAAACTAATCAACGATGATGCAAAAGGAATCCTAACCGTTCAAACTGGATCACGCATACTAAAACTCAAGTTGCAGCCTGCAAAAGAACTTGGAGATGAAACAGTTCCAGCAATCCGATCTGCCCGCCATATTACAGGAAATATTTTTCGTCATGGATTAGCAGATGGTAGCGGCTATGAACACCAAAATAGTTACTTGAACAAAAACGTGCTCGCATCTATGCTTTACTCCATAATTCAAATTGCAAAATTGGCAAATTGGGATAAAAAATGAAACCAATTTTTATTAAATATATTTTAATAATTGTCATATTTTTTCCCATAATTTCTTGCACAAAAAACTCTATAACCAAGGAGGAAATCGTGTCTGAAAAAACGAAATTGAATGGGCGATTAGAAAAAATGTTTTCAGAAACTAAATTATTATGTTTCGGCCGCTACGCCTTGAAAGTTCCTGTCGAATCAAAACTTATTATTGGAAGCAATACTATTGACGTTGAAAAAATAACATCCGATAATTTACATTTTAAAATAAAAAAAGACATAGAAGAAATTTTAAAAAAAAATAAGAGCGCAGAAATCACATACAACCTTGAAGGGCCAATTAAAAATAGCTGGCAATTACGCTATTACAACAGCAGTCATGCGAAGGAAATGAAATTTCTATTTTTTAAAACTTATATTACAAAAGGAAATTTTACATTTATTGCTGGAGATGCTGTAGATGTGGATATCGGTGAACGAGAAGAAGAAATTGCTCGTCGACAGCTGCTTCTCGCAAAAAACATACGGTTGCGTGATACGGAGGAAATTCCTTCAGATCCTGGCGTTTGCTTCGAACATGGCTTCCTGGTAGAAAGCTTATATAAAGAGCAAGAAATTGATAACGTCGGAATTCATTTTCCAAGTATTCCTGATATAACTTTTTCGGTGAGTTCCAACAAGGATGCATACGGCGATTACTCTTCAGAAGAATTTGAGAAGCGCCTGCGTGGCGAATTATCCTTGCTCAGCCGCATACAGAGTGCAAAAGACATACAGGGAGCGACTTATCCCAAGCGAAACTTGTTACGCGAAGGGAAGCGGGACGTTCAGCATTGGAAGGGGGAAGAGTCACTCATCCTGCGCCCTGATGGAGTACATGATTTTGAATGGGCATTGGTAGGCAAACCGAAAGACATCGCAAATCCATCAGTATTGGAAGTCAAGATGTACACCAAAGTCGCCCACAACATGGTCGGCGCCGCCGAAGCCGCGTCGCTGACGGACGAAGAAGCCATCGCCTTGTGGGACAAGCTGCTGTCCGGCTTGAAGTTCCGGGTGAAAGTGCCGGGTGCGCCGCCTGGCTCGTACTACATCGATGCGGACAAGCCGGCGCAATGACCGCTGGATTAGCTCATGCTGGCGCCATGCCAGCCATTGCGCTAGCATGCTGCTTTTGCCTGGGAAGCTTCCATGCCCATCACCCTGCGCCCCGCCCTGCCCTTTGACATCGACGCCCTGTGGGCCCTGCGCACGGTGGCCGTGCGCGTTAGTTGCGCCACGCACTATGCGCCCGAACAGATCGCCGTGTGGACGGCCTCGCCCGTGCCGGACTCTTATGCGGCCATGCTGGTTGCCGGTGGAGGCATCGTGGCGATGCAGGACGAGGCCATTGCCGGCTACGCCATGCTCGATGCGGATAAACACGAAGTCGATGCCGTATTCGTCGATCCGGCCCGTGCGGGCCTGGGCATCGGCAAGCGCTTGCTGGCGGCGCTGGAGCAACTGGCGCGCGAGCGCGGCATGGCGCGCTTGCAGCTGTCTGCATCGCTGAACGCCGTGCCGTTTTACCGGGCCGCCGGCTTTGTTGTCTTGCGCGAGGAAGCGTATGCGCATGCCAGCGGCATCAGCCTGGCCAGCGTGGCGATGGAAAAGACGCTCGCGGCCGCCTGAGCCGTCAATCGCCTGTCGCAGCAGCTTCGGACTCGGCCAGGCAGTGCTACAGTTTCGCGATCAGGGCGCGCACTTCGTTGTCGCCCAGATCCAGCGGATCGTCCTGCGCGTCGACGGCGATCAGGCAGATGGCCGAGCCGTCGTACCAGGCGTCGAGGCGTTCTTCCTGATTATTCATATTGTCTGACTTCATCTCGCAGATTGGTGAGCAGGTCGGCCGGCGCCGCGATGCTGGCACCGCCTTGCGGCACGGGAAACACGGAAGCCAGCTGGCCATTGCTTGCCATGCCAGGCAGCCACTTGTTCAGGAAATCACCAAGCGCGATGGCACGCGGCAGGAAATGCTCCCAGTCGCCGCTGGCGCACGCCTGCGCAAACGCGGCTTCCGGCCAGAACGGGATGGCGACCTTGCCATCGACTTGCGCCGTGGACCAGCCGTCGTGGCACAAGCCCCATACTTCTTGCGTATCGGCTACCTTGCGCACAAAATAGGCATGGCGTTCGGCGGACGACAGGCCCGCCACCTGCTTGAACTTGTCAGGATGCACGGTTGTCTCCTACCCCATCCCATACCCGCAGCTGCGGCCCGCACCAGCCCGTCACCATGTCGAGGGCGTCCAGTATCACGTCTTCCAGCGGGCCGTCCTGCATAGACGGACGCCATTCATGCAGCAAGGTGGCCACTTGCGCAGCCGTCACGCCGTTGGCCTGGTAGCGCAGCGTGAGCAAACCTGCCCTGGCGTCCAGCGCGGCCAGCAAGTCCCGGTCGATGTCGACGATGATGGTTTGCGTGGTTTGCAGCATCTCAATCCGCCTCCCATGCGATGTTGGCAGGCCGCGCGCCGCGTGTCCTGAAAAACGCGACAAAGGCACGCTGGCATTGTTCCACCTCCACGCACCATGCTTCCGGATACTCGTCCACCTGGCCGTTGGACAGCAGGTAGCTGCAAACGCCGTCTGCCTCCTCGTCGCCCAGCGAGTGAAAACTCAACTCATCCTGCCCCGACAGATACATCAGCCAGGCATTGCCGCCATTGCGCAGCATGCACAGGGCCGGGCCCCGTTCCGCGTCCGTGGCCCTGGTCAGCCACAGTTCGCATTGCGCCAGCGCACGCGCTTCCTGCAGCGCCTGTTCCAGCGCCAGCACGCTGTCAAGCACACGCGGCTCACCGTGCAGATTCAATTCCATCGTCATGCCGGTTCTCCACTCTTTTTCCCGCTCAAATCGTTGGTCGCCAGCGCCGTGCTCAGGTAGAGCTTGCCGCTCAGGTCTTGCAGCAGGCTGCTCTGGCGCAGGCGATCCATCACGGGCCCCTTCACTTCGGCCAGGTTGAGACTGATGCCGCGCTTGATCAGCGCGCTGTTGAGTTCGATCAAGCCCAGCAAGGCCGTGCTGTCGATCTGGTTGACAGCCGACAGCACCAGCACCAGGTGGCGCGCCGTCGGGTGGCCGCGCAACTCGTCTTCCACGCGCTCCGTGACGGCTTCGACGTTGCCGAAGAACAGGCCAGCGTCGATGCGCAGCAGCAAGACGTCGGGCAAGGTTTGCGCCTCGTAGCGCTCCACGTTGCGGAAGTGCTCGCTATTCGCGATACGCCCCAGCACCGCGATGTGCGGACGGCTGGCGCGCCAGATCAGGGTGCCCATCGACAGCAGCACGCCGATCACCACGCCCGCTTCCACGCCCAGCACCAGCACGCCGGCCGTGGTCGCCAGCAGGGCCAGCGCATCGCTGCGGTCGTAGCGCCATGACAATTTCAAGGTGTCCCAGTCCAGCAGGCTGCTCACGGCAAAGATGATGGTGGCCGCCAACACCGGCAGCGGCAGCAGGGCCAGCCAGCCCGTGGGCGCCACCAGCGCCAGCGCCAGCAACCCGGCCGTGATGATGCTGGCCAAGGGCGTGTTGGCGCCCGCCTGGAAATTGACGGCCGAGCGGGAAATCGAGCCCGTGACGGGAAAGCCGCCCGACAGCGCGCTGGCCACGTTGGCCGCGCCCAGGCCCAGCAGTTCACGATTCGTGTGCAGTTTTTCTCCGCGTTTTTGCGCCAGTGTCTGGGCGGCGGACATGCTCATCAGGAAGATGATGAAGGCGATCAACAGCGCCGGCGACAACAGGGTGCGCCAATGGGCGCTGGAGGTGGCCAGGTTCAGGCCGGGCAAGCCGCTGGGCACGTGGCCCGTCGTCTGCACGCCCATCGCTTCCAGGCCGCCATAGGCGACGAGCGCGATGCCGGCCAGCACCAATACCATCGGCGCCAGGCGCGCGCCCACGTCGGCCGCCACCTTGTTCAAGCCGCAGCGCTGCAGCAGGCGCGACGCGTAGCGCTTGGCCAGCCACAGGAACAGCAGGCCGGACAGCCCAAGCACGAGGCTGGGCGCATGCCAGTGCGGCCAGGTGGCGCCCAGCAAGGGCGTGATCTGGCCCCAGATGATCAGGATCGCCGCGCCATTGCTGAAACCACTGATCACGGGGCGCGACAAAAAGCTGGCCATGAAGCCCAGGCGCAGCACGCCGCACAACAGCAGGACCAGGCCGCTGATGAAGGCCAGCTGCGCGGCCAGCACGATATATAAGGAGGAGCCGGGGTCGGCCAGCGGCGCCAGGGCGGCGGCCGTCATCAGCGAGACGATGGCCATGGGGCCCACCGATTGCGTCATGCTGCTGCCGAACAAGGCGTACAGCAGGGGCGGCAAGATGCTGGCGTAGATGCCCACCACGGGCGGCAAGCCCGCCACCAGCGCGTAAGCCATGCCTTGCGGCACCATCATCATGGCGACAACGATACCGGCAGTGATGTCCCCGGCCAACAGAGGACGCCGGTATTGCCTGAGCCAGAGCAGCATGATGAAATCCCAAAATCTGAAAACCGAAGCCTATCATGCGACGAGGCCGGCTGACAGGGGGGCGTGCTTAGTGCGCCAGCAATTGCGCCTTCACGGCAGCGAGGATTTCCGCCGACAGGGCTTCGTCATCGACCGAACGGGCCAGCACCATGGCGCCCACCATGGCGGCAAACGTGGCGATTGCCTGCTGGCGCCGCCGCTCTTGCGTGCAATCGGGTACGCTGTCGGGCAGCAAGCCTTCCAGCAGCGCGAACTGCTGCTGCGTCGCCTTGGTAAAGGCGGGACGCGCGCCGGGCGACATGCGCGCCACGTCGACGCCCATGGCCGCCGCCGGGCAACCACTGCCGGGTTGGTCGCGGTGCCGGGTGGTCAAATAGTTATCGATAATGGCCGGCAGCGCCCGCTGCGGGTCGCTGGCGACCATCGCCCGCCAGCCTTCCAGCGATTTCTCCAGCGCATGCTGGCAAGCCTCGATCATCAAGGCTTCCTTGGAGGCGAAATGGCCATAGAAGCCGCCATGCGTGAGGCCCGCGTTCTTCATCAGGTCGGCCACGCCGATGCCGTCATAGCCTTTTTCGCGGAACAACCTGGCCGCCACGTCCACGATGCGCTCGCGGTTCAGCGCCGCCTGTCCCCTGCTTACTTTCATGCTGCCCTCCCACATTGATGTCGATCATCATATAACTTTACGCCTGTTTGCGCCACTCTGTTAGCAAGCGCACCGTTGGATACGGGTGCCGCGCCGATACTGAATCTTCGTTTCCAGGGAGGCCAGCATGAACGAGAACAAGGATCAGTCCGCCGGTAACTTGCAGCGCAGCATACAGCAGGAGCAGGATAGCCGCGATGCCGCCAAGCCAGGCCAGGAAAGCAAGCAGCCCGTGCAGACAGGCAGCCGCAGCCAGCCTGCCCCGCCCCTGCCAGCCCAGCACCTGGACAAGCCCGGCATCGAAGCGCAGATGCAGTTGAAGCCCCGTTTCCTGGCGCCAGACTACTGCGGCAGCGGCAAACTGGCCGGCATGGTGGCCATCATCACGGGCGGCGATTCGGGCATCGGCCGCGCCGTGGCCGTGCTGTATGCGCGCGAAGGGGCCGATGTGGCCATCATTTACCTGAACGAACACGTGGACGCCCACGAAACGAAACGCTACGTGGAAGCGGAAGGCCAGAGCTGCCTATTGATTGCCGGCGACGTGCGCGAGCAGGGCTTTTGCCAGGACGCCGTCAGTCAGGTGCTGGCCAAGTTCAACCATATCGACGTGCTGGTAAATAATGCCGCCTTCCAGGAGCATGCGGAATCGCTGCTGGACCTGAGCGAGGAGCGCTTCGACCTCACCATGAAAACCAATGTGTACGGTTACTTTCACATGGCCAAGGCCGTGCTGCCCCACTTGCAGCGCGGTGCGTCCATCATCAACACGGGCTCCGTGACGGGCTTGCAAGGCTCGAAGCACTTGCTCGACTATTCCACCACCAAGGGCGCCATCCATGCATTTACCATGGCGCTGGCCGGCAACCTGCTCGACAAGGGCATCCGCGTGAACGCCATCGCGCCCGGGCCCGTCTGGACGCCGCTGAATCCCGCAGACAAGTCGCCCGAGGACATCAGGACATTCGGCGCCGACACGGACATGCGCCGCCCGGCCCAGCCCGAGGAATTGTCGCCCGCCTACGTCTTCCTGGCCTCGCCCGCCTGTTCCAGCTACATCACGGGCATCATCCTGCCCGTCACCGGCAGCGTGGGGAACTAGGCCATGGCGCGTGCACTGTGGAAAGGCGCCATCAGCTACGGCCTCGCGCACATCCCCGTCGAGCTGATTTCCGCCGGCCTCGAGCATGAACTGGATTTATCCATGCTGGACCGGCGCACGCCTTGCCCGCGAACGGACTGGCATCAACGGCCAGAGAATCGAGGCGGCTGGGGCTGCCAAGTCCCCTTGTCCCAGATGATGGCCTTGCCCGCGCCATATTGTTTTTCGGGGATCATGCCGTCAAAACCCGCCTAAAAATAAGATGGTCTTCCACCTGCACCGCCATGCGCTTGTCGCGCGGACCGTAGCTGGGCCCTTTCGGCACGGCCCGGCTTTTCATCGTACCGTCCAGCTCCAGGCGGAAATCATCGTCCAAACGGTTGGCCCAGTGCTTCTGGATGACGAAGGTGAGCATCTCGCCCGCCTCCTCGCCACCATCCGCAGGCTCGGGCGTGACAGCGAAATTACGCTTGGCTTGATCGGCTTGCAAGGCGGCTTAAGTGCCTGCCCCGGCAAATGTAAGTGTTTGTAATTAGCCTGAATCGCTGTCAACGCCATTGCCGCACGGCGCGTTTTTGCCTCAGTAACAGGGGAAATGCATCTCCTGAACTACCACCCCACTTCTTGAGGAACTGCAACATGAAAAAACGCATTTTCAACTTGACCGCTACTCTGATCGCTGGCTTGTTCGCTACCGCAGCCTTTGCTCAAACGCCAGCCGTGCCGGCCAAGGCCGAAGCCCAGCACACCAAGGAAGTGGCAAAAGCGGAAGCCAAGGAAACCAAGGCCGTCGTGAAAGCCGATGCGAAAGAAGCAGTCGCCGCCGCCGATGCGAAAGCCGATATCGCCAGCGCCAAGGCCGACGCCAAAGCTACCAAGGCCAAGGCCCACCACAAAGCCAGCAAGGCCAAGGCGAAAGCCGCCGAAGACAAGGCTGAAGCGACCGCAGCAGCCAAATAATCGCCACCGCGCCATTGCGGGAGGCAGCATGTAAAAAGACAGCTTCGGCTGTCTTTTTGCATTTTCATGCCGACTTTTACAATTAACGTCGCTTAAATCACCTTATTGTAAGCAAGTGTAAACAAGGTCAACCGTAACCTTCCGGGCCGCGTTTTCTGCTCAGTGACACGGGAATCATCCCGGCACGAACAGACATACCAAACAAACCACCACTGAGGACTGCACCATGAAAAAACGCATTTTCAACCTGACTGCTACCCTGATCGCCGGCCTGTTCGCCACCGCTGCCTTCGCCCAAACCCCTGCCGCTCCCACAGCATCGGTGCCCGCCAAAGTGGAAGCGGCCCACACCAAGGCTGTCGTGAAAGCCGACGCCAAGGAAGCGCAAGCCGTCGTGAAAGCCGATGCCAAAGAAGCCAAGGCTGTCGTCGCCGCGAAAACGGATGTGGCCAGCGCCAAAGCGGAGGCGGCCACCACGAAAGCCAAGGCGCACCACAAGGCCAAGAAAACCAAGGCCAAGGCGGACGAAAAACTGGCGTCGGCCACCGCCGAAGCGGCTCCTGCCAAGTAATTCCGACACACCATACTGACCACGCCATACCAAGGATATTAAATAAAATGAAAAAAGTTATCGCCACCCTGATCGCCAGCCTGTTCACCACCGCCACTTTCGCCCAGACGCCGACCGTCGCGCCAGTCGCGCCAGTGGCACCGGTTCCTGTCGTCGCCCCTGTCGTCAAGGCCGAAGCACCGGCAGCAGCCGTCAAGCCAGCGGCGCACAAGAAAGCCAAGCACCACAAGGCGAAGAAAGCCGCTCCAGCCGACAAGGCAGCGCCTGCAGAACCAGCAGTGCCGGCAACGTCAGCAGCGCCAGCCAAGTAATCGCGGCGACACCAAGTAAAAAAGACAGGGTTTTCCCTGTCTTTTTTTTCGTCCGCTTTTTAGTTCGCTTATTTCGGCATCAGCACCGTGTCGATCACATTGATCACGCCATTCGACTGGTACACGTCATAGGTGCTGATGTTGGCGCTGTTGCCGCCCTCATCCATCACCACGATGTTGTGCATGCCGTTCATGGCGAACATCAATTTGCCGCCGCTGGCCGTGGGCAAGGTGGCTTTACCGTTATGCATCTTGATTTCCTTCGCCAGCGCCTTGAAGTCGTATTTGCCGGGCACCACGTGGTAGGTGAGGATTTTCGTCAGGGTCGCCTTGTTTTCCGGTTTCACCAGGGTATCGACGGTGCCGGCCGGCAGCTTGCCAAACGCGGCATTCGTCGGCGCGAAGACGGTAAACGGGCCCTTGCCTTTCAGCGTATCGACCAGACCGGCCGCCTTGACGGCAGCGACCAGGGTCGTGTGGTCGGCCGAATTGACGGCGTTGTCGACGATGTCCTTGGATGGATACATGCTCTGGCCACCCACCATGGTCGTCATGTCGGCGGCAAACGGGGCGCTGGCGGCCAGCATGGAAGTGATGGAGGTGACAAGTAGTGCTGCGGGAAGAAAGGTGCGCATGATGATATCTCCTGGATGACTGCGTTTGCGTGATTGCAGGAGTATTTACGCGGCCTGTCCGCAAACGGATTCAAATTGCAGAAAACAAAAAAACGGCGCCGTGCAGTGCACGACGCCGTTCTCGAAAGACTCCCGCGTCGCGGGCCGGAATGACCCAGCCCGCGGTGCCGGGAAACTAGTTGGCCGCCACTTGCGGCTCCGTCTCGCCCCAGCCGCCGCCCAGGGCGCGGATCAGCGCCACCGTGGTGACGGCGCGGTTGCCGCGCAATTGCACGGCGTTGCGCTCGATGGCCGCCAGGTTGCGCTGCGCGTCGAGCAGATCGAGGTAGCTGGAACGGCCCGCGTCGTACAGCTTTTGCGCCAGGTCGGCCGAGCGGCGCGCCGAAACGACGGCTGCGTCGATCTGCTGCGTCTGGCCAGACAGGATGCGCAGGCCGGCCAGGTTGTCTTCCACCTCGGCGAAGGCCAGCAGCACGCTCTGGCGATACGTCGCCACCGACTCTTCCAGTTGCGCTTCGCTGCGGCTCACGGCAGCTTTATTACGTCCGCCGTCGATGATCGGCATCGACATCAGGGCGCCCAGCAGCCAGGAGCGGCTGCTCCACTTGAAGATGTCCGAGAAGGTATCGGACGCGCCGCCGCCAGATGCGTTCAGGGTCAAGGCCGGGAACATGGCAGATTTCGCCACGCCGATGCGCGCATTCGACGCTTCCATGGTGCGCTGTGCCGAAGCGATGTCGGGACGGCGCTCCAGCAGGGACGACGGCATGCCGGCCGGGATCACGGGCAGGAAGCCGCTATCCTGCAGCGGGTTCACACTCGCCGTGAAGCTGGCGGCCGGCTTGCCCAGCAGGACGGCCAGCGCATGCTCGCTGGTGGCGCGCTGGCGCTGCAAGCCAATGGCTTCGGCGCGCGTCGTCGACAGCTCCGTGCGGGCACGCGACAAATCGAATTCGCCGATGTCGCCCAGGTCATAGCGGCGCTGGTTCACATGCACGCTTTCCTCGCGCAGGCGTACCGTCTGTTCCAGGGTCGCCAGTTCGGCGTCCGTGGCGCGCAGCTGGAAATACGCCTGCGCCACGTCGGCCTGCAAGGACAGCAGCACCGAGCGGTAGGTCGCTTCCACGGCCAGCGCATCGCTGCGCGAGGCGCTGACGTTAGCCGCCACTCTGCCGAACAAATCGACTTCGTAGCTGGCCGTCAGGTTGGCCTGGTAGACATTCGTGGCCGCCACCGGCGCGCCGTTCGGCAAGCCGAGCGACACGGCGGAAGCGCGGTTACGCTGGCCGCCCACGTTGACACCCACTTGCGGAATGCGGTCCGCTTCGGCGATGCCGGCAATCGCCCTCGCCTGCTTGACGCGGGCGGCGGCGACAGCCAGGTTGGCATTCGCCTGCGTGGCTTCGTTAATCAAGCCGGTCAACGCCGGATCATTGAACGCCAGCCACCATTCGCCGCGCGCCTGGCGCTCGGCTGGCACGCCCTGCTTCCAGCGCGTGCCGTCGGCTGCCGTCTGCACGGCGGGCAAGGTTTGCGCTTCCTTGAACGCCGCCGGCGTCTCGATCTGCGGCTGCTTGAACTCCGGCGCCGCGCAGGCCGCCAGCAAGACGGCGGCTGCCATGGCGGTCAGCACAGGCTTGACGCGCCAGATGATTTCCTTGGTTTTCAATATATATCTCCTTCCAGATCCAGCACTGGCGCGGAGACAGGCTTGGCGGCAGTGGCGGCTGGTTTTTTCTCAAAACGCTGCGCCAGGGTGCGCAGCAGTACGTAGAACACGGGCGTCAGGAACAGGCCGAAGAAGGTCACGCCCAGCATGCCGGCGAATACCGCCACACCCATGGCATGGCGCATTTCCGAACCGGCGCCATTCGAGAACACGAGGGGCACCACGCCCATGATGAAGGCGATCGACGTCATCAAAATCGGACGCAGGCGCAGACGGCACGCTTCCAGCGCCGCTTGCACGACGCTGCGGCCATGCTCTTCCAGTTCGCGGGCAAATTCCACGATCAGAATCGCATTCTTCGACGCCAGCCCCACCAGCACGAATAGCGCGATCTGGGTAAACACGTTGTTGTCGCCGCCGGTCAGCTTCACGCCAAGAAGCGCGCAGAGAATCGACATCGGCACGATCAAGATCACGGCCAGCGGCAAGGTCCAGCTTTCGTACTGGGCGGCCAGCACCAGGAACACCAGCAGCACGCACAGCGGGAAGACATAGATCATCGTATTGCCGGACAAGATGTCCTGATAGGTCAGCTCCGTCCATTCATACGAAATCCCCTGCGGCAGCACTTCCTTGGCGATGCGTTCCAGCGCCGCTTGCGCCTGGCCGCTCGAAACGCCAGGGGCTGCGCCGCCATTGAAGTCGGCTGCGGCATACGCGTTGTAGCGCTGCACGCGGTCCGGACCATAACTATCCTTGACGCGCATCAACGACGACAGCGGGATCATTTCACCCTTGTTATTGCGCACCTTCAGCTGCGCGATATCCTGGGCATGCGAGCGGAATTCGGCATCGGCTTGCACGCGCACCTGGTAGGTGCGGCCAAACTGATTGAAGTCATTCACGTACAGCGAACCGAGGTTGATCTGCAAGGTCTGGTAAATCGTTTGCAGCTGCACGCCCATCTGCTTGGCTTTCACGCGGTCGACGTCGGCGAACAGCTGCGGCACGTTGATCTGGTAGCCCGAGAACACGCCCGCCAGCTCCGGCGTCTGGTACGCCTTGGCAGCCAGTGCCTGGGTAGCGTTGTACAGCGCATCGTAACCGAGGTTGCCGCGGTCTTCGATCATCATCTTGAAGCCGCCAATGGTGCCCAGGCCATTGACGGGCGGTGGCGGGAAGACCATGATGAAGGCGTCCTGGATGCCGCCCAGGCGCTTGTTGATCTCGGCCGCGATGGCGCCGCCCGACAATTCCTTGCTGGTACGCTGGTCGAACGGCTTCAGGGTGGCGAAGACGATGCCGGCGTTCGGCGCATTGGTAAAGTCATTGATCGACAGGCCGGGGAAGGCAATCGTCGATTCGACGCCGGGCACCGACTTGATGACGTCGGACATGCGGCGCACGACATCTTCCGTGCGGTCCAGCGAGGCGGCATCGGGCAATTGCGCAAAGCCCACCAGGTATTGCTTGTCCTGCGCTGGCACGAAGCCGGCCGGCACGGACTTGAAGGTGAAGATGGCGGCAACGACCAGCAGTGCATACACGCCCAGCGAGGCACTCTTGCGGCCCAATACACCTTTCACGCCCGCTTCATAGCGGTGCGAAGCGCGGCCGAAGAAGCGGTTGAACCAGGCGAAGAAGCGGCCGAAGACCATGTCCATGCCGCGCGTCAGCGCGTCTTTCGGCGCGTCGTGCGGCCTCAAGAGTGCGGCCGAAAGGGCTGGCGCCAGGGTCAGCGAGCTGAATGCGGAGATCACGGTCGAAATGGCGATGGTCAGCGCGAACTGGCGGTAGAACTCGCCCGACAGGCCGGGCACGAAGGCGATCGGCACGAACACGGCGCACAGCACCAGGGCGATGGCAACGATAGGACCGCTCACCTCTTTCATGGCCTGGATGGTGGCGTCGCGCGGCGACAAGCCTTCCTCGATGTTGCGCTCGACGTTTTCCACCACCACGATGGCGTCATCGACGACGATACCGATGGCCAGCACAAGGCCGAACAGCGACAGGGTGTTGATCGAGAAGCCAAAGCCCAGCATCACGGCAAAAGTACCGACAATCGACACGGGAACGGCCAGCAGCGGAATGATGGAGGCGCGCCAGGTTTGCAGGAAGATGATTACCACCAGCACCACCAGGGCAATCGCTTCGAGCAGTGTATGGATCACGGCTTCGATGGACGAACGCACGAACTGCGTGGGGTCGTACTCGATGCGGTATTCCACGCCTTGCGGGAAGTCTTTTTTCAGTTCGTCCATCTTGGCGCGCACGTCGGAAGACAGTTGCAGCGCGTTGGCGTTGGGCGCCTCGAAAATACCCATGCCGACGGCCGGATCATTGTTCAGCAGCGAACGCAGCGAGTAGCTGTTGGCGCCCATTTCCACGCGCGCCACGTCTTTGAGGTGCGTCACGGCGCCGTCGGCATTGGTGCGCACGATGATTGCGCCAAATTCCTCGGGCGTCTGCAGACGGCCCTGGGTGTTGACGGTCAGCTGGAAGTCCGAGTTCTTCGCTGGCGAGGCGCCGATCACGCCAGCGGCTACCTGCACGTTCTGCTCGCGGATGGCGTCGACGACGTCATTGGCCGTCATGCCGCGCGCCGCTACCTTTTGCGGATCGAGCCAGATGCGCATGGCATAGTCGCCCGCGCCGAAGATCTGGATGTCGCCCATGCCGGGCAAGCGGGCCAGTTGATCCTTGACGTTCAGCACCGCGTAGTTACGCAGGTACATGTCGTCATAGCGCTTGTTTGGCGAAACCAGGTGCACCACCATGGTCAGGTTGGGCGAGGACTTGACGGTCGTCACGCCGATCTGGCGCACTTCCTCGGGCAGGCGCGGCAAGGCGCGCTGCACGCGGTTCTGCACCTGCGTCTCGGCCTGCTCGACGTTGGTGCCGATCTTGAAGGTCACGGTCAGCATCATCGAACCATCGGACGTGTTTTGCGAGGACATGTAGAGCATGTTCTCGACGCCGTTGATCTGCTCTTCGAGCGGCGCGGCCACGGTTTCGGCGATCACTTTCGGGTTGGCGCCCGGGTACTGCGCGCGCACCACCACGGATGGCGGCACGACGTCGGGATATTCGGAGATGGGCAGGCCGAATATCGACAGCAGCCCGGCCACGAATATGACGATCGACAGCACCGCCGCGAAAATCGGCTTGTCGATGAAAAAGCGGGAAAAATTCATGTTTATTCCTTGGAAGTCGATGCTGCTTTGGCGGCGATCTTGGCGTCTTTTACTTCAGGTTTTGCGGGGGCGACCGGTGCGCTCGGGTCGAAATCCATGGCCACCATCTGCGGCGTCACGGGCGCGCCGGGGCGCACGCGCTGCAAGCCGTTGACGACGATCTTTTCACCCGCCTTCAAGCCTTCGCGCACCACGCGCAAGCCGTCCGAGGTCGGGCCCAGCTTGACGGCGCGGTATTCGGCCTTGTTATCCAAGCCCACCACGTACACATATTTGCGGCTTTGATCCGTGCCGACGGCGCGGTCGCTGATCAACAGCGCCGTGCTTTGCGCTTGCGGGCCGTTGCCGCCATCGAGCAAGATGCGCGCGAACAGGCCCGGCACCAGCTGGCGCTCGGTGTTGGCGAAGGTGGCGCGCATGCGCACGCTGCCCGTGGCCGGATCGAGCTGGTTGTCGACGAATTCCAGCTTGCCTTCGTGCGGGAAGCCCGTTTCGTTGGCCAGGCCCACCTTGACGGTGACGGGCGTGCCCTTTTGCGCCGTGCCGGCCACACGCAGATACGTATCTTCATCGCCGTCGAAGCTGGCGTAGATGCGGTCCGTCGAGACCACCGAGGTCAGAATGGCGGAAGCGTCGATCAGGTTGCCGACGGTGATTTCCGCCTTGCTGGCACGGCCGCTGATCGGCGCCTGCACCTGCGTGTACGACAGGTTCAGCTTGGCCGCTTCATACGCGGCTTGCGCCGAGCGGGCGTTGGCGTCCAGCTCTTTCAAGCCCGAGGCCTTTTCATCGAATTCGCGCTGGGCGATGGCTTTTTCAGCCAGCAGCTTTTCAGCGCGCGACAGTTCCAGCTTGGCCAGTTCCGCCTTGGCGCGGGCGGAAGCGGCCGTGCCTTCGGCGCGCGACACTTCGGCCTGGAATGGACGTGGATCGATGACGAACAACACATCGCCCTTTTTCACTTCGCTGCCCGGCTTGAAATTGACGGCGGTGATGAAGCCGCCGACGCGCGAGCGGATTTCCACGCGCTCGATCGCTTCCAGGCGGCCCGAGAATTCCTGTGTTTCCGTGATCTGTTTTTCAATGACGGCGGCGGCCGAGATGGGCGGGCCACCGGCCGCTGGCGCGTCAGGCACCTTGCTGTTGGCCGTATCGCAACCGGCCAGACTCACGGCCACCAGTCCCGCCAGCGCGAGCGAGGCAGCCAGGGGCTTGAGTAAGGTACCCAAGGTGGAAAATTCTTGAACGTTTTTCATTTTATTTACCTGTTTTATGAAAATTTCTAATGGTATGGGCGGCAGGAAGCAACCCAGCTAAAAGTGGAAACTGCAGCGTATGGTGGTGCCATGGTGCCCGACGGCGCTCGATCAAAGATAAGCAAACCGCCAGCTGTTTAACAGCGGACGGGGACGACGAAGCTGGCTGTGCGAGCGCACAACTCAGGCAAGAATGGAACTACACTGCGTAGTGTAGCAACCAAAAATCAGAAAGTAAACTGGTTAGTGTAAGTTTTTTCGCGGAGTCGCAGATGGCGGCGTCATGACTCGGGCTCCTGCCCCAGTCCCGCGACAAAGCTGGCGATTTCACCCAATACCTGCACCTTGCAGGCGCACTCATTGCGGGCGGTCGCGTCTTGCAGCGGCGCGGCAGCCATGCGCCGCACGGTGGTCTTGATGCCGCAGGCGATCAATTTGCTGCCGTATTGTTCAGCTTCGTCGCGCAATGGGTCATCTTCGCTGGACAGAATGAGCGCCGGCGGCAGGTTCTTCAGGCGGCTGGACTGCAATGGCGACGCGTACGGATGGGTACGGTCAGCGGCATTCGGCAGGTAGCCACGGTAGGCGGCGGCGCATTGATCGGCCACTTCCGCCAGGTCAGGACAGGTCGGCAGGTGGCGCATCGAACAGGTCGACAGGCCGGGGTCAAGCATGGGCATGATCAGCACCTGGCCCGCGAGGGGCGGTCCGCCCCGGTCGCGCGACATCATGGCGCATACGGCAGCGAGGTTGGCGCCCGCTTCGATGCCCGACACCACCATCTGCTTGCCCGTCCAGCCCAGCTTGGACTTGTTCTTTTTTGCCCACAGCAGTACGGCATGCGCGTCTTCCACGGCGGCGGGGAATGGCCGCACCTTCGCCAGCGTGTAGTTCGCGGCCAGCACCACGTGGTCGGGATTGCTCAGTACGAGGCAGCGCAGGAAGTCGTCCGCGTCGTCCAGATCGCCGGCGACAAAACCGCCGCCATGGAAGAAGACGATCAGGCTCGATTGCTTGGCGCCCGGCACGCCGGCCGTGTAGACGCGCGCGGCGAGCGCATCTTGCGCGCCCTGCACCTGGATGTCGCGTATCTTCAGCGCCTGGCCAGGCGCCAGTTCGGCCGCGGTGTCGGCAACGCTCATTGCGCCACCACCGGCTGCACCGCAACATCGCGTACCGCATCGTTCAGGCAAAACAGGGCGACGCCGCCCACTTCATGGGTCAGGGCGCTATACGCACTGGCTTCGCTTTGCGCCGCCAACGAGTATGCATCCGTCGATACCATCGCGGCCAGAGCGAGCGCAACCGCAACCAACGCGGGTACTGCAAAGTTTCCATTCCGATGACCCATGATCTCTCCTGTTGTACTTCCTGCGGCATCACTTATGCTGCAGTACAACAACTATAGACTTGATCTACAATCTGATAAAGAGTGCAATGGCGAATTGATTGTTCAGGATTCTGAATAATCACGCATAAAGTGATAGGAAATCAAGTGAACAAGCTGCAAGCCATGGAAGTTTTCATCCAAGTCGTCGATGCGGGCGGCTTTACGCGCGCGGCGGAAAACATGCAGCTGCCGAAAGCCACCGTGTCGACCCTGATCCAGTCGCTGGAAGCGAGCCTGTCGGTTAAATTGCTTAACCGCACCACACGCCACGTCAGCATCACCTCCGACGGCGCCGCCTATTACGAGCGCTGCGTGCGCATCCTGTCGGACGTGCGCGAGGCCGAGGAATCGTTATCGCGTACGCGCTTGAGCCCCAGCGGGCGGCTGCGCGTGGACGCCCCCACGGCCCTGGCCAGCGAACTGATCATCCCCGCCCTGCCCGATTTTTTTGCCCGCTACCCTGACATCTCGCTGGAACTGGGCTGCAGCGACCGCCCCGTCGACCTGATCGAGGAAGGCGTCGACTGCGCCGTGCGCGGCGGCGAATTGGGCGACCTGAACCTGATCGCGCGCCGGGTCGGCGTGCTGCACTTCATGACGTGCGCCTCGCCCGGCTACCTGTCGCGGCACGGCACGCCGCTGCATCCGAACGACTTGCCACAGCACCGGGGCGTGAATTTTTTCTCCGCCAAGACAGGCAAGACGTTTGATTGGGATTTCACGCGCGCCGGCGAGCGTATCCAGATCGCCATACCCAGCCATATCGCCCTGAACGACTCGAACGCCTACACGGCAGCCGGCCTGGCGGGCCTGGGCATCGTGCAAATGACACATTTCATGCTTGCGCCGCTGCTAGAACAGGGCAAAATGGTGGAATTGCTCGGCGAATGGGAATGCGACCCGTTGCCCATCCACGTAATCTATCCGCCCAACCGCCATTTGTCCGCCAAGGTGCGCGTGTTTGTCGAATGGGTCGCCGACATGTTTAGCAACCACCCGGCCACGCAACTCAAGGGCAAGAGCAGCCCTCCAAGTGCGCGCGCCACCCTGACCGAGGCCCAGCCATGACCGCAGCAAGCATATCGCCGCACCCCCACCGCATCGTCTTTCTCGACCGCGACAGCCTGATCGCCAGCGTGCGCCCGCCCACCTTCGCCCACAGCTGGGAAGAGCATGCGCACACCAAGGGCAGTGAACAGACGGTGTCCCGCCTGCAAGGCGCCACGATCGCCATCACGAACAAGGTGCCGCTGCGCGCGGCTGAACTGGCGCAGCTGCCCAAGCTCCAGATGATCGCCGTGGCCGCCACCGGCACGGATATTCTCGACCTGGCCGCCTGCCGCGAACGGGGCATCGTCGTGGCGAATATCCGCGACTATGCGCGCGCCACCGTGCCCGAGCATACCTTGGCCCTGATGCTGGCCCTGCGCCGCCAGCTGGTCGCCTACCGCGCGGATGTGGAAGCGGGACTGTGGCAAGCATCGGAGCGCTTCTGCCTGTTCGGCCACCCGATCCGCGACCTGGCCGGCAGCCGCCTGGGTTTGCTCGGTTACGGCGCGCTGGGCAAGTCCGTGGCCCAGCTGGGACGCGCCTTCGGCATGCACGTCATCGTGCACAACCGTTCTCCCATCGCCGAAGACGGCGTGACGCAAGTGAGCTTCGACGAGCTGCTGGCCACGTCCGACGTGCTCAGCCTGCACCTGCCCCTGACGGACAAGACGCGCAATATCCTTGGCGCCAAGGAACTGGCGCGCATGCAAGCGACGTCGTTGTTGATCAACACGGCGCGGGGCGGCCTCGTCGATGAAGCGGCGCTGGCCGAGGCATTGAAAAACGGCGTGATCGCCGGCGCCGGTTTCGACGTGTTATCCAAGGAACCACCGCTGCCGGACAACCCACTTTTAAATTTGCGCCTGCCCAACTTCATCCTCACCCCGCATACGGCCTGGGCCAGCGGTGAAGCCATGCAAAAGCTGGCCGATATCCTGATCGGCAACGTGGAAGCGTTCGAACGGGGTGCGCCCACGAACGTGGTGGCATGAACGTCTTGCAGGAACTCGATGAATTGCTGTGCAGCGACGACGGGGAATACGACCGTCTCGACCTGTTTCACGAGGCGGACGAGCTGATCGGGCAACTGCGGACGGCCGACGTGGCCGCGCTGCTGGGACTGTGGCAGGCGCGTAGCCTGTGCTGGCAGCAGCGTTTCACGCAAGCGAGTAGCAACATCGACGGCGCCGTGCTGCGCGCCCTGCTGGCGAGCTTGCTGCAGATCAAGGAAGCACCGCACGGCGTGTTCGAACTGATGGCGCGCCTGCCGCCCGTGGCCGACGCCTCTGCCCTCAGCGACGCCCTGCTCGATTATGCCGGGCAAGCCTGGCATGCGGCGGCGCCCGCACGGCAGCGGCACATCCAGATGAGTTGCTGGAGTTGCGGACTGTCGGGCCGGCTGCTGAAGCGGTTGGGACTGGCATCGTGGAAGGATGCGGGACTGTAGGAACTACGGCGCGGCAGGCCGCTCGAAGGAAAACCCCGGCGCATACGCATGATAGCCGTCGAAATCGCCCTTGCCGATGGCCGCTCCGCCGCTGCGCGCGATCGCATACGCCATGCTGAAGTGAAAGTAGAAATTCGGCAGGATGTAGAAGTTCAAATATTCGTCGGCCGGCAGCGCGATGTCGGCAAAGCCGGCGCGGTCGCGGCAGATGCGTCCGGGCGGCCCGTCAAAGCGCTCTACAGGAATCGCCTTGAGGTAGCGCATGGTCTGCGCGATCTGTTCCTGCAGGCTGGCGGCGGTGCTGAAATCGGCCACTGCCAGCCCCGCCAGCGGGCAGCAGCCGCGCAGGGAAAAGCTCACGGCCGCGCGCACCTGCTGGGCGAATGGCAGCATGTCCGGGTGCAGCCGCGCCGCCAGCATGTGCGGCGCAGTGCCGGTCTTGTCGAGCATGGCGGACAGCTGCGCCAGGGAGCGGCAAAAGATGGCGACGGGGTGGCTGTTCATCATTTCCTTGTGCAAGATTCAATCTGACAAGAGTGTGCCACAAGCACCTGCATCCCCCATAGCGTTAACGCCGGTGCTTGCTGAAAAACTCCCAAATGACCTCATTCGCATCGATGGCGCGCGTGGTCTTGCCGATGGGCAGGCCGATATTGAAAGCATCGGCACCGGGCCAGGTGTGGCCGCCCTCCTTGACCGTGAGCAAGGCCACGCTGGCACCGCCATCCTGCTCCAGCCAGCTCACTTGCGTGGTGTCGCCAGCGGGGCCAGGGAGCAGGCGCGGCTGCGGCGTGGCGCCTGCGATGCCGTTGTGCCGGCGCCAGTAATCGAACGTGGCTTCTGCCGACAGATAGCTGGCGGCCTTGCCTTCATGCAGCACGACCTTGTCGGCCGTGCCCTGTATCAATAGCATGCCGACCTTGTCTGTCTTTTTATGCTGCTGCAGCACCGGTTCCGGCATGGGCGCCCCCACCGAAGCGACGGCGGCGAACTGCTGTGGCAGCTCGGCCGCCAGGCGCAAGACAAAGAAACCGCCGCGCGACAGGCCCGTGGCGTACACGCGCTTGTCGTCGATGCGGTAATCCTGTTTGAGTTTACTCAACATGGCTTGCGTAAAGCCGACATCGTCCGTGCCCGCCAGGTAATCCATGCCGAAACCCACGTTCCAGTCCTGCTTGATACCTTGCGGATACACAACGATGAACTGATGCCGCTCAGCCGTCTTGTTCATCTGCGTGTACAGCATATGTTCCGCCATGCTCATGCCGCCGCCATGGAAATTGAAGACGACGGGAAAAGCTTGCTGCGGCGCGCTGGCGTAGGCGGCGGGCGTGTAGACGATGTAGCGGCGCTTGTCTTCCTTGTGCTGTAGCGATTGCACCTGGGCCAGCACGGGCGAGCGCAGGCAGGACAGAATGAACAGGCTGATGGCGATTTTCATGGGCTTCCCTTCAAGTAAAAGAGCCGCCAGCATAAGCAGGGGCAGGTGAAATCGCGGTGAAATCCGGTGACTTTATTACGCCTGGGCCGGAACGATGGCGACACGGTACTGCGTCGCGCCGGGGTGGAAAACAATCTCCCAGCGCATGGCCTGGGCCAGGCGCAGCAGCAGGTTCTGGCCATGCGCGAAACCGTGGATGCGCCGTGGCTGCCCCGCCTGCACGGTATTGACGATGTTCAGGTGGCCTTGCGCAAACGCAATGCTGACGCGGCAATCAGGCCCGCCATGGAACAGGGCATTCGCCAGGCAATTATTGATGAGCAACATGACCAGCTGCCCGTTGCCGGCCACCTCCAGCCGCTCGGGCAAGTCCAGGTTCAGCAGGCTGGCATCCCAGCGATGTTCGTCCAGCAGGCGCAGCAGGCATTGCTCGATGCAGCCGCGCAACTCCACCACTTCACCGGGTAACTGCTCGGCCCGTGCCAGCGCGAACAGCACGTCGATGGTGGCGCGCATCTCGTCCGTGGATTGCCGCAGCTGCGCCTGCTCCTGCCCACCCAGGGGCTGCGCATACGCCAGCGCCAGGGTGTTGTGCATCAAGGTCAGCGGCGTGCGCAATTCATGGCTGACGTCACGGGTAAATGCCTGTTCGCGCTGCAACACCGCCTGCAGTTCGGCAAAGGTGGTTTCCAGGCGGCGCGCCAGGAAACCGATCTCGTCGGGGCGGTCGCGTTCGCTGAAATGGACAGTGCTGCCGGGCACCAGCTGACGCGCTTCCTGGGCCAGGCGCTGCAAGGGCAGCACGAGGCGCCGCGCCAGCCAGTACGCCAGCAGCAAGGCCAGGGCGATCAGCGCCAGCGCCACGCCAGCCACGACACCACCCACTTCCCGCGCCAGGCGCGAGACCACCAGCACGGGCGCCACGTCGGCCAGCAGATAGCAGCGGGCCGGCTTGCCACCGGCAACGACATCGAGCGCCAGCACGTGATAGTGCTGGCCTGTCGTGGTAAACACTTCGCCGCGCGGGGCAGACGGCGGCACTTGCGCGCGCACCGCTTGAGGCAAGTCAAGGTAACTGCCATAAACCGTGATGAGGTCGCTGCCGGAGGGCGTAAGCTTGCCGTGCTGCTGCCAGCGCATGCTGACGGCCGCCGCTTCGCGCTCGAGCAGGCGCTGCACCAGCATGTCTTCCGTCACGTAGGCGATCACCAGCGCCAGGCCCGTGTAGCACAGGCACAGCAGAACGGTGAAGCCGGCCAGGGCCGCGAACAGGCTGCGGCGGATCGACTTGCTCATGGGGGCGCCGCAGAGTCGAAGGCCAGCCGGTAGCCCAGCTGCGGTATGGTCACCAGCACGCCTGCGGCGCCAGTCCCGCCAACCAGTTCCAGCTGCTTGCGCAGCGCATAGATGTGCGATTTGAGGGCGTCGCTGTCGGGCGGCTGGCTGCCCCACAGTTGCTGCAGCAAGGCCGAGCGCGAGACGGCATGCGGATGCTCGCGGCACAGCAGCAGCAAGATTTTAAAGCCCGTCTGCGTCAGCGGCAGGGGTACATCGCCGAGCAGGGCGCGCCCTGCGCGCGTCTGCAAGGTGAAGGGACCCACGCGCATTTCCTGGTGCACGTGCAGTTGCTGCCGGCGCGCCAGCGCTTCACAGCGCAAGGCCACCTCGCGCAGGTCGAACGGCTTGGTCAAATAGTCGTCGGCGCCATCGCGAAAGCCCCGTGCCTTGTCTTCGTACGCGTCGCGCGCCGTCAGCATCAAAATCGGCACATTGCTGAGCGCGGCCGCCTTGATGGCGCGGCACACTCGCAAACCATCCATGTCGGGCAAGTTCAGGTCCAGCAACACCACGTCGTAGCTATTGCGCGTCGCCAATTGCACCGCCAGCGCGCCCGTGCCCGCATGGTCCGTCTGCCAGCCCAAGCCGTCGAGGAAATCGAGCACCTGGCGCGCGATGGCCAAGTGGTCTTCCACCAGCAGGATGCTCAAAGGAAGTTTATTCATCGCACGCCGGCAATGCGCGCGTATAGCCAGAAGTTGCCGGATCTTCCGCGGACTTGCCGGTAACAGCGCAGATAGCCTTCCCGCTCGAAAGCGCAGCGTTCGAGCACGCGGATCGAACGTGCATTGCTTTCCAGCACAGTCGCCTGGATGCGCAGGAAGCCAAGGCGCCGGAAACCCCAGTCTACGACCGATGCGGCGATGGACGTGGCCACGCCCTGCCCCCAGACAGCGGGTGCCAGGTCATAGGCAATTTCCGCCGTGCGGTGCTGCGGGAAAATGGCATTGAAGCCGATCGTGCCCACCAGTTGGCCACCCTCGCGCAGCACGACGGCCAGGCGGATGGACGACGATGGTTGTGCCGATGCATAGTCATCGAAATTGGCCTGCAGATCGTCGATGCAACGCAAGTTCCAGCTCGTGTGCTCCACAACGGCGGGATCGGCCAAATACGCATACCAGGCGGGCGCGTCGCTACGTTCCAGGTGGCGAAATGTCACCAGCGGATGGGTGCAACTGGGCAAGTCAGGTGGTTTCATCGTTCGCTCCTGCAATGCTCAGTCGACGGGGCAGCCATCGGCCAGCCAAGCATGAAAATCATCGGCAGCCAGCCAGCGCTGGAACGCGTCGATAGCTTGCCCGCTCACGCGGCGCCCTTGCGCCGTGCTTCCCACTCGCGGCGCAGCAAGCCGTACAGGGCCGAGTCGCTGACGTGGCCGGCCACGATCCAGCGTTCCGGCAGAAAACCTTCCTTGTTGAACCCCTGGCGTTCCAGGGCACTGGCCGAACCGGCATTGAGCGGGTCGATATCGGCTTCCAGGCGGTTCAGGTCGCGCTCGACAAACGCGTACTCGATCAGCGCCGACAGCGCTTCGTGCATATAACCGTTGCCCCAGTACGGACGGCCCAGCGCGTAGCCGATCTCGGCGCGGCGGTTCTGGCGGTGCTCGGAAAACAGGCTGCAGCTGCCCAGGTATTCGCCCGTCGCCTTCAGCTCGATGGCGAAGCGGAAAAACTCCTCTTTTTCGAAAGCGGCGATGTCCTCGGCAATCTGGCGCGCGGCGCGGCTGGCATCGGTCCATGGTGGTTCGCTGAAATAGCGCATCACTTCGGGGTCGGCATGCATGGCGAATTGCGCCGCCTCATCCGATGCTTGCGGCTTGCGCAGGATCAATCGTTGAGTGGTGATGGTCTTGCTGTAGGTCATGGCGCTCCAGTCTGGCGGCAAACGGACGAATGCTTATTATTCCATGCAACTATAACGATGTGGCAATTTTGTGACGGTGCTTTTAATGTACCATGGCAATATTTTTCGCCATATCATTGATGCAACTTCATGCGCCGCTTATGTACGCAGTCAGCGACGCAACCACCTCCGAAGCCAACCATGTCCATCCCTAAAATCCACCTCACCATGCCGCTCGCCGTCGGCGCACTGGCCGTCTGGCTGGGCTTGAGCCTGGGCGGCCGCTGGCTGGAATCCGCCGGCTACGCCTTGCCGGGCGCCGCCGTCACCGGCCGTATCGGCCTGTCGTGGGCGCTGGCCGCACTGTTCGCGCTGGCGCTGCTGCTGGCCTCAAGCCGGCCCCGCGCGGCGGGCCTGTGTGCGCCGCAGCCATGGAAAACCACGTGGCTGGTCTGGCCACCGCTGCTGTATGCGCTGCTGATGCTGTTGCTGGCCTGGGCCGGCGGCTGGCCGCAACCCCGCGTGCTGCTGATCGTCGCTTGCAATGCGGCACTGGTGGCCATTTCGGAAGAATTGATGTTCCGCGCCATTTTGCTCCAAGGCATGCTGGACCGCTACGCCGTCTGGCCCGCCGTCTTGATGTCATCGGCGCTGTTCGGCCTGGCCCATACGGCCAACGGCCTGGCCACGGGCGATGTCAGCGGCGCCTTGTGGCAAGCCGTGGCCGCCACCCTGCAAGGCGTCGGCTATGCGGCCATCCGCCTGCGCACCCGCTCCATCTGGCCTATGGTACTCGTGCATGGACTGTGGGACTATGCGCTGGTAACGGCCACCTTGCCGAACCCGGCCGAAGACGGCGCGTCCATCCTGCCGACTATCGCCCTGCTGGCCGTGCTGCCCTTGTGCCTGTACGGCGTCTACCTGCTACGCCCCAGCCAGCGCGCCGCCATGTCGCAACTGCAACTATAATATTGCTACAATATTATTAATCCCTTTGCCAAGGAATCAGCATGGCGTTTTTTTCACGTGATTACGAAGTATTCCTGCTGCTGGCCGCACCCGATGCGGTGCCACTGTGGGATGCAGCGCAATGGACGCCGTTTGCCGCCAGCCTCGATAGCCTCATGGCGCAAGCGCGGGGCAAGGCCGGCGTACGCAGCCATCAATACAATCCCAAGGGCAAGCCGATTCCCTTTGGCCGCCTGGGCTGGGACGACAAGTCGCACGCGAAGTGGACGCACACGCCGGAAACACGCGAAGCCCGCTTCATGAGCCTGGAAACGTGGGCGCCCACCTGGACCCTCTGCGAAAAGGACGACCAGGCGCCCGACCTGTTCCTCGCCCTGGCCAATGAATCGCTGCTGGGACGGGCAGGCAAGCCCCTGCAATTCGGCCAGCGCCTGGTGTGCGCCATCGCCACGGACATGGGCCCGGAAGCGGCCGCCACCTTGCGACTATGCCTGGCACAACTGGCTGCGCAGCAAGACGCCGTCGTCTTCGCCCATACGCGGCGCCAGTGGGGCCGCGCCGCGTACGGCGGTTTCACGGGCGCCATCCAGGATATGCTGATCGGCGGCCTGTTCCAGCCCGACGACCCGCATGCGCGGCCGCTCGATGCGGCCACTTTCCGCGAGCCATGGAACCGCATCGAGCAGGCTTGACAGCGCGAGCCATCGCATGGCATGGTTCAACCATGCCATCGCCATTCCCGCCCCTGTCATCGATTATTGCCACCATTCGTCGCATGGTGGCCAGGCAGGAATGACATAGACCAAGCCGCCTGCAAGGCGGCTTGGCTTCATCTGGCGTCTCGCAGGCTTTGTTTCCCCCACCTGAGCGAGCGACCATGTATCCTACTTCCAGCATCACCGTTACCCCCACCCTGCACCTCGTATGCGGCAAGATTGCTTCCGGAAAATCCACCCTGACCACCCGGCTGGCCAGCGCGCCGCAGACCGTGCGCATCAGCGAAGACAACTTGCTGGCACAGCTGTATCCGGGCCAGATCGCCAGCCTGGCCGACTACGTGGCTTGCGCGGCGCGGCTGCGCACAGCCATCGCTCCTTTGTGCTTGCAGATGCTGCAAGCGGGCGTGTCCGTCGTACTGGATTTTCCCGCGAATACGCCCGCCAGCCGCGCCTGGATGCGCGACCTGTTCCAGCAGGCTGGCACGCCGCACGTGCTGCATTACCTGGACGTGCCGGACGACGAATGCAAGGCGCGCTTGCGCCAGCGCAATGCAAGCGGACTGCATCCGTTCTCCACCAGCGAGGCGCAATTTGATGACATCACCCGCCACTTCGTGCCGCCCCAAGCGTCGGAAGGCTTTGATATCTTGCGGATTGCCACTTAAAACGTGCCCGGCAGCAAGATTTTTTTGTCAACAGCTTGCAAGTTGCGCAAGCCGCAAAACGCCATCGCCAAGTCCAGTTCGTTGCGGATGATGTCGCGGCAGTTGGTGACGCCCTGGCCATCCATGGCGCCAAGTCCGTACAGAAAGGGACGGCCGAACAGCCATCTACCCTATCAGTCAGCAGCATGGACATGCGCCGGGCATCTCTGCACCGTGTACACTCCCGCGCGCAGAACGGCGGCAAGCAGACTGGCAGACTGGCAGGCAGGCAAAGGCAGCGAGCACAGCAACATGAAAAAATTGCGCTATGGAAATAATGACTCTCCATATAGAATACCGGCGCCGTTTCTGCCCTGCCTGCAACGCCAGCCTGGGCCCCCCTCGGCGCCCCCGCGCAGCCTGGCTGAGGGCGGGTGATGCGCTCTGCCATTTTTCCGTCATCCAGCAGAGAAAGCACAGAACGGTGGTGTGCCGGGGGGGGGGCGGCAAATTCGCCTTCTTTTCAACCTTTCTTCATCTGGGAGTACTGTACTTTGAACCTTAAAAAACCCGTTTCGACCGCACTGCGCAGCATCGTCATCGCCTTGGCCACCGCGGGCCTGAGCGCCAGCGCCATGGCCAAGCCATTCGTGCTGGCCTATACAGACGGGCAGAATCCCCAGTCCTTCAGCAACCTGCGCAACTTTTATACCAACCTCGACGCGGTCGGCCTGGGTTCGCGCTATGCCCTGAAGGCAAACGGCAGCGTCCTCGACGAAGGCAAAAATACGACCAATGATGATATCGTCCGCTTTGCCAACGAAAAACGGCTGCCGGTGTATCCCACGGTGTCCGACTGGAGCAACGAGAAATCTGAATTCGACCGCGTGGTCAGCGACACCATACTCAGCAGCGAGGCAAATCGCACGAACGCCATCGCCAATCTGCTCAGCCTGACGATCAACGGGAACTACGCCGGCATCAACATCGATCTGGAAGCGGTGCAGCCGTCCATGAAGGCGCACATGTCGACCTTCATTGCCGCGCTGTCGAACGCCCTGCATGCCAAAGGCAAGAAGCTGATCATCAGTGTTCCGCCCATGAGCGGCGACGGTGCGCCTTCGTATATGGCCGGCTACGACTACAAGGCGCTCGGCGCGGCGGTCGACTACTTCCAGGTGATGACCTACGATGAGGCAGGCCCGGGCTGGTCGTCGTCGAGCTCGGGCACCTGGCCCGGTCCGCAAGCGGGACTGGACTGGATGAACGCCAAGCTGAGCTATGCTGTGTCGCGCGTACCGGCCAACAAGGTCTTGCAAGGCTTGCCGACCTACGGCTACGACTACAGCACCGGCAAGATCTCGTACTGGAAAGGATCGAATGGCGTACTTGGCTATAACGACATCCTGAACGCCCACCCCACCGCCAAGCCATCGCGCGACAGCGCCGCAGCCACCCCGTATGCGGCTTGGGGCACAGTCAAGCAGCAAGCCAGCGGCGTCGAATGGAACAATAGCACGAAGCAGCCAGTCCTCTGGTACGACGACGTGCAAAGCATCACCGCCAAAACCGCGTTGGTCAATACCTACAAACTGGGCGGCACCAGCATCTGGGCGATGGGTTATGAAGATGCCGCCTTCTGGGGCGCAGTCTCGGCCGGCTTGGGCGTGCAACCGCCTGCCCCACCCGAGAGTCCGGACGGCAACATCGCCGTGGCCGGCAAGGGTTATATCTGGAATGCCAATGCCAGCGCCACCGCCAACACCAATAGCGCGCTTGCGCCGGCGGTGAACGACGGCAACCTCAGCACCACCTTGATGTTGAACAACAACGGCGAAGGGGGCGCGCAAAAATGGCAAGCCGCTGGCGTGATGTTCTCGTCCGCAAAAAGCGTAACGTCGGCAGTGTTCGTGAATGGCGCGCTGGACAGCTACGGCAACGGCTATTTCGAGTCGGGCCTGAGCCTGCAGTACACGCTGAACGGCAGCACCTGGGTAGAATCGGGCTGGAGCGTCACTCCTACCTATCCGAACAATGCTTCCGCCAGCAGCGTTGCCTACACCTTCAGCGGCAAGGCCATCAGCGGCGTGGTTGGCGTGCGGGTATCGGGACGCGCCGGTCCTTCGTCGTGGAGCGGTTCGTTCAAAGAGGTCAAAGTCTTCGGCAAATAAGTCGCTGATGCATTACCCCTCCCGGCGCCAGCAATAGTGCGCTGGGAGGGGCTAGTCTATTCCTTATGCAAACATCTTTCGCCCTGCATTTTTGTTCAGCTTCAGCCAGTTTCGTGCGCACGCAGCGGCAAGGGCCGGCGTGAAGCGCACTGCCCTTGCACGCGGCATGTCACTGGTCGAGATGATGGTGGCCGTGCTGCTGCTGACACTGATGAGCGTCCTCGGATGGCGCGCGCTCGATGGCATCCTGCGCGCACGCGCGACGCTGCATGAGCAACTGCAGCAGTCGCGCAGCGCGCAACTGGCGTTCGCGCAGATCGAGGTCGATTGCCGTCACCTGGTGCGCAGCGCCGACTTCAACGGGCAAGCCACCCTATCCACGGCCAACGGGCAACTTGCCCTGCTGCGTAGCGTGGCCCTTGAGGGGCACAGCGATCAACTGCAAATCGTCGTCTACCGCAACGAAGAAGGCGTACTGCGGCGCCATACCTCGCCTGCCGGCAGCGATCTCAAGGTACTGGCGGCTGCCTGGCAAGCCACACTCCAAGGCCAGGACCATTTCGACGGCGTGACGCTGCTCACCCACGGGGGCAGCTTTGAACTCAGTCTGTGGCGCAATGGCAGCGGCTGGCAAGCAGGCGGAAACCCTGGCGCACCGCTCAGGCTGCGCACTCGACGGATAGTGCATGCGCCGCAGCCAGACCCTGCGGCGCTGCAGGTTCAGCTGGGCTCCGGCAGCCCTGCCGGAACGCTGACCCACCTGTTCCTGCTGGAGGCGCACTGATGCCCGGGCGCGCGGGGCGCTACTGTCGGCATGGCCAGGCTCAGCGAGGGGTGGCGATCATTACGGCACTGCTGCTGACCACCCTGGCCGTCACCGCCGTCACAAGCCTGTTCTGGATGCAGCAGGTGCAGGTGCGAGGCATGGAAAACCAGCGCCAACGCGTACAGACGCAATGGATATGGCAGGCAAGCCTGGACTCGGCGCAACTGATTCTGCGCCAGGACGGCGCAAGCAGTCCGGCATACACAACACTCGACGGAGCATGGAATGCACCGATGCCGGACATCCGGCTGGATCAGTATGTCGAGCATGAACTTGCCGCAGGCGAGCGCTCGCAAGCGCACATCGGCAGCCGCATGATAGACGCCCAGTCGCGTTACAACTTGAGCAACCTTGCCACGCTGCGCACACCCGATCCCGCTGCAATACGCGTTTTCGAACGCCTGCTGGCCAATCTGCGCCTGGATCCGGGCCTGGCCTTGCCCACTGCCCTCGCCATCGCCGATACCCGGCAAGACGAGGCAGGCGCGACAGGCGCAAACCGCCCTGCATTGAAGCGGATGGATGAGCTACTCGGCATTGCTGGCTACACGCAGCAGATAGTGCTGCTGCTGAGTGAATACGCGGTGCTGCTACCGCATCCGACGGCAGTGAATGTCAATACGGCGGCGCCGGAAGTGCTGGCGGCCACACTCCATCTTTCCATGCCAGAGGGACGCCAGCTGGCGGCGCGCCGGCAACACGCCTATTTTAGAACGATGGACGAATTCAACGCGGCGCTGCACGGCCAACGTTTACCCGAAGAGCTGCGCATCGATATCAGAAGCGATTACTTTCTGCTGCAAGGCGCGGTGCGCGTGGGCCGCAGCGCGCTCGACGCAACGGCCTTGATTCATCGCCAGCGCAGCGCTGCACCCACCACCAGCGTCGTGTGGACGCATCAGGAATAAGCTGCCAGCGAGCGCAGGGCGCGGGCAAGATTAAAACGTCCCCGGCAGCAAGATTTTCTTGTCCACATGCTGCAAGTCGCGCAAGCCGCAAAAGGCCATCGTCAAATCGAGTTCATTGCGGATGATGTCCAGGCATTTGGTGACGCCGGGGCCGCCCATGGCGCCCAGGCCATATAAAAACGGGCGGCCGATGTACACGCCTTTCGCGCCCAGTGCCACGGCCTTGAGCACATCCTGACCCGAGCGGATGCCGCCGTCCATGTGCACTTCGATCTGGCTGCCCACGGCGTCGACGATGGCGGGCAAGGCTTCGATCGACGATTGCGCGCCGTCGAGCTGGCGCCCGCCGTGGTTCGAGACGATCAGCGCGTCGGCGCCGCTGTTGACGGCCAGGCGCGCGTCTTCCGGGTCCATGATGCCCTTGATGATGAGCTTGCCACCCCAGCGCTGCTTGATCCATTCCACGTCGGCCCACGACAGGCTCAGGTCAAACTGCTGCTGCGTCCAGGCCGACAGCGACGACATGTCCGAGACAGACGTGGCGTGGCCGACGATGTTGCCGAAGCCGCGCCGTTTCGTGCCCAGCATGCCCGCCACCCAGCGCGGCTTGGTGGCTATGTTGAGGATATTCGGAATCGTCAGTTTCGGCGGCGCCGACAGGCCGTTGCGCAAATCCTTGTGGCGCTGGCCCAGCACCTGCAAGTCCAGGGTCAGTACGAGCGCGCCGCATTTGGCCGCCTTGGCGCGGTCGATCAGGCGGTTGATGAATTCGCGGTCCTTCATCACGTACAGCTGGAACCAGAACGGCTTAGTCGTGTTCGCTGCCACATCCTCGATCGAGCAAATGCTCATGGTCGACAGGGTGAATGGCACGCCGAAGCGCTCAGCCGCCTGGGCCGCGAGGATTTCGCCATTCGCATGTTGCATGCCCGTCAAGCCCGTGGGCGACAGGGCCACCGGCATGGAAACCACCTGTCCGACCATGGTCGAGGCCAGGCTGCGGTTTTCCAGGTTGACGGCCACGCGCTGGCGGAATTTGATCCTGGCGAAATCGCTGTTGTTGGCGCGATACGTCGATTCCGTCCAGGAACCGGAATCGGCGTAGTCGTAAAACATGCGCGGCACCCGTTTCTGGGCCAGCACGCGCAAGTCTTCGATGCAGGTGATGATACTCATGCGTTTCCTCGGTCGATGGCAAGTCGAACCATGATCGTGCATTTGCCGGCAATTGTCTATCCGACAGGCAATGCCACCGGCCCTGGCGCCACACTTACCAGTCGCGCGCGCCGAGGATCTGCTCGCCCAGCGCCGTCAAACACGCTTGCGGATAGCGCAGCTTTTCCTTTTCCTCGGGGTCGCCGGGGAAGGCATAACCCTGCGGCGCGCTGCGCTCGCGCCAGCTTTGCACGCGCCAGTCGCGCAGGCTGGCATTGTCTTCCTGCGCGGGCGTAAAGGAAATGTATTGCGCCAGGCGCACCTGGTCGGTGGACGTGTTCGGGCGGATGCCGTGCGCCAGCAAGCTGTTGAATATCAACAACTCGCCTTTCTTCATGGCGATGAATTCCATCGGATACGGCACCGTCGCCAGGTCCGGCTGCCACGGGTTGCGGTCCGCCGGCACCGTCTTGCGCCACTCAAGCAAATTGTTGAACAATTCTGGATAGCATTGAAAACCGCCGCTCTCGGGCGAGGTATCGGACAGGGCCAGCACGCCTTGCACGTTGACGGGCAGCGGGTCGAGCGTGGTGTCCGCATCCCAGTGGATGAAGCCGCCAAACTTGCGCTTGCCATTGTTCGGCGTGTTCAAGTTGGCGCGGTCGATGGTCACCCACAGGTCTACACGGTCCCAGATGTCGACGAAGGCGTCATACACGCGCTGCGTCTGGCGGTTATCCCACAGGGTCTGGTTGTGATAGGCCTCGACCATGCCGGAGCCGTTGAGTTCCTTCATGGCGTGGTCGCGCAGCTGGTCCTGGTTCCAGGTGGCGGGGTCATGCTGGTCGAGTCCCTGGAATTGCCACAGGAAATCGGTCGTGCGCCGCACTTGCTCGGGTGACACGACATCCTTGACGATGACGTAACCATAGGTTTGCCAGTGCAAAAAATCGCTGTCGGACAGCACGCGCAGGGGCAGCTGTTTTTGTATGTCGCGTAACTGGGTCTGTTCCGTGTAGGCCACGGACGGGTTGCCGGGACGGTCTTCGCCGTATTGGTATCGGTCTTCTTGCATCGCTGTCTCCTGTGTTGGTGTGAGACAAATTGTGCTTCGGCAGTGCCGCGTAAAATGCGTGCGCAGCAACCAATACTGATACTATCCTGACTATCCACCACCTCAAAACGTCATAATGACGCCTTTATTTGAACAAGTCACGATCCCCACGGGCCACTCCTGCGGCTTGCTGTGGCGCGAACTCGACACCATTCCCTTCCTCTGGCACTACCACCCGCAATTCGAGCTGACCCTCACCGTCAATGCACGGGGGCAGCGCTACATCGGCGACCATATGGGCGATTTCGAGCCGGGCGACCTGGTGCTGCTGGGGCCGAATTTGCCGCATACCTGGTCGGCCAGCGAGCGCATCGACAGCGCGCAGCCGATGCTGGCCGTCGTCGTATGGTTTTCCCTCGAATGGGTGGAGCAGCTGGCGGCCTGCTTTCCAGAATTGCGCGGCGTGCGGCAACTGGCGGCCCGCGCCGGCCCGGCCCTGCATTTCTCGCCGGCAGCGAGCGCGCGCAGCGCGGCCAAACTGCTGCAACTGAATGCCCTGCCGGTGGCACAGCGCCTGCCGCTGCTGCTCGACGTGCTGCTGGAACTGGCTGGCGACGAGGGCGCGCAGCCGCTGGCCTCGGAAGCGCTGGCGCCGATACATGCCGATGGGCAGCAAAAGCGCATGGCAATCGTGTTTGACTTCATGCACGCGCATTTCCGCGAAGAGATTGCACTGGAAACGCTGGCGCAGCGGGCGGCCCTGTCGCTGGGGGCCTTTCACCGCTGCTTCAAGCGCCACGCGCATTGCACGCCGGGCGCGTATCTGGCGCGGCTGCGCATCGGCCGCGCCTGCCAACAGCTGATCGAAAGCGATCTCGCCATCGCCATCATCGCGCAAGAGGCGGGCTACCGCAACCTGGCGCATTTCAACCGCCAGTTCCGCGCCGCCAGGCACGTCACGCCGCGCGCGTTTCGCCTGCAATACCGGCGCGGCGCCACAGGCGCAGGGTAAATCCATTCGGAAACGAAAAAGGGGATCAGATTTTACAATCTGACCCCCGATATTCTGGTGCGGCTGGCAGGAATTGAACCCACGACCCCTTGGTTCGTAGCCAAGTACTCTATCCAGCTGAGCTACAGCCGCCTAAGACAAGATTATAGCAGGGCTTTGCAGAATGGCAAAGGGCGCCGTGTGGGCGTGTTAGCCCAAAGTAGTAATGTCCCCTTCGTGCAAAGTAGTAATGTCCCCTTTTGGGATAAACGGGCACGAAATCATGGTGACGCAGATGAGCGACAAGGAAGTGCTGAGATCCCAG